>CAMBCF010000234.1 GCA_945864585.1 Bordetella parapertussis | reverse complement strand
GAAATAATATTTTTTGAAAACAGGTGGTTAGAGATGTCACACCAATGACTTTCCGGCCACAACTTGGGCGCCGCACTGGTGGCGTGCAGTAGCACGGCGTAACGATCCGCGGGCAACCACGCGAACGCGCGGCGCGGCGCCTGAATGCCGTAACTGGCCGGCGCGGCGATGGCATGACCCAGGGCCCGCGCCGCCAGACTGCGATTGCGCGCGACCGCGTGCTGGCCCCACGGCACACTGAACGTGCGCTGGTAAAACAGGCGCAGCGGCTCACGCGAACTTTTCCAGTCGAGGCCGAAACCCGGGCCGCGCGCGGCGCTTGTTACCAGCGCGCTTTTTAACAGTCCCTGCGTGTCTATGATTGCCTGGTACTCATGCTCACGCAGTTGCCTAAAGAATGCGCGGCACTCACTGCGCGTACTGGCGCGCAAAATCTCACGCCGCCAGCGGCGAATCGCCACCGGGATAACCCGATTTACGCCAGCGTGCAGACGTGGAATCGCCGCGAACGCTTCTTCTACAACCCAATCGATTGAAGCGCCGGATAAACCGTCACGTATATCACTCACCACCGGCAGGTTATGCACCACATCGCCCAACGAAGATGTTTTAACCAGCAGAATACGCCGCATTGGATACTGCATGTATTTGTTATAATTGACTTTTCAGCCGGTGCACCCAGATGGCTAGAGTAGCATCGGTAGCCGCGATTGCCTACTTCCACTGCTTCCACTCACGCAATACGCTATTTTCTCCCTATGATTCTCGTCACCGGCGGCGCCGGCTTCATCGGCGCGAATTTTGTTATCGACTGGATCGCAGCCGAAGGCTCGCCGGTCGTCAACCTCGACAAACTCACCTACGCCGGCAATCCAGAAAACCTGGCGGGCCTTGCCAACGATACGCGCCACGTTTTCGTTCTCGGTGATATCGGCGAGCGCGCGAAGGTTGCCGAACTGCTCAGCCAGCACCAGCCCCAAGCGATCGTGCATTTTGCCGCGGAAAGCCATGTGGATCGCTCGATACGCGGCCCCGGCGAGTTTGTGCAGACCAATGTGGTTGGCACCTTCCATCTGCTCGAAGCGACGCGCGCTTATTGGTCGGCATTAGCGGAACCGCACAAGAGCCGCTTCCGCTTTTTGCACGTTTCCACCGACGAAGTGTACGGTTCGCTGGCGCCGCACGACCCCGCGTTTGCAGAAACCACCGCCTACGCGCCGAACAGCCCTTATGCGGCGTCGAAAGCCGCTTCTGATCACCTGGTGCGCGCCTATCATCACACCTACGGTCTGCCCACCGTCACCACCAACTGCTCGAATAACTACGGGCCGCTGCAGTTTCCTGAAAAATTAATACCGCTGGTGATCCGCAATGCCTTGCAGGGCCAGCCCTTGCCGGTATATGGCGACGGCAAAAATGTGCGCGACTGGCTGTACGTGAGCGACCATTGCGCGGGCATACGCGCGGCGCTAAAAAAAGGCCGTCCCGGCGAGACCTACAACATCGGCGGCAACAGCGAAAAAACTAATCTGGAAGTGGTGCATGCGCTGTGCGCCATACTCGATCAACTGCATCCCGCTGGCGCGCCGCACGCCAGGCTGATCACCTTTGTGCAAGACCGCCCCGGCCACGACTGGCGCTACGCCATTAATGCCACGAAAATTAAAAATGAACTCGGCTGGCAGCCCGCGGAAAAGTTTGAAAGTGGCCTGCGCAAGACCGTGCAGTGGTATCTCGATCACGCGCAATGGGTGGATAACGTCACCAGCGGCGCCTACCGCAACTGGATCTCGCAAAATTACGGCGCAAGGAGCGCGGCATGAAAGGTATTATCCTCGCCGGCGGTTCCGGCACGCGCCTGTATCCGGCGACGCAGGTGGTGTCCAAGCAACTGCTGCCGGTGTACGACAAACCGATGGTGTATTACCCGCTGTCAACGCTGATGCTCGCGGGCATTCGCGACATACTGCTGATTTCGACGCCGCAGGATACGCCGCGCTTTGAGCAACTGCTCGGCGACGGGCGCAAATGGGGACTGACTATTTCCTATGCGGTGCAGCCCCGCCCTGACGGCCTGCCGCAGGCTTTTATCATCGGCGCCGATTTCATTGGCAATGAGCCGTGCGCACTGATCTTGGGCGACAATATTTTTTACGGTCATGACCTGACGCGCGATATGAATCTGGCCATGGAGAAGGCGGAAGGGGCCACGATTTTCGCCTACCAGGTGCAGGACCCTGAGCGCTCCGGCGTGGTTGAGTTCGACAAGAATCACAAAGTGATCTCGATTGAGGAAAAGCCCACGCATCCGAAATCCAAATATGCGGTCACCGGGTTCTTTGTTTATGACCGTAATGTCGTCGACCTCGCGCGTGCGCTAAAACCCTCCGCCCGCGGCGAACTTGAAATCACCGACCTCAACAACGAATACCTGCGACGCGGCGAGCTTAGCGTCACCCTGCTGGGCCGCGGCGTCGCCTGGCTCGATACCGGCACCCATGCGTCTTTGCTTGAGGCCTCGATGTTCATCGAGACCATCGAAAAGCGCCAGGGCCTCAAAATTGCGTGTCCGGAAGAGATAGCGTACCGCATGGGCTATATTTCCGCAGAGCAACTGGCGGCCCTGACCAGGTCGATGGGTAACAATGGCTATGGCAAGTACCTGAGCGACCTGTTGCTGGATTACCCTGCCACATGAACGTTACGCCTACCAGCCTGCCCGAGGTTCTGATACTCGAACCGAGGGTATTTGGCGACGCCCGCGGTTTTTTCTTTGAAAGCTACAACGCACGCACCTTCGCCGAAAAAACCGGCATCAGCGCGCAATTCGTGCAGGACAATCATTCGCGCAGCGCCCAAAACGTTTTGCGCGGCCTGCATTACCAGATAAAGCAAGCGCAAGCGAAACTCATCCGCGTATTGGCCGGCGAGATATACGATGTGGCGGTGGATATACGCAAAAACTCGGCGACATTTGGGACCTGGACTGCACAGGTGCTGTCCGGCGAAAACCGCAAAATGCTGTGGATGCCCGAAGGCTATGCGCATGGTTTTCTGGTCACCAGCGCGCATGCCGAAGTCGA
>CAMBCF010000233.1 GCA_945864585.1 Bordetella parapertussis | reverse complement strand
GGCTTTTCAGTGCGTCTTGTTGATGGCTCAGTTCCGTTGCCTAGTCGCCGGAAGATAGCGCATGTCGCAATGGTCGCGCAGCGGTCAATGTCTCGCTACCCCGCAGGCTACGACGGAACGGTAACCGAGGACGATCAGCGCCTGTATGTGCTCGCAGCGCAGGAGCGGGCGATCGCGTTTGTCCTCACGGCTAGTGACACAATATTTTGGCGACTATCATGGCGAGTCGATCACAAGTTTGAATTGCTACAAAGGGAATCGTTGGAGCACAGTGGCCCCAAAGTCGGCCGTGTATGGGTGGCCACTGAGCGGAGGCGCCAGAGGTTGTCTGCTCTGCTGATGGAGGTAGCAGCCGAGCACTTAGCTGTCCAAGTTCCAGCGCTTGGATGGGAGTTACCCTTCAGTCGCGACGGTGCTGCTCTCGTTCAATACCTTCTTCCGAGTGCCTTCTACGGCTGTTGTGATCCATACACTCTCCGTAAGGCAATCAATGAGCAGGCTGCGTCGCACCATGCAACGTGACCGTTTTAGCGAGCTGACGCGTTCATATCAACCGGTACGACTAGTCCACCATGGGAGGAAGTATGCCGGGTACGCTCAATGGCATCGGAACTTCATACTTCGGAAATCGTGTGTTTTGGTGCATAAATACGCTCAAATCATCATAGGACGGGGTCACTAACTGACGGCAATGCCTATGGCAATAAAAGCAATCAGAACTGAGGCAACGAGAAACAACCACCCGAATCGGGTCATAAACGGTATTGCACTATTGTGGGACTTTGATTCGACTCCCTCCGCGTTCAATTCCAATTCATATCCGCAAACGTCACAGACGGTGCGATACGACTTTTTTGTAACCCAACGAAAGAAGTAGAGATGAGAGTAAGTGTATTGAAGTAACAGATTAAAAGGACGTTCTTTTTTGCAAGCGGGACATTGACGTTGCTCCCCTTGACCAAGATCGACACTGCCACTGCCCCAACCAAAAAATATCATCTTCGCTTAAGCCATGTCTGTGGTGGCGGATAAACAGACCCATCGTAACGCCGAGTCGGACCACTAGCAAATTAGTGTGCGATTTTCTAGTTTTTCCCCTTGCTGGTTTCACCTGCCAATGTCGAAACTCCCCCGCGCTGCCACCTCTGCTGATTAGTCAGGTGCTTCACGATTAGCGGGGCACGAGCACCGATGACGGCGGCACGCGCCGCTTGGTAGCCTGCTCGAAAGCATAGGCCAGCGCGATCAATCGCGGCTCGGCGCACGCGCCGCCGGCAAAGCTCACGCCGAAAGGCATGGGCCGGGCATTGAACCCTTGCGGAAACGGCGGCGTAGGCGCATTCGCGACCATCGCGAACGGCACGATCACCGTCGGGTAGCCGGGCCTTGCTGAAAGAATTGCGCCCGACCCGCTCGGGAACAGCAGCGCATCCAGCCGCTCGGCCTTCATCACCTCGTCAATGCCGTGTGCGCCTGATAGGAACACATCCTTGGCGCGATCGGCGTCATAGCGCGCGCGATCCTGTTCAAGGTCCATCTCGTCGGAGTTGTCGAGCTGCGACTGGCCGTACTTGAGCGCATTCATGCCCTTGTGCGCTAGGTTCCAGTTGCGCAGCTCGGTGAGGGTCTTCACCGGCGCGCCGGGTCCGAGGTTCGCGAGCCATAGATTGAAGTCGCGCTTGAAGCTGTACTTGAAGGCGGTCGAACAGCCGCTGTCCTTGCCTTTCTGTCCGTCGGTGCCGCGGCAGACTTCCCAGCGCAGGAAATTGCGGTTCGCATCGGGATCCATCACGCTCGGGATGTCGGCCGGATCGACGATGGTCGCACCCTGCTCCCTGAGAATCGCAATCGCCTCCTCCATCACTTTGGTCTGCTCCGGGTTAATGCCGCCGCGTGCCTCCTTCAGCCCGGGCGGCGTAACCGGTGTGTAATAAAAGGCGCGCGGGATGCCGATGCGCGCGCCTTTCAGGGCATCGGCCTTCAGGAACACGGTGTAGTCGCGGCCCGGCGGTGGCCGACAGGTTTTCACGGGATCATTCGGATCGGGCGCTGCATCCTCCAGCACACCCAACAGGATCGCCGCGTCCGTCACCGTGCGCGCCATCGGTCCGGCGGTGTCCTGATCGGCAGTGAGCGGCGCTATGCCGTAGCGGCTGATGCGGCCCACGGTGGGCTTGATACCCACCAGCATGTTCTGGTTCGAAGGCCCCAGGATCGAGCCCGAGGTCTCGGTGCCCACACTCGCAGCCCAGAAACTTGCCGTTGTACCAATGCCTGAACTCGATCCGCCGGGGAGCAGCGCAGGCCTGCCATCCGCCGTTGCGGCACGTGGATCACGGCGCGGATCGTAAGGGTTCACGCCGTGCCCGAGGATCGGGTTGTAACCCGCGACGCCCGGCGTCGGCGGGCCAGCCATCCAATTGGCCCATTCCGTCATGCCGGTTTTGGCGAGAATGATCGCTCCGGCATCGCGCAGGCTCTTGACGACAGTCGCCTCGAACGGCGGTACGTAACCGTCGAAAGCGAGCGCGCCACCGGTGGTGGGCATGTCGGTAGTCTGGATGTTGTCCTTGATGGCGATCGGAATGCCGTGCAGGGGGCCGCGCAATTTACCCTGCGCACGTTCGCGGTCTAGCGTCTCCGCCTCCTGCAGGGCCCATGGATTCACCGCCATCACCGCGTTGAGTTTCTTGTCGTAGGTCGCGATGCGCGCGAGGTACTGCTGCACGAATTCGCGCGAGGTGACGCTGCCATTTTCCATGGCGTCCCGCATGCCGGGAATGGTGGCCTCGACTACGTTAAAAGGCTGGCGGGGCATTTGTGCGCAAGCAGTAATGAACAGGAGGATGCCAAGTGTGGAAAGAGATCGTATCGATCAGCCTAGCAGGCAAGGGTACACAAATTTTATAAGCCCTTCTTGATGAATTGGCAATGTATTCGCGACCAACTGAGCGGTCAACCGCACAAAAATTCAGCGAAGAACTATAATGTTTGCTCATAAAAAAGTAAATGCAAGCGTAGCTAGAGAAACAAATTCATGAGTGATACTTCAACATCCCAACGCAAGAAACGCATCATCGAACTCGA
>CAMBCF010000232.1 GCA_945864585.1 Bordetella parapertussis | reverse complement strand
ATGATCCCGTGCGTATCCGCCACATAGGTCACGCCCTCTTCTTCGACCAGTTGCCCCTCGCGGGTCAACAGCCGCAGGATGCGGGTGATGATCTGTCCCCGCGCTGCGGGTAAGCCGCTTTAAATAACAACGCCCGCAGCAGCGGGCGTCAGGCAAGAATTTCTCTTTTTTAGCAGCTAAAGAAGAAAGGGGAATGCTACTTTGCTAGACCTGACCTCTCGGGTGCAACGTCGCGCCGGAAAACCGCCCCAGGATACCGCTCCGGGTTGCGGCTTCCGCGTGTTGCAGCGTAATCAACAGTTCCTTGCCCTTCACGGCGGTTTCATAACCGACCGGCCTGGCGAGATTGATGACCATCCGGGTACGGGTTCCGGCCTGTACCACCTGGAGGCTGCGCAACCCGAACCGGCCGACCTCCAGCAGGTCTTTGCCGGTTTCGCTGGCGGTATCGGCGAAATCCAGCACGATGCGTGCCGTCGGGTGATGGCTCGCGAAAACCGCGGGTGGCGCCGTTAGTTCGTGTTTGAAAACCAGTTTGATGACGATCTTGCCGCCAGGCAGGATCGCATATTCGAGAACCTGCACGCTGTTTAGCTCAGGCTGCCGCTCGCCGCCAGAGGCCGCCGGCGTAGCGGAATGCGGCGGCTCGGCGGAAACCGCTTCGTGCATTGCGCCACCAAGCAGAAAGACCCAGAACAAGACCCAAATCGGCTTATCGATTTTCAGCATCGCGGACTCCTCTCTGCGCCACTGTAAACTCCGGAGACAGGCCCCGGGGTTGTTCAGGCGCTAGCGACGCGTCCGGTGCACTGTCGGGTTGGTCGGATAGGTGCAAGCTTTCATCGCGGTAGGTCAACTAACTCGCCGGCGCCTTACGGTTGTTGTGCTACGCGGGACTCAGTTTCTCGCCGGCGGCAGTTTCCATAGCCGCTCGGCGTTCCCATGCGCGATCTTGTGCGCAACCTCCGGTGGTAGATCCGACAAAGCATTACGCCACGCTGCAACCCTGCGGGTGTACTGCTCAGACCAGTGGTTCGGGAACACGTTGTCGAACGCAAGGACGAAGCGATCCGGGTAGCGGATCATCAGTTCCTTCCATTCAGGGCGGAGCACCGGACCGGAGAACATATTGATCCACCCCGTCTGTGCCTTCGTACCAGGCTCTCTTTTGCGGAGGTTCGTGGCAGTAATATTGTCCGCATGCGATGTCAGCAGGAACAGGTTCGCATGCGCTGCCAGCAGCGCCGCGGCCTTCGGCTGGTTTAACTGGCCCATGTGAATCAGCCCCACCGTCAGATCGCGATTCTCCTGCAGAAGTTTTTCCAGATCAGCCAGGTACTGCCGTGCCGCATCGTCGCCCATATCGACGAATTCCAGGTGAAGAATCAACGGCCAGCTTCGCTGGCGGGCGACACGAATCCCGGCTTTTATCTGCGGCGCGTCGAGTGCCATCTGCAGCCCGGCATACTTGAGCTGCGGGTGGTCGTGCGGGGCATGGGTAACAAGCATCTCCGCCATACCGGCGAAGGCCGGATTTTCCGCTCGCTGCACGAAGCTCGGGACAAACCGGTTTGCCTGCTCGTACCGATCCCACTTGCTGGCAACCAGGACGCTGATCAGATTTGGCCGCTCTCGCGCAAGCTCCAGCGCCCGGCTCTCCACGCTCTCCCCCCTGCGCGAGGAGAGGAGGACGCGCGATACGCCTGCCCGCTCGATTACCGCGAGGATTTGCTCGTTCGGCACGTTCTGATCGAACTGCGAATGGGCATCAATGATAGGCAGGTTCTGCTGTGCAAGCACGGCAGTGGCTTGCAGCATCACCGCAAGAAGACCGCTCAGCCAGGCGTGACAACGATTCATGGATCACCTTTATACTTTGCGTGGAACTCGAAATAGAACAATGGCCGGCAACAGCACGACGCACCAACGAAAACTCCGGCCTTGCCGCTAGACCAGATTGCCCATCTCCATTCTACAGCTTTGCCATGCCTCTCTCCCTGTTCCCGGCGTGTGGCGTCAATTCTTGGCGTTCGCCGAGTGCCCCGTCACGGGGCCGAGCTTCTCGATGGAGATCCAGGGCGGCAGCATCGAAACGGCGCCTTCTTTAGGCGCCAGTTGCCATAAACGTTCGGTGTTGCCGTGCGCGAAAGCATGCGCAACGTCGTCGGGGAGTTCCGAGAGGGCTTTCCACCAAAGCTCCATTTTGCCCAGGTAGAGGCCGGGCATCCAGAAATTGCTGAAAACGTTGTCGAGGGCGAACACAAAGCGGTCCGGACGCTCGATCATGAGTCGACGCCATTCGGGCTCCAGGCTCTCGCCGTTGAACATGTTGATGAACGGCTTGCCGCCACCCTGATGAGACGGATCCGCGTGAGACGTCATAAAATGAAGATTGCCGTGCGCATCGAGCAGCGGCTGCACTTCCGGTTCCTCCAACTGTCCCATGTGGATCATCAGGAACGGATGAGCGGGGTTGTTTCGCAGGAAGCGCGCGAGCTTGCCCAGGTACGGCTCCTTCTCCTCTTTCGATAACGCGGCGAATTCGACGTGGATGATGAACGGCTACGCCCGTCGCTTGGCTTCATCGAAAGCGGCGTGGACCTGCGGGTCATCGAAATCCGTTTTGACATGCTGGTATCTTCCGCCGTCGCTATCGTGGAACACCAGCACTTCCGCCATGGCCTTGAAGGCGCGATCGGCGACTTGCGACGCGAGCCGGTTGAAATACGCTGCGGAAGGATCCCTTTGGTATCCTCGTCCCTTGATCTGGACGGCCGCGACGATCGGGAATAGTCATTTTAAACGCTTTTTTTCACCAAACAGCAATCTATCTGCAGCCTGCCGAGCAGTCAAGCGCATGAAAATTCGCTCGAACTGCGCGTTTTGTCGAGAATCTCAATGCACGAAGAGCCATTCAGCGACTAATTTTTTTCCACTCAACGCCCTTGCCTGAGCGCAGGCCTAGGCGTCCCGTCAGCGCGGTACAGAACCGCTCTGGGTTTACGTATCAAGCCGCCTGCAACAGATCGAAGCGCCGCGCCGCTGCGCGTGGCGGCGGCTGCGCAGCCAACCCCAAGTACGTGAGAATGCGCTCGATCACCGCGGGTTCTTC
>CAMBCF010000231.1 GCA_945864585.1 Bordetella parapertussis | reverse complement strand
CGATGAAATTGTCGAAGCCGGCAACGACGTTGGCCGCGCGCACCTGCTGTTCAAAACGCTGCACCACCTGCTCGCGCACGGCGCGCGGCCAGTCGTGAAACGCAAAGGGCGACTTCAGCAGATCAAACAGATCGCCGTGTTGACAGCCGCCGCTGGCCACATCGAGCCAGCGCGCAATCACGGTGGCGGCGCTCACGGTAGACAGCGCCCAGCCGGCTTCGTCGGTGACCAGCACGCCGGCGCGCTCCAGGAGTGCGCGCGCGCGGCGCGCCAGCAGTCGGTCCTGCACCACTACCGCGATGCGCGAGCGCCCCGCGGCGAGGCGCTCGCGCACCGCGGTGTCGATGATCTGCGCGTGCGCTTCCGCATGCGCCGCCGCAGTGATGCAAACGCGTGCGGCGAGCGCGCTTTCAGCATGGGCGGCGCGCAGCGCCTCTGCACGCTGCAAAAGACTGGCATCTCGCGCCGGCGGCCACGCCGCGGCGAGTGCCTGCGACAGCGCATCGGCTGCATCGTTTGCGGGTTCGATCACCTGCACAGGGGCCCGTTCGGCGTAACGCTCGAGAAATCCGTTCTCGGCGACCGACCAACCTTGCGGCGCAATCACGTAAAGCGGCGCGCGCGCTTCGGCGGCGAGTTGTGCAAGGCGCGCCACATACGCCGATTCACAATCCAGCGCGCCACCCGCCTGCAGAAACGCGCGCCACAATTCATGCACCAGGCGCGCTTCGAAATCGAGAGAGATTCCTGCGCGCGCGCCGCCACGCTTTCCCAACCTGCCGGAAGCACCATACGCGCGCGCAAGCCGGGTGCTGAACTCGGCGTGCGTCGCCGGCAGTTCGACGCGCTCGCGCGTCAATTCGTCGAACAGCGATGCCAGTTCGCTGCACACCGCCCAGCGGTCTTGCTCGGTGAACCAGTCGTGTTCGGCAAGCGTGCGATAGAGTAACATTTCGCGCGCAGCGTTCGCCAATACCGGCCGTTGGAGAACCACTTCGCCGGCCCACGCGCGCAACGTCGTGATGCGCGGCACCACCAGCACCGGCAAATTCGCCGCGCAACGCAGTTCGCGCGCGAAATCGCCCACAGCATGCAACTCCGGAAGCACAACCACAAGGTGATGCAGATCAGGAAGCGCTGCGCGCTGACGGCCGATGATCTCCTGCGCGGCACGTTGGGCGAACGTGGCAGGTGAAATAACGATGCGTTGAATCGCGGCGGTCAACATAGGCTCGGGGGCCCCGCATCAACACGAAGCCATTCCGATGTTACCTCGCCCGCTGCATAACACCGCGTGAAACCACGCGCGCCATTACGCTGCGTCGTTTATCGTCCGAAGATGCCCCGCAGGATGTTGAGGCCGTCCTTGACGGGATCCGGCGCGGCAGGCGGTGCAGGTTGCGCCGTCGTTTCGCCCGCTGGCGCAGCGGATGGCGCACGCGCGGGCTCCGCGCGCTGCGCGCGGCCACGGCCTTCACCGGCATCGCCGAGCAACGTAGAAGCAGTTGATTTAAAACGGACTTTCACATACCACTGCGGATCCTGCGGGCGCGGCGGAAAGCCAAAGTTCGCTTCGGGGCCGTAGGCGATAAAACTCAGCATCGGGGTGCCTGACTTCTTAACAACTTCAGCGGGCACAGTGCATTCAGACGTCTGCGGCGACAGCACCACTTTTTCACGTATCAGGCGCGCCACTTCGCCGGGCGGCAGCCAATCCTGTTGCATGCCGAATTCCTGCACTTCGCTGGAACTCCAGAAAATGCTGTCGTTGCCATCGCCGCCAAACACCGTGGTGAAGTAACCGGTAGCGGTTGCCGGCGTATTCCAGCGCACCGCGGCGCCACCGGCGCCGCTGGCCGTGGAACTGAGTTCCACGCGCTCCATGAAATCCTGCCCCTGCCCCAGCGAGAAACGCATGTCGGGCGTGTAGTTGCCGCGTATGGTGTGTTCGCCGATCAGCGATGCCCTATCGGGCACAGCCTTGCTGTCCTGCTGGTTGGGCCAATGGCCGACGGTGCGCCCTGATGGCGGGGACCCCGTTGCCACCCTGCGCGAGACCAATTCCGAGGGCATCTGGCCCTGCGCCATGCGCGAAAAATCCATCACCACCGGCTGCCCGCTGCGGGTCGCTTCTCCGCAACCCCAGTACAGCAGCATGCGGCCCTTGGGACGCTCCATGGCTTCCGGCTTTTCGCGCTCGGCGCGTTCGGGGCTGGTGGAAGCAGCAATTGCGCGCGGCGTAAGCAGCGGCAAAGACGGCCCCATGTTCATAGCGGCGGGTATGTCGTGTGCGGCGCTGGGCGCGTCCGCAGGACGTTGCGAGCCGAGTTGCAAAGTGATCTTGCGGCCGCTTTGTTGCGCCCCCCCCATCATGCCACTCATCATGCCCGCCATGCCGCCCATGCCGGGCATGCTCATGCCGGCTGCGGTTTCAATACTCATCCAGTACTGCGCAATGGGCGGTTTTTGCTGGGCAAGCGCAGAGGCCGGGATCGCCGCCAGCGCCAGCGTCAGAATTATTATCATGTGACAGTACCTCCGAATAAAATCACACGGCGTGCAAACGAACGTGCCGCTTATTTCTCGATCAGGTGCTTCTTCTGTTTGGTCTTGGCCCATTCGTCAGCATCAACTGGTGCGTCTATTTTCTCGATGATGGGCTTCCACACTTTCGCCAGCTCGGCATTCATGGCGGTGAATTCCTTTTGATCGTCCGGCACATCGTCTTCCGCGAAAATGGCCTCTACCGGGCATTCCGCAACGCATAAAGTGCAATCGATGCATTCATCCGGGTCGATCACCAGCATGTTGGGGCCCTCGCGGAAGCAGTCCACGGGGCATACATCAACGCAATCGGTATACTTGCACTTGATGCAAGTTTCGGTCACTACATAAGTCATGGGAACCCTGGCCCGGTGGCGATATCAAAACGAAAATTGAAACGAAACTGCGCTGATCTTGAAATCGGTAAAAGTGCCCATATTTTAACAGAAACAAGCGCTTACGCCTGCGCCGCTTGGTGCCGTGGGTAGCGCTGCTACCACTGCGCCGTGACTTTGCTTTCCAAACCCAGCGTTTTTGGTTAGCATGGTTTCAACAACGCCTGTTGCCACACGCTTGGACATAATTCGAGCGGTTTCTTTCCCTAATCCAAAGAGAGGTTTGCAGCAATGAGCGAGCATATTCAGCACGTTAAGGACGATACCTTTGAAGCCGACGTATTAAAATCAACCACGCCGGTACTGGTGGACTA
>CAMBCF010000230.1 GCA_945864585.1 Bordetella parapertussis | reverse complement strand
GCGACGCGCGCGTGATGAGCACGCGCGGCGCGCCCATAGCAGGCCTCTACGCCGTGGGCGCGACCACCGGTGGACTGGAGGGCGGCGCCGGCGGCGGCTATGTCGGCGGGCTGATCAAAGGCGTTGCGTTCGGCATGCGCGCTGCCGAGCACATTGCGCAATCGCTCAAGGGCTGACTGTGCATCGGCGAGTAAGCGACGGGTTTATGAATCGATGTTGAGCCGTGCAAATTTATTCGTTACAGTGTGGCTCTTGCGCCATTGATACTGTGTGATATTCAGTTGGTGTTACGTAAGTATTTGTTTTTATTGGTATTTTTAACGGAGCATGGATGATGTCCCAGCAGGATTCCACCGAACACCGAGCCATGCTGTCGAACAGCGTCACCGATTTTGCGCGCGGGGTCGATGTCGCGCGCGTGCGCCGCCTGCGCGAAAGCAAAACCGAATGCGACCGCGCGGTATGGAAGCAGATGGCGGATCTGGGCTGGCTGGGCGTGCTGGTACCTGAACAGTATGGCGGCATGGGTTTACAACTGGCTGACATGGCGATCGTGGCACAGGGTCTGGCGCGCGCGCTGGTGCCGGAGCCGTTGACGGCGGTGGCGGTACTGGCAGCGCGCGTGCTGGCGGAAAGCAGTAACGAGCCATTGAAGAAAAGGCTGCTCACAGCACTGGTATCGGGCGACATGCTTCCGGCGACCGCGTGGCAGGAACACGCGGGCACCCTCGACCCGGGCAAAATCGACATGCAGGCCACGCCCTTCGAAGGCGGATTTCGGGTAAACGGCAGCAAACGCTTTGTGGTTGGCGCGTCCCATGCCGATGGATATATCGTCTCGGCGAATTCTGCAGCAGGCATGCAACTGCTGTGGGTGCCGCGCGATGCTGCGGGCGCTACCACAGAATTCGACACGCTGGCGGACGGGCGGCTGTCGGGCACGCTGAATCTGTCCGACGTAACCGTGGCCAAAGAAAACGTCATCAACACCGGCATGACAGCCGCGGCATCCCTCGCGCGCGCGATCGACCACACGGCAGTCATCGCCAGCGCGGAATTGTGCGGCGTCATGGGCCGCTCGCTGGAGATGACGCTCGATTATTTAAAGACGCGGGTGCAATTCGGAAAACCCATCGGCAGTTTTCAGGTGCTGCAGCACCGCGCGGTTGATCTGTATATTCAGCAGGAGCTATCGAATGCAGTACTCGCTGATTGCCTGGGCGTGCTTGACGGCGAGCACGGCGTCGAACCCGAGGCACAGGCACGCAGCGCCGCTGCCAGCCGCGCCAAAGCGCGCTGCACCGACGCAGCACTATTGATCACGCGACAATCGATACAAATGCACGGCGCGATTGGCTTTACCGAAGATTGCGATGTCGGCCTTTACGTCAAGCGCGCCATGACACTGGCCGCGTGGCTGGGTAATGGAAACATCCATCGGCGGCGCTACGCCAAAACGGAAATTCTGGAAGGAGCGGCAGCAACATGAGCAACCGCACTGCCGATTGGAACGCCATGACCGACGACGCGTTCCGCATGGAACTGCGCACCTGGTTTGCGCAAGAGTATCCCGATCACCTGCGCTTTCTGCCACGCCGCATGCGCTGGGCGGAAAGCCACGCGTGGTGGGTGAAACTCTCGAAAAAGGGCTGGCTCGCGCCGAATTGGCCCAGTGAACACGGCGGCATGGGCCTCGCCCCTGCCAAGCTGATTATTTACTGGGAAGAATCCGAGCGCGCGGGGCTGGGCCGCATGCCTGATCAGGGCCTCACCATGGTGGGGCCGACGCTGATACGTTTCGGCACCGATGCGCAGCGCGCGCAATACCTGCCGAAAATCATCAATGGCGACAACGTATGGTGTCAGGGTTACTCCGAGCCCAATGCCGGCTCTGACCTCGCAAGCCTGCGCACCGAAGCGGTGCCCGACGGCGACGACTACGTCATTAACGGCAGCAAGATCTGGACCTCGATGGCGCACGACGCCACCCATATTTATGTGCTCGCGCGCACCGACAAAACCGTGAAACAACAGCGGGGCATCAGTTTTTTACTGCTGGACATGAAAACGCCGGGCATCACGCTGCGCACCATCCGCAACATCGCGGGGGACGAGGAGTTTTGCCAGGTGTTTTTCGACAATGTGCGCACACCTAAACACAATCTCGTCGGCAAACTCAATGAAGGCTGGACCATCGCCAAAGGACTGCTCACATTTGAGCGCTTGTCCATCGGCAGCCCGCGGCGGCCGCTGCAGGCGTTTGAACAATTGGATGCGCTGGCGCGCGCGCAACATCTGTTTGACGATGCGGGTTTCGTTGATCGCTACACGCAGTTGAAGATGGATTTGAACGATCTGAGTTCGCTCTACCGCCGCTACGTTGATAAAGTGCGGCGGGGCGAAGCACTGGGGCCTGATGTATCGATGCTGAAGGTGTTTGCGATGGACACTTATCAGAAAGTTTCCGAATTGCTGCTTGAAGCCGGCGCCGAATACGGCGCCTTCGCTGATGAGATCACCCTTGGCGACGAAAAAATAGACGTGATATCGCCGTTCTATATATCGCGCCCCGGCACGATTTACGGCGGCTCGAACGAAATTCAGCGCAATATCCTGTCGAAATACGTACTACAGTTGCCATCGTAAGAACAAAGCGCACCGGCGCCCATAATCTCCCTTTCCCTCTCGGGGCAAGGGCACACTTGAAGCGAAGCAGAAGGGTCGGGGAGAGCGCAGCGAGGAGGGCCGAAGGCGGGAAACATCAACACTCAAGGATTGGCTCCATGAAAAAAACCATCCACACCGAACTCGCCCCCAAAGCCATCGGCACCTACTCGCAAGCCGTGCGTGCCGGCAACACCGTTTACTGCGCCGGGCAAATCGGCCTCGATCCGCAAACCATGCAAATGGTTGACGGCATCGATGCACAAATACACCGCGTGCTGGATAATCTCAAAGCCGTGGCCGAAGCCGCGGGCGGCACGCTCAACGACGTAGTGCGCTTCACCGTTTATCTCACCGATCTCAAGCACTTCGCCAAAGTGAACGAGATTATGGCGACGTATCTGAAGGCGCCGTATCCGGCACGCGCAGCGGTGGGTGTCGCGAGCCTGCCGCGCGACGCGCTGGTGGAGATAGATGCGGTGATGGTACTGCAGGACTTAGGACTGAGGACTTAGGACTGAGTGGTCAACTGCATGGCGCTCAAACAAGGTAACGCTGGCAGCACTGTAGGTGCAAACAACAGCACGCCCAAGTCCTCAGTCCTCAGTCCTCAATCCTCCTTGGCGGGTCTCAG
>CAMBCF010000229.1 GCA_945864585.1 Bordetella parapertussis | reverse complement strand
ATACCTCTGTCGGCGGATAACGTGGCGCCTTGCTGGAATGCCATATTGCCGGCGATGAGCAGGCCGGTGCTGACCGATCGCCAGGCCGCGATTCCAGCGAGCGACATCGCGACCAGCACGATCAACGATATAAACAGCACGACGCCACGCTGGCGTACACGCTGAAGCGGCAAATTGACTGTGGATGGGAGGTTCATGGCGAGGTTCCCCAAATGACGTTGCGCAAAGGTATTACGGCTTCATGCACCCGGTAACGGTAATTACGCCAGTTGTTGGGACCGGCGGGATTGGTATCGGCGGAGCCATCGACATTGCGCATGACGAAGGCGTTGCTGGGAGCGCCGGTGGGCATAGTATTGCCTAGCCAGGTTGGTGCAATCGGAGTGACTGGGGTTTTTTCGTATTCTCCGCTGCGCGACAACAGAGCAACGCGTATCGCCCGCACCTTGGGCCACACCGCGAGAGCGGGATCGGTGGTCGTCCACTGGATATTGGGGGGCGGCGCCACGCTGATGTCGACCCCGTATTCCGCCTGAAAATCAATGATGCTGTCGGCAACCGATATGGCAGCGATGTTGGTGAAGTCCTCGCGCACGGTAAGGCTGCTGCCGCTAAGTGACCATACATTACGGCGAGGATTGGTGGCGCCGGGGGTGGCGCCGGGGGTGGGCCCGAGGTTGTAGAGGCTGCCGTTGGTGAATACAGGCGGCGCTGCGCCGGAACTGAATTTTGCGGTTGTTGCAACGCCCGCAGCATTGGTGTAGCCGGCACCCGGCGTATGGGTGATGGTGATGGTGTCCGTGCCATTGTCGGTAATTTCCAGCAGCGCGCACCGCGTGGCGCCGGCGACCTGGCCCGCGGCGATGACCAGGTCTCCCGGCCGCAGTCCGGCGCGGGATGATTGCGTCGCCTTGGTGGTGGCGGTAGATGCGGTGAAATACTGGACGTTAACAAACAGCGGGGAATTGCCCCACAGCACGTTCAGTCTGTCCGGGGCGCCGGCGGCGCCTTGCACGATTTGCACCGGCAGCAACGGAAAGTTAAAGGCGCCACGCGCGGTTGCCGTCGCTTCCACGGTGCAACCGAGTTCAGGCGCTGTGCTAAAGCCGAACCCCGCCAGTCGCAGATCACGTTCCAGCGTGTAGAGCGCGAGTGCCCCGCTGAGCTGGGTATCGCTGCCGGCCCCGGTAGTGCGCCTGCGTGACTCCGTCAACGCCAGTGTCTGGAAAATAATCACAATGCCGATGAGCCCGATAGCGGCGCCGACCAGGATTTCAATCAGGCTGAAACCGCGCTGCCGGTTACGCAAATGGATAGACATGTCCGGGCTCAGGTGACGTTTGCAGTGAGGATATGACTGCGGTTTTGTGTATCCGCCGGCGCTTTCCAGCACACGATTACGGTAACCAGATTGGCGCCTGCCACGCTGGTGTCCACGTTGATCTGCAGCATGGCCGCTGTCGCACCGGGCAGGCGTGTGCCGGCGGTGCTGGTCGCTGCGGTCACCCAGTTTGCGAGTACGGCGTTAGCGGGGGCGGTCGCGCCGCCGGAAAAATTGCAATTCGCGCCCCCCGTGTTGTAGCGGAAATCGTTCAAGCTCGCCGCCAGCGTGGCCGCGTTGGTGCGGTCGACGTTTACCCACATCAGACTCAACACTTGATTGGCCAGAGACGCCCCTTCACCGCGGTACTGAGCGTCCGCCGAGGTGGCAATGGCTTGCGCCTGCATGCCGATCATCGCCAGTATGCCGAGAGAAAAAATCAACAGCCCCAGCAGCGCTTCGAGCAGGATGACGCCCGCCTGGGCGTGGTTGCGTTTAGGCATAGTCGTTAGCATCTTCGTGTATCGCCCACAGTGAGTATGGCAGGATCGCACATTTTAACTTGCCCTCCGGTCATCACCACCACGTTCAGGCAGCGCATCGGGCCAGCCGCAAAGCACGCGCCAGCCGTCGGATTGGTAAATTGAAATGTTGCCGTTCCAGCAAGCGTGGTAGCGCCAAACGGAGTGAAGGCGATAGCGGTGTTGGTTGCGGTAACGACCACCGCCGCCGCTGCGCCCTCGGCTGAGGATTTACCTTCGATAAAGTCACGCGTGCCCGTGGCCGGGTTGGGATTGACCGAACGCACGATCCAGTTCGTGCCGCCTGCGGTGGCGCCGGCGCTGTCCACATTGGCGGCGAGGGGAGCGGCGTTGGTAATTATCAACTCTACCTGCGCATTGAGTTTTACCGCTTCGGCACGCGCCCGTTGCAGTCCGGCGGTAAAGGCTTCTGCGGTAGTGCGCAGTCTGGAGTTTTGCAGCATCTGTGTGAATGCGGGAAGCCCCAGTGCAAGCAGGATAGCGAGTATGGCTACCCCTATCATCAATTCGATCATCGTGAATCCGCGCAGATGCCAGCGGCGCACTAGCAGCTCCCGTCTTTCTTGGTGACCCAGCAGGTGGCATTTCCAGTCCAGGTGGAAGGCGCCGACATCACCGTGGTTTTTGCGTTGGCTTCATTGATGGTGTAGACGAAGCCGCCCATGCCCTGCGCTGCTACACCCGTTGCCGTGATGCCAAAGGTCGTAAGCGTCGCCGCAGGCGCGCAGGCATAAGTAAAGTACTTGGTTTCGGCTGCCGGCGGATTGCAGGGCCCGCCAACATAGGTGCGGTTGTCCTGAAAAAACTGCTCCATCCGCACCCGCAAATTGGCAAGGTTCGAGGTCGCCTCGGCGATTTTTCCGCGCGTGACGTGGTCGTTGTATGCCGGCAGCGCGACGGCCGCAAGGATCGCTACAATCGCGACCACGATCATCAGTTCAATCAGCGTAAAACCCGAATGCTTTGCGTGCGTCATATGATTCTCCGTGTGGCAAATGATAGTTAATGGATGATCTTCAGTGCAAACCGGCCCGACATGCGGTCAGTTTAGCGCCATGGACGGCAGCCAAGGTGATCTGGTTCAAGGTTTTGGCGCGGTTTACGCGCAAACCGCCAGCGCTTTGAGCAGCGTATTGACCGCCGTATCCGGCAGTGCGCCGCCCACGGCGCCAAGCAGCGTGCCGTAGGCTGCGATATTCGCTGTGGCCGCTGCCGGCGGGGATGCTGCCGAGCCGGTCGATGACAGCGGGAATTCGCGTTCCAGTGCTTCCTGTTGCAGGCGTTCCGCCAGCAGTTCGTCACGCTGGATGGCGCTGCGCAAGGCGGCACTGTCCGCTATGGCCACGGGTGCGATGCCGGTTTTGAGCTCACGGCGGATCGCGCGCAGCGGTTGCACGATGCGCAGACGCCAATCGCGGATGCTGGCATCGATGCG
>CAMBCF010000228.1 GCA_945864585.1 Bordetella parapertussis | reverse complement strand
CGGCTTCCCGGGGCTCAAGCCCGGCGACCAGTGGTGCCTGTGCGCCGGGCGCTGGCGCGAGTCACTCGAAGCCGGCATGGCGCCGCCGGTGGTGCTGGCAGCGACGCACGAGGAAACACTGGCGGTCGTACCGCTGACGGCGCTCAAGCGGCACGCCGTCGACCTCGCCTGAGCCGGGGGACACCAGGTTTGGTGGTGCAAGGTTTACTACCGAACAACTTGCTCTTCGAACTCCTGAGTAACGCTGCGGGCGTTTTCCCTGCCGGTGCGGACCTCGGCAGGCGGTGCTGTGGCATAGGCGAAGGAATTGCCGCCGCCAGGTTCTCGACAGATCGAGACCTTCTAATGGTAACGTTTGTGATACCATTAGGCAGCGATGAACCAAGTTCGGGAACTTCTGCTTGCAGACGGCTCCAGCCTTTATGCAGATTGGTTCAATGACCTACCAGCGGATGCCGCCGCCAAGGTCGCGACGGCGAAGCTACGCATCCAGCAGGGCAATCTGTCGAACGTCGAGTGGTTTCGGGGAATCGGCGAATGCAAGATCGATTTCGGCCCCGGCTGGCGCATTTATCTCGCCAGGGACGGCTTGCAGGTCATCGTGCTGCTCGGTGGGGGCAGCAAAAAAAGGCAACAGAAGGATATCGAGAGAGCAGTCGACCTTTGGGAAGACTACAAGCGGCGCAAAGCGTTAATTGCGCGAGATGTCGGGAAACGACGCAAGGAGTGAATCAATGGCACTGACACGAGATTTCAAGGCAACGGTCGTCGCGCGGGTCAAAAGGGACCCCGAGTTTGCCAAAGCGCTGCTGGACGAAGCAGCCACGCTGTTTCTGAATGGCGAGCCGGAAACGGCAAAGTTTGTCCTGCGCGATCTAGTGAACGCGACGATTGGTTTCGAACAGTTGGCGCACTCGGTCGAGAAACCCTCGAAGAGCGTACACCGGATGCTTTCCCCAGCCGGCAATCCCACCATGACAAGCCTGGCGTCGATCTTCGCTGCATTGAAGAACTCGATGAAGGTGAAGATTCACGCCCACGCGGTGCGCGTCGGACGCTGACTGTTGCTTGCGCGATATGGATTGACCAGACTGCGCGACCAGATTAACCAGGGCGACGCATCTACAACCGCCTGGCGATAAAGCTGGCGTCTCAAAGAGGCCGCAGCGCGCGCCGCCAGGCACACATGACCCGATCCGAACCGCGCCCCATCGAGTTTCCCACCGCGCCGCACGCCCGTGGCGTGTTGGACGCCGCGCGCGGCGCCGTGGAAAACTCTCGCCCCGTGCTAACGCAGCTTGCCCACCCACCCCATACTTCGCTACAGTCACACCGTCCCGCCTACCCGCACCCAGGGTGGAGGAGTTTGACCCGGCCACAGATGGGGGAGTTTGAGGTGGCCACCGGGGGATTCAATCCACTAGCACAGCCTCTTGAGCTTGGAGTTCTGGCCCTCGAGCTCCTTGAGCCGTTTTGCGTCGGACACATCCATGCCACCGAACGTTGCTCGCCACTTGTAGAAGGTGGCATCGCTAAAACCCCCTTTGCGGCACAGCTCCTTGATCGGCATCCCGGCATCGGCCTGTTTCAGAAAACCGATGATCTGCTCTTCGCTGTATCTGCTCTTTTTCATGTCCGTCATCCTCCATGGTTTGACGGACTTCTCTACTCTCAGCTGGTACGGTAGGGGGCAGGTCACGCCCCGAACTCGGGATAGCCCGATTCACACGCAACCAAGATCACGGCAATAGAATCGATCTTGTTTTTCTGCAAATCGGCGCGGATGGGTTTTTTGACCTTACGGCGGCCTGCCGCCGGCAGTTTACGCCGCGCACCTGAATTCGCTCGCGAACTCAGGCGCAATGGAATCGAGTACAGTTCGCAGTGACGGACTCTAAATCAACCTGCTACTGAAAGAGGGATCACGTCGTTGGCGTTAGCGATTTGCAAGAAAACCGAATGGAAAAACGGCGACTATATAGACACCCTGGCGGCAGCGTACGCAGCGCAGAGCCTATTCTCCGAAGCTGTATTTATGCAGCATAAAGCGCTGGCGGTCCCTGATTTCGCGCAGTCTGGAGAAGGTCCGGCAGCGCGGGCTCGATTGAAAGCCTATGAGGCCGGAAGAGGGATGCGCTGATCCGATGATGCCCGTCCCCGCTGCTTTCCGAAGTTGGTGTCGGGGAGAATTCACCTGGTCGTTAGGTACACGCACGGGGATCGAGTGAATAAGGACATTGTGAACCAACCCCATCTGGTCCCCATCGTGATCGGTGCCACTGGTCACCGCGATATTGTGGTTGAAGACGTCGGGTTACTTGAACCCATCGTCGATGAAGTACTTGCCAGGTTCGAACTGAAAAATTCCCCGCGTGTGCTCCTCACGGGCCTAGCGGATGGTGCAGATCGCCTTGTAGCACGGTGTGCGCTAAAGCGGGGCTGGCAGGCATCTGTAACCGGAACACCCGCCGGTATCGCGGGCGCGGCCACTGGGGTCGGTGTCGCGCTCCTCACGTCATCGCCGCCATCAGTCCACGCCGGGCGCGCGGGTTGCATCATCACCGCCCCCGCCCGCGGCACGGCCCCCAACGGATTGCGGCCCTCGATCTTGAGCACCCAGGCTTCGAAGCTCGATCGCTCGACGAGCAGAATCTGCCGCCTGAAGAGCTCCCACAACGGATCATCGAAGCTCTTGCCATCGCTGCGCTGGTAATTGATCTCGCCCCGCTCACAAGCAGACAGGAGTGCGAGCGTCTTCGCCTTCCAGCAATCCCTGTCCCCCCGACACCATTGCTCGAGGATGGCCTCCGGGATCAGCCAATCGGATGCATCCCAGTACTTCTGGCAGGAGAGATCAGCGGAATTCATCAGGGAGAGTGAGACTGAGAAAGAAGCGCACACCGCTCACGCAGCGTCCAGGGAACGTATTCTAAGCTTTGCCCGTATTGCCAGTATCCCGAAACGCACCGTGACGCGAATGGCTGGTTCGACTTGCAACTGGCTAGCGAAATACAGCGCAAACCGCCTTGCGCTCTTCCCTCTGAAAAGCGCCGAAAAATGCGCAGGGCGACCTTCGCACAAACAGAGAATAGAGACGAATGACAAGGGCGAAAACCGGCAAATTTGCCGGATAAGGCCCGCGGCGATTTCGCATCGCCGAAAAAAGCCCGCAAAATCCGTGGCCTTAGGCGCAAGAAAAGAGACCAGAGCGAGTCCGGCCTGAGAATGATGGTGGTGCTGAGGCGACCCAACACGGCCATGCACTGCGGTAGTCGGATGCAATCAGTTGCAATGAGCGTAAGTTAGCGCCGCTAAACGATTATTTCACGACTGGTTGCAAAAGCTGCAAAGGGGGCGCGCTCGGTCAGCGACGATAGAAGTATCAGCAAGCCGTTCCATCGTGGCCTGGCCAAGTC
>CAMBCF010000227.1 GCA_945864585.1 Bordetella parapertussis | reverse complement strand
ATGCGCTGCGCTTATTGCGGCCTACGCTGGCTTAACCTTCCCCGCCACCCTATGCGGATCCAGAATCATCCGCGACAATGCAATCAGTGGTATCAGTCCAACCACCACGATGGTCAGCGCCGCAGTAGAGGCCTCGGCCAAGCGTTCGTCAGACGCCAGGTTGTACGCCTGCACCGCCAGCGTGTCAAAGTTAAACGGCCGCATGACAAAGGTTGCCGGCAGTTCCTTCATCACATCGACAAACACCAGTAGCCCGGCGGCCAGCACGCTGCGCCATAACATCGGCGCGTGTACGTGCGCGAGTGTTGCGCCCGGACCCAGACCGAGCGAGCGCGCAGCGCTGTCCATGTTGGGGGTGATTTTGGATAGCCCTGCATCCACCGCCTGCAACGCCACCGCAAAGAAGCGCACCAGATAGGCGTACACCAGCGCCGCCACACCACCCGTCAGCAACAGGCCGGGATTTGCGCCTGTCAACGACTCGACAGCCGCCGCGAGCACGTGATCCAGCCGGGTAATCGGAATCAGCACACCCACGGCGATGACCGCGCCCGGCACGGCATAGCCCAGCCCCGCAATTCGATTGGCGATGCGCACCGCCATACTGCCCGAGCGTGCGGCATAACCCACCGCGAGCGCCAGCACCACTGCCAGCAGCGCCGTCAGCGTCGCCAGCGTGACGGTGTTAAAGGTAAGGTGCACATAACGCGCGCCAAACTGCGAGTCGCCCGAGGTCAACGCCATGTGCAGCATGACGCCCGTGGGCAGCAGAAATCCGAATACCACCGGTATCGCACAGAACACGAACGCCAGCGGCATCCATACACCGCGCAACTGATAGACGTTGCGCAACTGTTTGCGTTGCGATGTGCTGTAAAAACTCGCGCGTGCGCGTGTGACACGCTCGATCAGCAGCACCAGAAACACAAAGCCCAGCAACGCCGCCGAGAGTTGCGCTGCCGCAGTGTGATCGCCGAGTGAAAACCAGGCGCGGTAAATACCGGTGGTAAACGTCTGCACGCCGAAATACGATACCGTGCCGAAATCCGCCAGCGTTTCCATCAATGCCAGCGATGTGCCCGCGGCTATACCCGGCCGCGCCAGGGGCAGCGCCACATGCAAAAATGTCCCTACCGGCCCGTAGCCCGATACCCGCGCCATTTCGAGCATGCTGTCGGATTGCTCCAGGAATGCCGCGCGCGCGAGCAGGTATACATACGGATACAGCACCAGCGAAAACATCACCACCGCACCGCCCAGCGAACGCACGTCGGGAAACCCATACTGCCCCGGTCCCCAGCCCATCCATGCGCGCAATGCCATTTGCACCGGCCCGGAAAATTGCAGCAGATCGGTGTAGGCATAAGCCATCACATACGCCGGCATCGCCATCGGCAGCAGCAGCGCCCACTCAAATACGCGCCGCCCCGGAAAGCGGCACATGGTGGTAATCCACGCCGTCAGCACACCGCCAAAAATCACACCGAAAGCCACACCCGCCATCAGCAACAGCGAATTGAGCGCGTAGTCGCCGAGCACGGTTTGCGTGAGGTGGCGCCATGTGCCTTGCGATGGAACAAAAATATTTTGCAGCACCACCAGTACCGGCAATGCGATTGCGGCCGCCACCAGCACTGCAATTACGGTCAGCGGTGTTGGGCGCGTAACTGCGTGGCGCTGGCGCCGCGGTGTAACGGCTTGGGCTTGGGTATTAGTCACGTCAAAACAATACCACTGATACAATTGGGGGAATGATAAGGGTCAGGGAAAATCACGTCAGACACTAGCCAGGAGTTACCTAAGTATCAGATAAAAAACAACAATTTATTGTAACAAGAATCATTATCATCATCAAACGATTATAATTAACGCATGTCCGGAACGCTCGAACTCAGCCACATCAGCCAGTCTTACGGCGCACGCACGGTGCTTAACGGCATCAGCTTTCGCCTGGGCGATGGCACGATCGCATGCCTGTTGGGCGCGAGCGGCTGCGGCAAAACCACCGTGCTGCGCTGCATTGCCGGATTTGAGCGCGTAGAAACCGGTGAAATTGTGATCAATGGCAATGTGGCCAGCCGTCCCGGCTACCGCTTGCCGCCGGAATTGCGCCGCATCGGCATGGTGTTTCAGGACTACGCCTTGTTTCCGCATTTGACAGTGGCGCGTAATATTGCGTTTGGACTGCACGGTGCGGATGACGCCATGCGCAGCGCGCGGGTAAATGAACTGCTGGAAATCGTCGGCCTCAACGGCTCAGCGCATCGTTACCCGCAAGAACTTTCCGGTGGCCAGCAACAGCGCGTGGCCCTCGCACGCGCGCTCGCACCGCGTCCGGCGTTGATGCTGCTGGACGAACCGTTTTCCAGTCTCGACGTTGAAATGCGCGAGCGCCTCAGCATCGAAGTGCGCGACATCCTGAAAAGCCAGAACACCACCACCATACTCGTCACCCACGACCAAAACGAGGCCTTCACCTTTGCCGACGAAATCGGCATCATGATGGACGGCGGCATTGCGCAATGGGCCACGCCCTACGCGCTGTATCACGAGCCGGCAAACCGCGACATCGCGGAATTCATTGGCCGCGGCGTGTTCCTGCCCGGTGTCGTGCTCGAAGGCAATCGCATCAGGCTCGAACTTGGCGAGTTGCCCAGCGACACGCGCTTACCCGCTGCTCCTGGCGAAACCGTGGACGTGCTGTTGCGCCCCGACGATATCCTGCACGACGACGCCAGCCCCTTACAGGCCAAAGTGCTGACCAAGGCTTTCCGCGGCGCGGAGTTTATCTACACGCTGGAACTCCCGGGCGGCGGCCGCGTGATGTCATTCGTGCCCAGCCACCACAACCATGCGATCGGAGAAAAGATCGGCATACGGCTGGAGATGGATCATCTGGTGGCGTTTGCGCGGCAGTGAGGTGTGCGCGCAAGGCGCTATAATCAATGTGTGCACGCGAAAGAGCTGTAGGTAGGAACGACTGGCGGTTCCGACGTGTGTGTACGTATGACGCGCTAAAGTGTCGGAACCGCTGCGCGTTCCGACCTACGTGTGCTGCCACTACGCTTCGTCAGGATCAGGATTTTCCGTCGCCGCGGCCGCCTGCAACGTCGCCATTACGTCTGCTGGCGCCTGCGCCGCAACCTTGGGCGTAATCGTAACCACACCCGCATTCTGCGCGCGATGCCGTAGCGCGTGATCCATCAAGGTCAGTGCCATCATCGCTTCGCAAATCGGTGTGGCGCGTATACCCACGCAGGGGTCGTGGCGGCCATGGGTTTCGATGGTGGTAGCGTTGCCTTGCTGGTCGATGGTGCGGCGCGTGAGGCGGATGCTTGAGGTCGGCTTCACCGCAATATTCACCACGATGTCCTGCCCGGTGGAAATGCCACCGAGGATGCCGCCAGCGTTGTTGGTGAGAAACCCTTGTGGGCACATTTCGTCGGAATGTTCGGTGCCGCGCTGTGACACTGCTGCGAAGCCCGCGCCGATTTCCACGCCCTTCACCGCATTGATACTCATCATGTTATAGGCGAGATCGGCATCCAGCTTGTCGTACACCGG
>CAMBCF010000226.1 GCA_945864585.1 Bordetella parapertussis | reverse complement strand
CTGCTCGCCGAGTTGCAATACGAACATTTTGTGCTGACGGTGTACGACGTGGTGAAATTCGCGCGCGCGCAAAATATTCTGTGCCAGGGGCGCGGCTCGGCGGCCAATTCCGCTGTGTGTTACGCGCTGGGCATCACTGAAGTGGATCCCGCGCGCATGAGCATGCTGTTCGAGCGCTTTGTCTCGCGCGAGCGCGACGAGCCTCCCGACATCGATGTCGATTTCGAGCACCAGCGGCGCGAAGAAGTGATCCAGTACATCTACAACAAATACGGCCGCGACCGCGCCGCTATCGCCGCCACCGTCATCACCTATCGCTCGAAAAGCGCGCTGCGCGACGTGGGCCGCGCGCTCGGATTGGAGAGCGGCCAGATCGACCGACTCGCACGCTCGATGCGCTGGTGGGATGGCCACAAAGTGATCCCCGAGCGCATGCGCGAAGCCGGGCTCGACCCCGCAGCAGAAATATGTAAGCTATTGTTTTTATTGATTAATTCTATTGTGGGTTTTCCGCGCCATTTGTCGCAGCACGTGGGCGGCTTCATCATTTCACAAGGTCCGCTGGGGCGCCTCACGCCCATCGAAAACGCCGCCATGCCGGAGCGCAGCGTCATCCAGTGGGACAAGGACGATCTCGAAGCGCTGGGGCTGCTCAAGGTTGATGTGCTGGCGCTGGGCATGCTCACTGCGATACGCCGCACGCTGGATCTGGTGAATAGAACGAACACGGGGCGTGGCGCGCCACTCACCATGCAAAACATTCTGGATCGCGGCGACGATCCCCTGGTGTATGCAATGATTCAACGCGCCGACACCGTCGGCGTGTTCCAGATCGAATCGCGCGCGCAAATGACCATGCTGCCGCGTTTGCGGCCCGCAAAATTCTACGACCTGGTGATCGAAGTCGCCATCGTGCGCCCCGGCCCGATACAGGGTGGCATAGTGCATCCCTATTTGCGACGGCGGCAAGGCTTGGAGCCAGTGACCTATCCCTCCGAAGCCGTGCGAGCCGTGCTCGAGCGCACCCTCGGCGTGCCGATTTTTCAGGAACAGGTGATGCAGCTTGCCATCGTCGCCGCCGGTTTCACGCCTGGCGAAGCCGACGAACTGCGCCGCTCAATGGCCGCGTGGAAAAGGAAAGGCGGACTCGAACACTTTCGCTCACGTCTGATTCAGGGCATGAATGATCGCGGTTACACGCGACAATTCGCCGAGCAGATTTATCAGCAGATTTGCGGCTTCGGCGAATATGGTTTCCCGGAATCGCACTCGGCGAGTTTCGCTTTGCTTGCGTATGTGTCGTCGTGGCTCAAACATTACGAACCAGCGGCTTTTCTCGCCGCCATGCTCAACAGCCAGCCGCTGGGTTTTTATTCGGCCTCGCAGCTTACGCAGGATGCGCAGCGCCACGGCGTTGAAGTGCGCGCGGCGGATGTCATGGTGAGTGCCTGGGAGTGTCAGCTTGAACAGCGCAAGGACGACGCGCCCGCTGTGCGCCTGGGTCTCAACATGATTCGCGGCCTGCCGCAGGCCAGCGCGCTGCGCATCGTCACCAGCCGCCGCACACAGGCCTTTGCGAGCGTAGATGATTTTGCAAAGCGCACCGCGCTCAATCGCGGCGACCTGCAACGCCTCGCCGCCGCAGGCGCGCTTGCCGCTCTCGCCGGCCACCGGCGCAACGCGCACTGGCTCGCCGCAGGCGTACAGACTTTGCCGCTGTTGCTGCAGGATGCACCCATCCACGAATCACCGCCGCAACTGCCCGCCCCCAGCGAAGGTCAGGACATCGTGGCCGATTACACCAGCACCGGCCTCACGCTGGGCCGCCATCCGTTGGCGCTGCTGCGCCCGCGTCTCAAACGCATGAAACTCGTCACCGCTGCCGAGTTGGCGCTGCTCCCCGATGGCCAGATCACACGTGTGGCCGGCATCGTCACCTGCCGTCAGCGGCCCGGCACCGCCAGCGGCGTGGTGTTCGTCACCCTCGAAGACGAAACCGGCTACATCAATGTCGTGGTATGGAGCAGGCTGGTCGAACGACAACGGCGCGAACTGCTCGGCTCACGCCTGATGGGCGTCGAAGGAAAATTACAACGCGAAGGCAACGTCATTCATCTGCTCGCGCGCAGGCTCACCGATCACACGCGTTTGCTGGGCACGCTGGCGACGGCGTCGCGGGATTTTCACTGAGCAAATTCTCGGCGTTATCCGAGCAAGAACACTTCGCACTACCGCCGCCACAGCTTTACGGTATGCTGCCTTTATGAACGCTACCGCCCCTACTCCACTCGACACCCTGCTCTCCCGCGTCGTCGCCGTACGCCCCGGTGAAACGCGTGCACTCCTATGGTCGTTCGCCTATTTCTTCTGCCTGCTGGCGGGCTACTACGTGCTGCGCCCGGTGCGCGACGAAATGGGGCTCGCCAGTGGCGTGAAAAACCTGCCATGGCTGTTCACCGCCACATTTTTTGTCATGCTCGCGGTGGTGCCGATCTACGGCGCGCTGGTGGCGCGGTTGCCACGCCAGCGCTTCATCCCGCTGGTGTATCACTTCTTCGTCGCCAACATCATTATCTTCTGGGTATTGCTGACGCAGGGTATCGGGCTGACCATCACTGCGCAGGTGTTTTTTGTGTGGATAAGCGTATTCAATCTTTTCGCGGTGTCGGTGTTCTGGTCGTTCATGGCCGATCTATATGGCTCGGAACAAGGCAAACGCTTGTTCGGCTTCATCGCCGCAGGTGGCTCGGCGGGCGCGTTACTCGGCCCCATCATTGCCGCGAGTCTGGCAGTGCCTATCGGCCGCGCCAACCTGTTGATCATTGCCGCGCTGTTGCTGGAGTGCGCGGTATTCTGTGCGATGCGGCTGGAAGCAGCGGCTGCAGCATTCAAGGCCGAACGCCCTGCCACCGCCCAACCCGATGCAGCCCTCGGCGGAAGCTGGATTGCCGGCATCGTGATGATTGCACGTTCACCCTATCTTGCGGGTATCGCGCTGTGGGTGGCACTGCTGTCGCTGGCAGGCACCTTCCTTTATTTTCAGCAGGCGAACATTGTTGCCGCGCTCACCGACGATCCGAACCAACGCACCGCCATCTTTGCGCGCATCGATCTCGCGGTGAGCCTGCTTACTATCGTGGTGCAGTTTCTCGCCACCGGCAAACTCATCAAGCGCTTTGGCGCAGGGCCGGCAGCAGCGTTCCTGCCGCTGGTGTTCGCCCTCGGTTTTATCGCGCTGTGGGCAACGCCGATGCTGTGGGTAGTGATCGCGTTTCAGGCCGTGCAACGCGCGGCCAACTTCGCCATCTCCAACCCCGCACGCGAAGTGCTGTTCACCGTGGTGGAGCGCGAAGAAAAATACAAAGCCAAGAACGTCATCGACAACGTGGTGTTTCGCGGCAGTGATGCCTTGTCCGGCTGGCTGTTCTCCGCCCTGCGCGGACTCGGTCTCGAACTCGGGTCGATCTCGCTGGCGACGGTGCCGGTGGCGGCGTGCTGGCTGGGGCTGTCGCTGGCACTCGGCCGCGCGCATGAGCGCAAGGCTGCAGGCGAAACAGCCGCGCCCTGACGCTCA
>CAMBCF010000225.1 GCA_945864585.1 Bordetella parapertussis | reverse complement strand
GGTGAACGAGTGAACGGGTGAACGAGGAAAACCTCCTTCGCTACTTGTATTGGGAGCACGGCCTAACGTGAGGATCGATCCGCTCACCCTTTCGCTACCGACCTCCGCCCTTCACCCGTTCATGCTTTTTTCGCACAAAAAACTATGATCCTAAACCCCCGTATCACCCGCCACACCCCCGTGCTCATCCAGGGTATCAGCGGACGCGCCGGCCGCCTGCACCGCCGGCTGATGAAAGAATACGGCACCAATCTCGTCGCTGGTATTTCGTCGCGCAAGGCAGTCAGCGAGATCAACGGTGTGCCGCTGTTCGCTGACTGCGCAGCAGCCGTCAATGCCACCGGCGCCACTACCAGCGTGGCGCTGGTCGGTGCGTTTGATTTGCTCGCCGCCATCGAAGAAGCACTGGCCGCAGGCATCCGTTATATCGTCACCCCCACCGAGGGCATGCCTGTGCATGACGCGCTCAAAGCCAAGCGCGCCGTCGACGCGGCCGGCGCCATCTGGGTAGGCGCGTCCACGCCCGGCATGGCCATCGCGGGTGAGGCCAAACTCGGCTTTCTGCCCAACGACGCGCTGATCCCCGGCCCAGTCGGCATCATGTCCAAATCCGGCACGCTGTCGTATGAATCCGGCTATCGCCTGGCGCAACGCAAGGTCGGCACCTCAGTGTGGGTCGGTGTCGGTGGCGATGCGGTCAAAGGCGTGCGCTATGCCGATCTGGTGCCGTTCTACGCGCAGGATGAGCAAACCAAAGCGCTGCTGATCATCGGCGAAATCGGCGGCCACGAAGAAGAAGATTTTGCCGCGGCATGCATCGCGCACCATTTTACCAAACCGGTGTTCGCGCTGATCGCCGGGCGCAGCGCGCCGGAAGGGGTGACCATGGGCCACGCCGGCGCGCTGGTGCATGGTTCGCACGGCACCTGGAATGCCAAACGCCAGGCCTTGGAAGCGGCTGGAGCGACGGTGTTCGGCTCGCTGAATGAGATGGTGGATGGGGTAACACGGCGGCTAAAATGACATGCGCGCCCAGCAAACCTGTAGGGCGCAATGCACAAAGAACGATTCAAAGTCGTATGCTGAAAACCACTGCAGTCTCCGCCGTATTAATTGCCATCTGCGCGCCCACAGCCGCACCAGCGCAAAACTATCCCGGCAGAACCGTCCGCATCATCGTCCCCACCGCACCCGGCGGCGGCAGCGATACGCAGGCACGGCTGATCGGCAAGCGCTTCACCGAAAGCATGGGACAGCCGTTCGTGATCGACAATCGTCCCGGTGCGTCGGGCATGATCGGTGCGGAACTGGTGGTGCGCGCCCCTGCCGACGGCTACACCATTCTGTTCGCCAGCGCGCTACTTGCGACAAACACTGTGATGTTCAAGACGGTGCCGTTTGATCCGATCAAGGATCTCTCGGCAATCAGCCAAATTTCGTTCGCGCCGCAGTATTTGATGGTGCATCCCAGTGTGCCCGCGCGTAACGTGCCCGAGTTTGTTGCACTGGCAAGGAAAAATCCGGGCAAGCTCAACGCTGGATCGAGCGGCAACGGCTCCGCCAATCACCTCGCAATTGAAATGCTCAAACAGGCTGCGGGCATCAGTGTCACGCACATCCCTTACCGCAGCGGCGCGCCGTCGATTGCGGCTTTGATCGGCGGCGAAATCGATTGCGCTTTTAGCGGCGCAGTCACCGCGCTGCCTCACGTGCGCTCCGGCAGAGTGCGCGCACTCGCGGTAACTTCTATCAAACGCACGGCCGCTGCCCCCGATCTGCCGACGCTGGATTCGATTTATCCTGGATTTGATTCAGCGAACTGGTACGCGATGCTCGTGCCCGCCGCAACGCCTGCGGCCATTATCAACAGGCTGCATGCCGAGACAGTGAGCGCGTTGAGGGCGCCGGAAATACGCGATTTCATAACCGGTGAAGGCGCGGAACTGGTGGGCAGCACGCCAGCGGAATTAGCGGCTTACCTGCGACGCGAGATCGAGCGTTACGCCAGGGTGATCAAGGCGGCGAATATCAAGGCGGAATAGCCAGAGTAGCCCGGAAGTAGCGCAGCGAATTCCGGGACACCGTAGACAATGCCCAAGAAATGTCGATTGCAGATTGACTTCAGTTTTTGCCCTCTGCGCGAAAACAAAATTCGCGATTCCCGGAATACGCTACGCTACTTCCGGGCTACGCACTAATCAATAAACATAAAAAAAAACCGCTTTCGCGGCTTTTTTTAATCGCCTTAAAAGCGATCAAGCGACTACCGCCATCTCAAAATCTCCTTTGCTGGTGCCGCAATCCGGGCAGAACCACGACTCCGGTACGTCTTCCCAGCGCGTGCCCGCGGCGATGCCATCGTGTGGCATGCCTAGCGCTTCGTCGTATGAAAACGAGCACAGCAGACACTGCCAAACGCGGAATTCCTTCGACTTGGATGCCTCCGGCACTATCGCCTTGGCCATTTCAAGGCGCGGGAAATTCAGCACCAGCGCTTCCACGCCTTCCGCACCGGCGACGATGGGGAAATAACCCTCATCGGGCTTGGTGAAGCCGATCGAAATCGCTTTGTATTCCTTGCCCTGATAGTTGAGGCTGCCTTTGGTGACAATGATGTACTGGCCATTGCCGTTGGAAGCATCAGGGCCGGCCGTTTCGGCGCCGGGCGCGAGTTTCAGTGAATAGGCCGCAAGGCCGCGCTCGTCTTTAATTTCGTTGAACGCATGAATGTTGACATCGGCATTGCCTTCGAACCTGGGCGCTTCGGTAACCTGCCACGGTTTGCGATCGGGCACTGCCACCAGTTTTTCTTTGGCCGCGGGTATGTATTGCGCACCCGGGTCCCAGTGCGCGCGCAGCGTCAAAAAGCCCACGCCCTGATCGGCGCCGGTTAACGGGCCGTAGGGCGTATGCGCACGGGAGAAGTGCACCGCGTTAAGCGACAGCGGATGTTTACCGATGACGCCGCCGCCGCTGACGATCACCTGAAACTGATCGACTTCGTGAAAATGCGGCTGGATCACACGATGCGGAGTGCCTTCGGCGAGAAACGCCACCGGATGATCGACCACGCCTTTGGGCGGCGTTATAAAACCAGTGCGCCAGGCAGTGCCGCCGCCGGGTGGATTGCGCGTTGTTTTAGCGGCTTTTACATCTTCATACGATGCGATTAAGGGCATGGTTTTCTCTTTCTTTCGACACTGTGGATAGCAATATTCTACTCGCCTATAGCGCTGCGTGTGAAGCTGCTCACCAATTTGGCGAAATCAGTCCATATTACGAAAATTCGCGCTTGCGCACTGTTCAAAGGGTAAACGCTTTCCCGTTCACTTCTATGGTGCTGTTTAGCGGCACTTTTTGTTCGATCAATCCTTCGGCAAAGCAGCCGGCCTTGGCATTCTTGATCAGATGCGCGAGTTTGTCCGGCGGCGCATCACTTTCCACCATCAGATGCGTATCGACGCCATCCCAACGGTTGTACACCGTGCCCTGCAACACCGAACCGCCCAAAAATTTGCGAAAGCGCACCTTCACCTTGGCGTCCTTGATCGAAAGCTTCATCATGTGCGCGTACCGCGCAACCTGAGTCAGCAGTCAGAA
>CAMBCF010000224.1 GCA_945864585.1 Bordetella parapertussis | reverse complement strand
CATGCTCGCCCTGAAATTGCCGCTCGATCATGTGGTAGCGATGGCGACCTGCAATGCGCAGCGTGACTTTGGCCTGCCCGGCGATGTGGGGCATCTGGGCGTGGGTGCAGCGGCGGACATTTCAGTATTGAATGATCAGCGCGGGCGCTTTGTGCTCAGCGATAACGAAGGCACGCAAGTGTTGGGTGACCGCGAGCTCACTCCCGCGTTTTGCATACGCGACGGCGTGCGCTATGAGGCGTGCGCGCCGATCCTGCCGCAAATCCAGGCACAGGCTGCATGAATCCAGGCGACGCGAAGCACCTGGCGGCCGGCGCCGCCGGGCAAGGCGTGGGCGCGAGCGTGTTGCGCAAGGAAGACGGGCGCTTCATGACCGGGCGCGGTCAATTCACAGGCGATCTGCAATTGGCGGGCATGTGGGATGTGGCGTTTGCGCGCTCACCCATTGCGCACGGGCATCTTAAAGGGATAGAAAAGCCCGCCGGGCGCGAATCCGCAGTGTTCACCATGGATGATCTGGATGGCGTAAAGCCGATACGCGCAGTGTCAGGCCTGCAAGGCTTCAAGCCATCCGACCAATGGCCGCTGGCGCGCGGAAAAGTGCGTCAGGTGGGTGAGTTGATCGCCGCCTGCGTGGCCCCCACGCGCGCGCAGGCAGAAGATCTGGCGCAGGAAGTGTTTGCCGATATCGACGAATTGCCCGCGGTGGTGGATATGCTGCGCGCACGTACTGCGCCGCCCGCCCTGGTGCATGAAGCGTGGGGCGATAACATTTTTCTGGAAACCAGGGTCGATGATGACCTGTCGTCGATTGCCCACGCGCCGATCAAAATCACCCGCCATATACACACCGCCCGCCAATGCATGTCACCACTGGAGGGGCGCGGCGTGGTGTGCCAGTGGGATACCCGGCTTGAGCAGCTCACGCTGTGGTCCTCGGCGCAAATGGTGCACATCAACCGCCAGGGCCTGTCGGAATGTCTGGGCCTGGATACGGGCCAGATTCGCGTGATCGCGCCGGACGTAAGCGGCGGCTTTGGCTACAAAGGCATTTTGCTGCCGGAAGAAATTGTGCTGGCGCGACTGGCGATAAAGTTAAAGCGCCCGCTGCGCTGGATCGAAGACCGCCGCGAGCAGTTGATTGCGAACGCCAATTGCCGCGAACATGATTACGACATTACCGTGTATGCCAGGCGTGATGGCCGATTGCTGGGCATAGACTGCGAAGCCACCGTCGATTCGGGCGCGTATTCGTCGTATCCATTTTCCGCCTGTCTCGAAGCCGCGCAGGTCAGCTCGATCCTGCCCGGCCCGTACAAGATGGAGCGCTATCGCTGCAAGACCTGGTCGGTGGCGACCAACAAGGCGCCGATTCTCCCCTATCGTGGCGTGGCGCGCACCGGCGTGTGCTTCGCGCTGGAACTGATGGTCGATGCTATTGCGCGCGAGGCGGGCATGGAGCCTATCGACGTTCGACTTGCCAATGTGGTGCAGCCCGAGGAAATGCCTTACGACAACATCACCAAAAAACATTTCGATAGCGGCGACTATCCGCGCGTGCTGAAGCTGGCGCGTGATGCGATCAGACTGGACGCGGTGCGGGCGCGTCAGCGCGCGGGCGAAGCCGACGGCCGGCGTATCGGCATTGGCTTTGCGATTTATTGCGAGCAAGCCGCGCACGGCACCAGCGTGTATTTCGGCTGGGGCATACCCATGGTGCCGGGGCATGAGCAATGCCGCGCGCGCATGAATGCGGACGGCGTGCTCGAGCTTGCCATCGGTGCGCATTCGCACGGGCAAAGCATGGAAACCACCCTGGCGCAGGTCGCCCATCAGGTGCTGGGCATCGACATTGCGAAGGTGCGGCTGTCGCATGGCGACACCGCGCATTCGCTGTACTCGACCGGCACCTGGGGCTCGCGCTCCATGGTCATGAGCGGCGGCGCCGTTGCAGCGGCATGCAAGGAAATGGCCAAGCGCGTGAAGCACATTGCATCGAAATTACTGGGCTGCGACGAAGCTGAGTTACGCTTGTCGCAGGGCATGATTTTTGAAGGCGATACGCCGCGCCTGTCATTGGCCGAGATTGCGTACACCTGGCACCGCGCGCCGCAACTGCTGCCCGCCGACATAGATCCCGCGGGGCTTGAAGTGATTGCGGGCTACAAAGCCGCGCGCGATAGCGGCACCTTCTCGTATGCCTGCCACGCGGTCGTGGTCGCGGTCGACACCGAGCTGGGCGCAGTGGAAATTCTCGATTATACGATAGCCGAAGATGGCGGCGTGCTAGTGAACCCGATGGTGGTGGACGGCCAGATCATGGGTGGCACCGCGCAGGGCATAGGCACGGCGTTGTACGAAGAAATGCCTTTTGACGAGTACGGCCAACCCCTGGCTTCCACGCTCGCCGACTATATGCTGCCGGGCGCGCCTGAGGTGCCAACCATGCGCATAGCTCATATCGAAACGCCCTCGCCCTACACCGAGTTTGGCCAAAAGGGCATAGGGGAGGGCGGCGCAATTGCGCCGCCGGCGGCGATTGTGAATGCGATCAATGACGCGCTGAAGGACTTAGGCGTAGAAATTACCGAGAGCCCGGTGAGTCCCAGGCGTTTGCTTACGGCTATCGCCGCGTCAAAGCGGAAGGGGCGCACATGAAAGCGGCCGCATTCGAATACGAGCGGCCCGGCACTGTTGTCGAAGCCTGTGCGCTGCTGGCTGCGGGCGCGGGGCTTGCCAAGCCGATGGCTGGCGGCCAATCGTTAGGGCCGATGCTGAACTTGCGCCTCGCACAACCGAGTGCCGTGATAGACCTCGCTGCGCTTGTCGGCTTGGGTGAAGTGCGGGACGAGGGTAATGCCATCTACTTGGGCGCGAATGTCACGCACACCGCGATCGAGGATGCGCGCGTGCCCGACCCCTCGCGCGGGTTAATGCCTTTTGTTGCTTCCAATATCGCCTACCGCGCGGTGCGCAATCGCGGCACGCTGGGCGGCAGTCTCTGCCACGCCGACCCCGCTGCGGATTGGGTGAGCACCATGCGCCTGCTGGATGCGGTGTACGTGATCGAAGGGCCCAACGGTAAAGGCCGGCGTGAAGTCGCCAGCGGTGATTTCATGCAGGCCGCATTTACCACCGTGCTGGGTGCAGACGAGTTATTGCTGGGCGTGCGCATTGCGAAGTATTCGACAAGTACCAAGTTCGGCTATTTCAAATTTTGCCGCAAGGTGGGCGACTTTGCCGAAGCGATAGGCGCGGTGTTGCTCGACCCCGCGCGCGGCGTGCGACGGGCGGTGATTGGTGCGACTGCCGGCGCGCCGTATCTGGTGCAGGATATTGAGGGCGTGCTCAGCGGGTCGCAAGCTGCAATCGAGGCAGAAGTACGCGCCGCCGGTTGTGAAGAACCCTATGAATTCCAGATACACGCGGTGGCGCTAAAGCGCGCCGTAGCACAGGCACTCGCATGAAGTTAAATCTCACCGTTAACGGGCGCAGCGTCTCCGCTGCGGTCGAGCCGCGCACTCACCTCGCTGATTTTCTGCGCGAACATGAGGGGCTTACCGGCACGCACCTGGGGTGTGAGCACGGGGTGTGCGGTGCA
>CAMBCF010000223.1 GCA_945864585.1 Bordetella parapertussis | reverse complement strand
CCTGCGATCGGATGGTTTATGCAACATTCGGGTAAGGAATCGGACGGTTTTTACCGAGGCCGAGAGGGTGGTTCGGGCTGCGTTGGCGAAGCGGCAGAAAGATCAAGTAAATCAGATATTTAGTGAGGCTTGGTGATGAGGGTTTTTTTACGCGAATTTGCAGGCTGCGTGGTGCGCTCTGCGAATCAGGCTCAATTGACCGGCGGGTGGGGCCGGGATACCTTAAGGTTTATGCAAAAAGATGGTTTGAATTTCCTATACCCCGTTTCGACAAATTGAATCGCACCCCCAGCCGCCTATTCGATTTTGATGCCGTTCTGCTTGATGATGTTGGCGAATCGCGCGCTTTGCATCTTAAGGTAGCTGCTCATTTCGTCGATCCGGCGGTATTCGACTTCGACGCCCACCGCCATCATTTTGTCGCGGGTTTCCTGCGACTGCAGCACTTTGTCCACGGCGGCGCTGAGTTTATCCACCAGCGGTTTGGGCGTGCCGGCGGAAACCATCACGCCGATCCACGCGGCAGCTTCAAAACCCGGCAAGTCAGCTGCGACCGCCAGGGGTGGAATACCGGGCGCCAGCGCGCTGCCTTTAGCAAGTGATATGCCATAGGCCTTCAAGCGTCCGCTGCGTATCAGCGGCATGGTTGCCGCCGCAGTTTCAATCATGTAGCTCACCTGCCCGCCGATCACATCGGTGAGCGCCGGCACGCTGCCCTTGTACGGCACATGGGTGGCCTTGATGCCGGCCGCGCTGTTGAAATATTCGCCGATCAGATGCGCCGTTGCACCGGTGCCGGATGAGGCGAACGTGTATTTGCCCGGATTCGCCTTGATCAGCGCGACGAATTCGCGCGCGCTTGCCGCGGCAAACGTCGATTGCACCACCAGCAGATACGGCGAGAAACCGGCGTTGGCCACGGGCGCGAGATCGCGTTCGGGCACATACGGCACTTTCAGCAGCAGCGGGCTGATGGTGACCGGCCCACTGGACGCGGCGAGCACGGTGTAACCGTCCGGTGTCGCCTTCGCCACGATATCCGTACCGATGGTGCCGCCTGCGCCGGGGCGATTGTCGGCGATGACCTGCTGCCCCAGGATTTCGCCCAACTTTTGCGCAATGAGGCGCCCGACGAGATCAGTGGCCTGCCCCGGAGGCCACGGGATCACCATGCGCAGCGGACGGCTGGGAAAATTTTGCTGCGCAACAGCGGGGCCGGCGCACAGGCACGCCACTAACAGTATCAGAATACGGTTCACGATCTTTCTCCAGACATAGCCTTTGGCACAGGCAGTCGCTAATGTGCAAGCCCGCACTCACGGCGGCGTCATTTTGGCACAATACCAGCAACCACCGCAACGGCACTACCCACATCGTGATGTCGCCGCTGGAATTCATGCAGCGGCTCGCCGCACTGGTGCCTAGGCCGCGCTTACATTTGATACGGTTTCACGGCGTGCTTGCGCCGAATGCGAAGTTACGATCCAAGGTGGTGCCAGCGCCGGTGCAGAGTACAACGGTGGGCGAAGGTGATTGCACGCATGCGCATGCGCACAGCGCGCCGGTGCGCATGAGTTGGACGCGCTTGTTGAAGCGCGTATTCGACATTGACATCGAGCGTTGCGCTTGCGGCGGCAAGCTGAAGCTGATCGCCGTCATTGAAGCGCCTGCGGTGATCGAGAAAATTCTGACGCACCCGGGGTTGTGCGCGCAGCCGCCGCCGCGCGTGCCGGCGCGGCGGGTGGATATGTTTGACGCGGCTTGATGCGGGCTGGTTTTTACCGGAGCTGATGCGTCGGCTCGGCCATCGCCCGCGTGATCGGCAAGTTTAGGCGTTAAATCCTGTAGTTGCGGAGGCTTTGGAAGGCTGAATTTTGCGGGCAGCGAGCGGCTTGGCCAAATGATCTGCAAATGATCTGCAATTGACTGCCCGCCGAGGCGCGGATATATTGAGCTTTGGTCAAAAAAGGTTTTTAAAATTCCTATACCTGATAAGCACGAAACAGATGGCATGACCTGTATAGAAATTTAATATCGATAGACGGGAGAAGGGGCGATGACGATTCGTAGCGTTGGGACGGTGATTGCAGTGACAGGCATCACATGGGTGACGGCCTGTGCCGCAGGCAGTGCGCTTGCGCAATATCCGGATCGCCCGATTCGCTACATCGTGGCCTCCGCGCCCGGTGGTTCCCCGGATGTTGGCGCGCGCATTCTTGCTGTGGAACTGAGCCGGTTCCTCGGTCAGCAAGTGGTCGTCGACAACCGTGCGGGCGCGAGTGGTTCGATCGGCACCGATATGATCGCCAAGGCAGTACCGGACGGCTACACGATCGGGCCGGGGAATATCCAGACCATGGCGATCAATCGCCTCCTGCTCAAGCTGCCCTACGATCCCGACAAGGATCTGCGCAAGATTGCTTACGGCTATTTAACCGCGAATGTTCTGGCGGTCAATCTGGCGATACCGGTGAAGTCAGTGAAGGAACTGGTGGAGCATGCACGCGCCAATCCCGGCAAGCTGTTGCATGCCGGCGTGGTCGGCTCAAGCAACCATCTGTCGAGCGAACTGTTCAAGCTCATGACCGGAACGCGCATGTCGTTTGTTCCCTACAAGGGCGCGCAGCAGGCCATCACGGAAATGATCGGCGGACAGGTGCATCTGATGCTGGAAAACATTGCCGCTCTGCTGCCGCATGTGAAGGCGGGCCGTGTGCGCGGCCTGGCGGTGACGTCCATCGCACGCTCGCGTACCGCGCCGGAGTTGCCGACCATCGACGAGTCCGGCCTTCCCGGATTCGACATGGCGCCGTGGAGCGGGCTGATCGCGCCAGCGGGCATCCCAGCGGCGGTGGTCGCACGGCTCAATGCCGAGTTCAACAGGGCGCTTGCGCTGCCGGCGGTGCGCGAAAAGTTGTTCGCCATGGGACTGGAAGCAACCGGCGGCACGCCTGAACAGTTCGAGCAGCACGTGCGCCGCGAAGCGGCGAAGTGGGCCGATGTGGTGAAGCGTGCGGGTATCAAGCTGGAGTAGCGATAATTCGCGAGCGATTCACTGGCGCGAAAGTGTTAGTGAAGGCTGCTGGAGTGAAGACTGAGTAAAATGATCTGACTCGGAGGGAGCGCATGATAACAACGAGAATTATAATGTCCGGGATGGGTCGTGTTTGTCTGGCGATAGTGCTGGCAAGCTACACCGTGATACATGCCGCAGAGCAGCCCACTTCGACAGGCTCAGGACAGGCCGCTTCGACGGGCTCAGTACAGGCTTATCCGACCCGTCCGATACGGCTCATCATGCCGTATCCCGCTGGCAGCAGCAGCAACGACATCATGGGGCGGGCGCTGACGCTGCGCCTGACCGCGCAGATAGGGCAGCAGATCGTGTTCGACAACCGCACGTGCTGCGACAAATGGCGCGGAAAACCCACAATAGAATTAATCAAAGAGCAACGGGGTCAGGTCTCAATACTGTTCGTTTAGCGTAAAATGGCAAATGTCTGCCTCACGGTCAGAGGTTGCGGTCGTAACAGTGCTGGCGAGCGGTCCAGTCTGGTGCCAGGTAGTTTAGTCGGATCGTGGCTCGCATAAGGCGAGTTTCGTCGCTTCAC
>CAMBCF010000222.1 GCA_945864585.1 Bordetella parapertussis | reverse complement strand
AACTCAGGGTAGGAGGATGAGCGTTTCGCCCGGGACACGGCGAGACCGCGCACGCGCCCAGCCCTCACATGTGGACCAATCGATGAGGCATTATCGAACAGCAGATGTACCTGTCCCCCGATCACGTCGGTTACGGCTTGCTGCGCCCCCTTGTACGGGACATGGGTCATCTGCGTACCGGTCATGCGCTTGAATAGCTCTGTTGCTAGATGTGGGGCTGAGCCGTTACCGGTGGATGCGAACAACAGCTTGCCTGGATTTTTTTGGGCATGGTCTATCAGTTCTTGTACTGATTTTACCGGCAGCGACAGCGTTGCCGCGAGAATATTGGGTTTTAGATGCTTCGCATGGTTAAACGAACTAGATTCCAGCTGGAGCCTGCCCTCGAATGTTTTAATCGGGGGCTGGAATGAGGGCGAGAAGCGTGCGCGATACACACCCAATATTTGGCGTGCGGGAGCTTGCTGCTCCGCTTCAAGTGTTCCCTTGTCCCGCACTCCAAATCAAAAATAAGCCTGCCCGCGCTTAATCGGCGGCGTCCACTCGCAATCCCCCCACGGACCATCACCATGCTCTTTGACATAGGCGATACGCCCGCTTTTGTTCGGCGTCATTTTTTTGTTGAACAGCGCTTGCAGCCAGTCGAGCACGTACTCGTGGCAATCGAGTCCGCCGAGGTTTTGCAGTCCCCACAGCGGGTGATATTGATTCTCCATCACCCACATTTCTTTGGGCACTTTGAGATCGTCGAAGGCTTCGACTGCATCTTCCAGCGGACACAGCGGATCGAACTCGCCGGTCACCAGCAGCGTCGGGCAGGTGATCTTGTCGAGATAGCCGCGCACCGTCATCGGTTTGGCGACTTCTTCGTCGAACTTTTCCTCGTCGTCGTAGCCCGCCATGTACATGAACATCTGTTTGAAGCGCGGTGAGGATTGCGTGAAGATGGTGTTGTTGGGGTTGAAGCACGCCACCGAGCTCACCACCGCGGCGGCGCGATGGTCGTAGCTCGACAGGCGCAGGCACCAGTAGCTGCCCATGCTGATGCCGTAAATCGCGATTTTGTTTTTGTCGATTTCCTTGCGCGTACGCAGGTAGCTGATCACCGCGGCGCCGGCGCGCTCGTAGTTCAGGCCCACCGAGCGGATTTTCTGCATGTTCGAATTGCCCTGACCGGGACCGTCGATGGCGATGACGTGAAAGCCGCGTGCCTGCGCCACGTTGTGGCCCGCCTTGGGGAACACTTCCTTCGATTGATCCATGCCCGGCACGTAAATCACGCAAGGCGCTTTGCGGCGATCCGGCAGCAGGTGCAGCAGGCAGGAAATGGTGGTGCCGTTGTCGAACGGTACTTCCACGCGCTCAATCGGGTAATCCGCGACTTTGGTGCGGCGATCCACCATTTCAGAGAGTTTTTTGTAGAGATATTTTTTGACCGGATGGTTGTCAAAAAATATCGGATGCTGCGCCATGCGGTAGGCTTCAATCGCATGGTCGTAATGGGATACCGCCGTGGCCTTCGCCCCCCGCGCTTCGGCGCGTTTGGCCAGCCCTTCGTGCCGTTCGGCGGCCTGGCGCCACACCTTGGGCAGCATGCGGTAGTTGCGCGCGCGCGTGCCGGCGGGCACTTCGAGATCGTCGCGCTCGAAGTTCTGCACGCGGCCGCGCATATTGAGCGCCAGGTCGAGCATCCACTGCTGGCCGTCGCGTTCGGTTCTTAATTTGCGAATCATGTGATGCTCCCTGTTTTGCGGTTGAGTCGGTTGCCGTGATTCTACCTTTACCCGCCTGCATTATGTGTTGGCGTGATTGTGGGTAAAATGCTTCCCTTCAAGGTCTATGAAGGAGCGCGATACCGTGTATCGATCACACCTGTTTTGCCTGCCGTTGGTACTAGCGCCGCTTATTGCGCACGCGCAGGACTATCCAAACAAAACTGTGCGCCTGATCGTGCCGTGGGCGGCGGGCGGTTCGACCGATTCCATAGGCCGCATTCTGGGGCAGAAACTCGCGGAGTACACCCATCAGCAATGGATCGTGGATAACCGTGGCGGCGCCACCGGCACTATCGGCCACGCCTTCGCATCCAAAGCGCCGCCGGATGGCTACACCCTGCTGCTGGGCACCAACAGCACTTTCGCCATCGCGCCGCATCTCTACAAGAATATTCAATACGACAACGACACCGCGTTTGCGCCGATATCCCTGGTGGCGGTGAATCCGCAGATTCTGACGGCACACGCCTCGCTGCCGGTAAAAAGCGCGCGGGATCTGATCGCGCTGGCCAGAGCGCAGCCGGGGCAGATTAATTTTTCCAGCGCGGGTGTGGGCGCCACCAGCCACATGGCGACCGAGCTTTTTATGAACATGGCGAAAATCAAAATGACCCACGTGCCGTATAAAGGCGGCGGTCCGTCGTTTCAGGCGCTGATCGGTGGCGAAACCGCGTTGTCGTTTGTGGATGCGATCACCGTCGCGCCGCACGCCAAAACCGGCCGCCTGCGCGCTCTGGCCACCAGCACCCTGAAGCGCACACCGTTGATGGCGGAGGTGCCCACCGTCCACGAATCGGGGCTGCCGAATTTTGAATCGGTTACTTCATTCGGCTTGTTCGCGCCGGCAGGCACTTCGCGCGACATCCTCGGCAAAGTGAACCGCGAAGTGGTCAGAGCGGTGGCTGCTGCCGACGTCAAAGAAAAACTCAAGGCGCAAGGTGTCGATGCCGTCGGCAGTACGCCCGAGGAACTCGTCAATCACCAAAAGCAGGAAACCGCCAAGTGGGGCAAGGTGATCCGTGAGCAGGGAATCAAGTTTGAATAAGGACAAAGAACATTTGCCACAGATTTACGCAGATGAACGCAGATTAAAGACGGTTATCGTGTCGTCCCCCCCAAGGTGAAACCGAATAAGGCAGAGGCAATTGCAACATCGCATGGATTCCCGCCTGCGCGGGAATGACAACGGGCAGGTGTTAATCTGCGTTCATCTGCGTCAATCTGTGGCTAAAGAGGTTTTGATTTTCATTTAAGGATTTTCATCGTCATGTCTTTCTACGCTGACCGGCTGGACCGCATCAAACTTTCCCCCAGCACCGCTGCCACGCAGCGCGCGCGCGAACTGCGCTCGCAGGGCCGCGACATCATCGCGCTCACCATTGGCCAGCCCGATTTCGATACGCCGCAGAACGTCAAGCGGGCGGTCAATGAGGCATTGGAGCGCAATGAAACCAAGTATCCGCCTATTGACGGCATACCCGAACTGAAGGAAGCGGCGCGCCGCAAGTTTCAGCGCGAGAACGCACTGCAATACACCACCGATCAGATTATGGTCGGCACCGGCAGCAAGCAGATTATTTTCAATGCGATGCTGGCGACCATCGGGCCGGGTGACGAAGCGATTATTCCCGCGCCCTACTGGATTTCGTATCTGGATATGGTGCTGGTGTCCGACGGCACGCCGGTCGAGGTACTCTGCACGGCGGAGAGCGGATTCAAGCTCACGCCTGCGCAGCTGGAAGCCGCGATCACGCCGCGCACCAAATGGCTGCTGCTCAATTCGCCCAACAACCCGACCGGCGCGGTGTATTCGCGCGCGGAAATACGCGGGCTGGCGGATGTACT
>CAMBCF010000221.1 GCA_945864585.1 Bordetella parapertussis | reverse complement strand
GTACTGCAGGACTTAGGACTGAGGACTTAGGACTGAGTGGTCAACTGCATGGCGCTCAAACAAGGTAACGCTGGCAGCACTGTAGGTGCAAACAACAGCACGCCCAAGTCCTCAGTCCTCAGTCCTCAATCCTCCTTGGCGGGTCTCAGTAAAGGCACGCTGGATAAACTCGCCAAGCTCGGTATCCAAAGTCGCTTCGACTTGGTGCTGCACCTACCGCTGCGCTACGACGACGAGACGCATCTTTATCCGATCAAGGATGCACCCGTCGCGCGTGAGGTGCTGATCGAAGCCACCGTGGTCGAGAGCGGCATCAAGTATCGCCCGCGCCGCCAACTGGTGTGCCATCTTGAAGACGGCAGCGGCAACGTGACCTTGCGGTTTTTCAGTTTTTACGGCAGTCAGGTAAAACAGCTTGCGCCGGGTGCGCGGGTGCGCGCGTTCGGCGAAATCCGCCAGGGATTCTTCGGTGCGGAAATGGTGCATCCGCGCTACCGCATCGTGCAGGCGGGCTCGCCGGTGGCCGAAGCGCTGACGCCGGTGTATCCCACCACCGCAGGCATGGGGCAAGACAGCTTGCGTAAGTTGATCGGGCGCGCGCTGGCTGGCGAGAAACTGGAAGACACCTTGCCCGATGCGCTGATCCGGCAACACCACTTTCCGACATTTCGTGACGCGGTATTTTTTCTGCATAATCCACCGCCGGAAGTTTCTCAGCAGGCATTACAGGAGCGCACCCATCCCGCGTGGCGGCGCATGAAGTTCGACGAACTGCTCGCGCAACAGCTTTCAATGCGGGTGCATCAGCAACGTCGGCGCGGCTTTGGCGCGCCGGCGCTACGGCCGAAAGGTGCGCTGGTCAGCCGCCTGTTGAAGGAACTGCCGTTCAAGCTAACCGGCGCGCAACAGCGTGCAGTCGCGCAGATACGCGACGATTTGTCTAAGCCGCACCCGATGCAGCGCCTGTTGCAGGGTGATGTCGGCAGCGGCAAAACCGTGGTGGCGGCGCTGGCGGCGCTGCAGTGCGTGGAAAACAATTATCAGGTGGCGTTGATGGCGCCCACCGAAATACTCGCCGAGCAGCATTACCGAAAATTTTCCGGCTGGCTCTCGGCGCTCGGCATCGAGGTTGCGTGGCTTGTGGGTGGAACTAAAAAATCGTTAAAAAAACAAATACTTACCGATATTTCTGCCGGCGAAACACGGGTTGTCGTCGGCACCCACGCATTGTTTGAAGACGCTGTGGTGTTTCACAATCTCGGCCTCGCGATCATCGATGAACAGCATCGTTTCGGCGTACGACAGCGGCTCGCGCTGCGCTTAAAAGGCACACAAGCCGGTGACAGCGAACCCGAAGTCAGTACGCAACCGCATCAATTGATGATGAGCGCGACGCCGATTCCACGCACGCTGGCGATGAGTTATTACGCTGATCTGGACGTGTCGGTAATCGATGAACTGCCGCCCGGACGCACTCCAGTGACGACGAAACTGGTGTCGGACACACGCCGCGACGAAGTGATCGCGCGTGTGCGCGACGCCTGCAACACGGGCAGTCAGGCATACTGGGTGTGTCCGCTGGTCGAAGAGATTGAAGCCGATGATACGCCCGCAGAAAAAAAGCCCGCGCGCCCACCTGCACGCGCAGCCCGCGTTGGCTTGGAGGCGCTGCAACTCAAAGCCGCCATGGAAACCTACGAAAAACTCAGCGCGGCGTTTCCCGATCTTAAAGTGGGGCTTGCGCATGGGCGCTTGAAAAGCGATGAAAAATCCGCGGTGATGAGCGCATTCCAGCGCGGCGAAGTGCAATTGCTGGTGGCGACCACCGTGGTCGAAGTGGGTGTCGATGTGCCCAATGCGTCGCTGATGGTGATCGAAAACGCGGAACGCATGGGCCTCTCGCAGTTGCACCAGTTGCGTGGCCGCGTCGGGCGCGGTGCGGCGCAGAGCGCATGCATCCTACTGTATCACACGCCATTATCTTTGATGGCGCGCGAGCGGCTTAAAATTATCTTTGAAAATACCGATGGCTTTGAAGTGGCGCGCCACGACTTGCGCATGCGCGGCCCCGGCGAGTTGTTGGGGGCGCGGCAGAGCGGTGTCCCGCTACTGCGCTTTGCCGATTTATCCGCCGACGTGGATTTGCTCGACGCTGCGCGCGACGCGGCGGCGATGCTGCTCATGGAGAACCCGCAAGCGGCACGTGCGCACCTCGCGCGCTGGCTGGGCGGGCGCGGAGAGTTTCTCAAGGTTTGATCCCGGCAAATCCTCTATACTGCTGACTGAGGATTTCCTGCCGGGGATGATCACGACATGACGCAACAGCAGACGCAAAAACTGACGCTCGCGAAACGGCTTGACGCCTACGAAAATCTGATGCGGCTCGACAAGCCCATCGGCATCCTGTTATTGCTGTGGCCGGTGTTGTGGGGCCTGTGGTTTGCCTCGCCGCTGTACCAGCGCATCGAAATCGTAGTGATTTTCGTGTTGGGCGCGGTGCTCATGCGCAGTGCCGGCTGTGTGATAAACGACTATGCCGACCGCGACATTGACCCTCACGTGCAGCGCACCGCGAATCGGCCGCTGGCGACGGGAGTGATCAGTCCCAGGGAAGCGTTACTGCTGGCCGGCGCGCTGGCGCTGCTGGCATTTTGTCTGGTGTTGTTTCTGAATAAACTGACCATTGCGTTGTCGTTTATTGCGCTGCTGCTGGCCGCAACCTATCCATACACCAAGCGGTTTTTCCCGTTGCCACAGGCGTATCTGGGAATTGCGTTCGGGTTTTCGATACCGATGGCCTTTGCCGCGTATCAAAACACAGTACCCGCGCTGGCGTGGGTGCTGCTCGGGGCCAATATCTTTTGGGCGCTTGCCTACGACACCGAGTATGCAATGGTGGATCGCGACGACGATATGAAATTAAATCTCAAATCTTCTGCGCTTTTGTTCGGTGTATTCGACGTGGCAGCGGTAATCCTGTTTCACGGCCTGTTTATTATCATCATGGCGGGGGTTGGCGTGTGGGTAAAGCTGGGGCTGATTTATTTTCTAGGGCTGGTGCTGGCGCTGGCGTTGATGGCGTGGCAAGTGCAACTGATCAGGAATCGCGAGCGCGACCGCTGCTTCAAAGCCTTCATGAACAATAATTGGGTGGGTGCCGCGGTGTTTGGCGGACTGGCGCTGGACTACTATTTCCTGATTCCCGTGGTCAACTAGCCCGCACACACCCGCGCAACTCGCCGAGCGCACGCACGTCGAAACGGTGAAGTGGCCCAAGCCGATCAAGGATGCGGGTATACAGCCGGAATGAATATCCAGCAAACCTTTTTTGCCACAGATTTACGCAGATGAACACAGATGAACACAGATGAAAACCAACAAGGTCCTGATCTATCTGTGTTCATCTGAGTAAATCTGCGGCTGAAATTTGTTTAAAGTCATGAATAAAAACAATAACTTACGCGATTTTATCGCACAGCTAGAGCAACTGGGCGAGTTAAAGCGAGTCACGATTGAAGTCAATCCCCGGCTGGAGATGACGGAAATCTGCGACCGCGTATTGAAAGCGGGCGGCCCCGCGCTGCTGTTTGAAAAACCCAAGGGCCACAGCATGCCGGTGCTGGGTAATCTGTTCGGCACGGTGAAGCGCGTGGCGCTGGCGATGGGGGCAACGCCC
>CAMBCF010000220.1 GCA_945864585.1 Bordetella parapertussis | reverse complement strand
AATCGACGCTTCTACCCCTTCAACGCCTTCCGCTCCCTGCTTGGCATCGCGGGTAAAGTTACCGCGCCAACCTATGCCGATCTTTATGCCAAAAAATCACGGCCCACTACATCTAGTAGGTGTGTGTGACAACCCGATAAGCACGGTTCCAATATCTATTTATTATTCGCGCTCGTAACCTCATCCAAGGAGTATCCTCGTGAACATCAAAATGGCAGCTATTTCAGCCGCATGCACTTTCGCTTTCTCGACTGCAGCAGTGGCACAGCAACCCGCCGCCGCGCCACCGGCCTGGCAGCAGGGAAAGTCCGACAAATTCAAGGACTCCAAACTTGCGCCCAATCCCGGCAGGAACACCGAAACACCGGCCGGCGAAATCGCGATGGACAAGCTCAAGGTGCCCCAGGGATTCAAGATCGAACTGTGGGCCACCGGCATACCCGGAGGGCGCGCCATGGTGCGCGGCGATAAAGGCAAAATTTACGTCGGCACGCGCGCCCTCGGACGTGTCTACGAGATCACCGATGCCGGTGACAAGCGCACCAGCCGCGTGCTGATCGACAAGCTGGTGCAACCTTCGGGCGTTGCGATGCAAGGCAGCACACTGTATGTGATGGCGATCGACAAGATGCTGCGCTTTGACGATATCGAGAACAAACCGGACGCACAGCCGGTAGACCTGACGGCCAGGTTCAACCTGCCGCCCGAACAACACCATAACTGGAAGTACATCGCCTTCGGCCCTGACAAGAAGCTTTACGTGCCGTTCGGCGCACCTTGTAATATTTGCGAGCCGGCCGAGCAGTACGCGCAGATTCGCCGCTATAACGCCGACGGATCCGGCATGGAAGTGATTGCACGAGGCGTGCGCAACTCGGTGGGCTTTGACTGGCACCCGAGGACCGGAGAACTGTGGTTTACCGATCACGGCCGTGACTGGATGGGCGATGACGGTCCGCAGGACGAACTGAATCGTATCAGCAAGACCGGCCTCAATTTCGGTTATCCCTATTGCCACGCCGAGGGCATCGCCGATCCAGACATCACGAAGGCCGACCCGTGCAAGGATGTCACCAAGCCGGCCGCGCTGATGGGGCCGCACTCGGCCGCCATGGGCGTGACGTTCTACACCGGCAACATGTTCCCCGCCGAGTACAGGAACACCATGTTCATCGCGCGCAAGGGCTCCTGGAATCGGACTGTGAAATATGGCTACGACGTGATCAACGTGGTGCCGGGCGCCGATGGCAACAGCGCCAAGGTCACGCCGTTCCTCACCGGATTCCTCGATGACAAGACGCAGACATTCTCCGGTCGTCCCGCCTATATTCTGCAAATGCCCGACGGCGCGCTGCTGGTGTCGGACGAGCAGATGGGCGCGATCTACCGCATCAGCTATTCGGGCGGCGCGGCCAAAAAGTAGTGGGCGGATTGCGCCAAACGGGGCGATGGGCAACGATGCTCATCGCCTTTTTTGCACCGTACGCGGTCGCGCAGACGGCCGCCAAGCCCCAGCCGCTGCCGCTGGCGCAACGCTTGCAGCTCTGCGCCGGCTGCCACGGCGCGGACGGCAACTCGGTCACACCGGGCATACCCTCGCTCGCTGCCCAGCCGAAGATATATGTCGAAAACGCACTGGTGCTGATACGCGAGGGCGTGCGCGGCAACGCGCTCATGCAGGGTCTGATGACCGGCATCCCGGACCACGAGATCGTCGCGCTCGCCAGCCATTTCGCAGCGCTTCCCGCCACGCCTGCGCCCGGCGTGCCGGACAAGGCGCTGCTGCAAAAGGGGCGCGCGCTGGCGGATAAGCTGCGCTGTGGCAGTTGCCACCTGCCCAACTATCACGGTCGCGAGCAGATGCCACGCCTGGCGGGTCAGCGCGAGGAGGTCCTATACGCCAGGATGATCGCCTTCCGCGATAAGGCGCCGCCCGGCACCGACACCATCATGAGCGCCACGCTCTACCGGGTTGCAGATGCAGACATCAAGGCGATGGCGCATTTTCTGGCGCATGGGAGCTGAGCGACGGCGCGCCATCAGCGCATGCCCCCCATCTTTCAGTGAAAGAGGAAAGGTTTGTTACTGGCCTATGCGTAGCGATAGCTTGATGCTTAAAAGTCTTCCGGTGCTGGCCGCAATGAGTATGATCGCGGTGGCCGCGCACGCGGCGCCCGCTTCGACAAGTTCAGTACAGGCGTATCCTGAGCGGCCGCTACGCTTTGTGGTCGCGTTTGGACCGGGCGGTACCGTCGATGTGGTGGCGCGCCTGTTCGCGCAGCGGCTGAGCGTAAACATGGGCCAGCAAGTGGTGGTTGATAACCGTCCGGGGGCGGGCGGCAATTTGAGCGCGGAAATTGCCGCCAAGTCCGCGCCCGACGGCTATACCCTGTACATTTGCGCACCGTCGCTGGTGGTGAATGTCACGCTCTACTCGAAAGTCGCCTACGACCCGCTGCGGGATTTTGCGCCGGTGACCTTGCTCGCATCCTCGCAAAACGTGCTGGTCGCGTATCCGGGCTTTGCCGCGAAGTCGGTGAAGGAGTTGATCGCGCTGGCCCGCGCAAAGCCGGGGCATATCGTGTATGCCACCAGCGGCAGCGGCACCTCGGGACATCTGTTGATGGAAATGCTGCGCACGCAGGCGGGCATCGACATGTTGCATGTGCCGTACAAGACCATCGGCCAGACCACGGCGGACATCATCAGCGGCCAGGTGTCGCTGTGGTTTCCCACCATAGGCGGCACGCTGCCGCACATTCAAAGCGGACGCTTGCGGGCACTCGCAGTATCGGGCGCGAAACGTTCACCGGCACTGCCCGATGTGTCCACGGTTGCGGAAAACGCGTTACCCGGATTTGAAGCCACCACCTGGTACCCGATCCTCACCCCCGCGGGAGTGCCCAAGGACATCATCATTCGGCTCAACACGGAATTCTTAAAGGTGCTGCGCACGCGCGAGATGCAGGAACGACTCAACGCACTGGCCATCGAATCCATCGGCACCACGCCCGAACAACTCGCCGCGCATCTGCGTAGCGAGTTGCCCAAATGGGCCAGGATAGTGAAGGCTTCGGGCGCGCGCGCGGATTAGGCAGTTACAGTTACTGAAACAAGCAACGCAACAGCTAAGGCAGCGGCGGCCATAGACGCTCCCCTACAAACGGCGAACCCGGCGCGTGCACGGTACCGGCGATAACCTGTGATTCCCAGCGCGTGCGATCCAGCGCCAGCGCTTCGTGCGGTTCTTCGAAATTTCGCAGACGCGCCTCCAGCGACACGAACTCGTAGAGCACGCTGTGTTTGGCCCAGCCCGCCACGCCCGCGAGCTTGCGGGTGGCGATACAGCCGCGCAATTGCGCCATGAACGGCAAACGGTACTGTGCGTACCATTTGCCAAGATCAAATTCTTCATCCGGCGTACGCATGCAAAAGCCGCCCATCTGGATGGCAGGTCCCGGACAGGTGCCGGGGCCGAACTCAGAAGGTTCCGGCCCGTTGACGCGCGCTTCCTGGGTGAAGATGGCCGTGCGCAGACCGAGACGCGGCGCCAGCATCGCGTCGTATCCAGCGGGCAGAATCGCTTCTTTGATCGATGGCTTGAAGAAGGTGTGCGCCGACATGCCGCCCACCAACAGCAAGTACTGATTGCCGTTGCCGATAGCTTCCTGCGTATGGCCGACCGCGGTCGCCTTGACTTGCTCCATCTGCGGGCCGCCGCCGGTGTAGCGATAGTGC
>CAMBCF010000219.1 GCA_945864585.1 Bordetella parapertussis | reverse complement strand
ATCTGGTCAACGATTTCCCCGGCACCGGCATCGGGTTGGCCACGGTACAGCGCATCGTTCACCGCCACAGCGGACGGGTCTGGGCCGAGGGCGCATTGGGCAAAGGTGCAACGTTTTATTTCACCCTGTGACGAATGATTAGAGGCACCCATAAGGAGAAGGTAATGAACAACAAAACGATATTGCTGGTGGAAGACAATCCCGACGATGAGGCGCTGACCCTGCGCGCCTTCAAGAAGAACAACATCTGCAATGAAGTGACGGTGGCGCGCGACGGCCAGCAGGCGCTCTACTATTTCTTCGGCGAGGGCGCGTCTGAGCGGCCCACGCCGGCCGTGGTGCTGCTGGACCTGAAGCTGCCCAAGATCGACGGCCTGGAAGTGCTGCGGCGCCTCCGCGCCGACCCGCGAACGAGCTCGCAGCCGATCGTGATCCTCACCTCGTCCAAGGAGGAACAGGACATCCTCACGGGCTACGGCCTTGGCGCCAACAGCTACGTCCGCAAGCCGGTGGACTTCATCCAGTTCATGGAGGCGGTCCGCCAGCTCGGGCTCTACTGGCTGGTGTTGAACGAGCCGCCGGTACAAAAAAGATTCAGCCAATGACTACCCCGCTGCGTGTTCTGATCGTCGAGGACTCGGAGAACGACGCCGAGCTGCTGCTGCTTACGCTGCGGCGCGGCGGTTACGCGCCCGCATACGAACGGGTGGAGACGCCCGAGGGACTGGAGGACGCGCTGACCCGGCAATCCTGGGATCTGATCATCTCCGACTACGCCATGCCGCGCTTCAACGGTGTGCAAGCGCTGAAACTCACCAAGGCAAAGGGGATCGACATCCCCTTCATTCTCGTCTCCGGCTCGATCGGAGAGGATATCGCGGTCGCGGCCATGAAGGCCGGTGCCCACGACTATCTGATGAAAGACGACCTCGCGCGCCTGCTGCCCGCCATCGAGCGCGAGCTGCGCGAAGCAGTCATGCGACAGGAAGGCAGACAGGCGGAAGAGACCATTCATCGCCTCGCCTACATCGACACGGTCACCGGCTTGCCGAACCGCGTTCGCTTTCACGAACTGGTGCAGGAAGCCGTGCTGGCCGCGCAGCGCGAGCAGCGTCCCATCGCCCTGCTGTTGATGGGCCTGGATAGCTTCAAAGACGTCAACAACACGCTCGGCTATGACTGCGGCGACAGCCTGCTGCAGCAGGTTGGCATTCGCCTGCGTAAGGTGTTGCTTGAACAATATGTGGTCGCGCGTATCGGTGGCGACGAATTCGGCATTCTGCTGGCACCGCTGACGGCCAGCGACGACGTGCAAAAAATCAGCCAAAAGATCCACGACGTACTGGAACTGCCGTTCATAATCAACGAGATTCCGATTGCCGTCGAAACCAGCATCGGCGTGGCGATGATGCCGGAGCACGCGAACGATGTCGATACGCTGCTGCGGCGGGTAGATATTGCCGTGCACCATGCCAAGCAGATAGCAAGCAACTATACCGTCTACGCGCCTGAATTAAACCTTCACAGTCCCGAGCGACTCGGACTCATGGCCGAATTACGCGATGGTATCCAGACCAACCAGCTGGTGCTGCATTTCCAGCCAAAGCTGGAGCTCAAAACTGGCCGCATCGTCGGCGTCGAAGCGCTGGTGCGCTGGCAACACCCACGCTTGGGGCTGCTTCCGCCAGACAAATTTATTTTGGTCGCAGAGCAAACCGCACTCATTGGCCCTCTCACCCGCTGGGTACTGAACAACGCGCTGATCCAATGCCAGAACGCGCGCCACGAGGGCATTCGACTGCGGGTGAGCGTGAACCTCTCGGCACGCTCCTTGCACGACCCGCATGTGCCGAAAATGATCGCTGATGCGCTAGCCGTTACCGGCACTGAGCCGGGCCAGTTGATGCTGGAAATCACCGAGAGTGCCATCGTGCTGGATCCGAAACACGCCGAGGAAAACCTGATGACGCTGAGTCACATGGGCGTACTGCTCTCGATTGACGACTTCGGTACTGGCTACACCTCGCTCTCCAGCATCAAGCGCCTTCCCATCAACGAGATCAAGATCGACAAATCATTCGTCACCCACATGCTGACGGATAAAAAAGACGCCATGCTGGTGCGCACGGTGATCGAGCTCGGTCATAACTTCGGTCTCACCGTCGTCGCGGAAGGCGTGGAAACGAAGGAGGTGCTGGACGCGCTTGCCGCCATCGGCTGCGACGAGGTCCAGGGCTATTTCATCAGCAAACCGCTGACTTGTGAACTGCTGAAAAACTGGTTCTCGACAACTTCCTGGAAACTTCCGCGTGCTTAAGCGCCAAGGTTTGTAGCTGTCTTTCTTCCATGTCGATCACCACACTGCATTCAATAGTGTCGTGGCACCGTGCTACAGTTCAACCGGGCATCAAGCCCCTGCGCTTCACCTCCCTGAGCGCGGCTCGAAAGAGTTACCGACCCAGCCTTACCCGCTGGGTTTTTTTTGGCCGGCGCTGGTGCTGCATTTGGGCAAGTTGCCTACAGATTGCCTACAACCAACACAAATGAAAAAAGCCTGCTAGGTAGGATAGTTATTTTAAACGTCCTTTTTCACCAAACGGCATTCTATCCCCTGCCCGGTAAAGCGGCAATCGCGTGAAAAATCCGTGAAAAATCCGCTCAAGCCTCGCGGATTTCCCTAAAATCTTGCCCCTCACAGCGCCCGCTTTACCTCGCTTCGCACGCTTGCCACATAGGTCACGCCCTCTTCTTCGACCAGTTGCCCCTCGCGGGTCAACAGCCGCAGGATGCGGGTGATGATCTTGTCGAGCAGCGCCGTAAGCTTCTCGCGCGTTAGCGCAGGCGCCGGTTGGAATACGGGCGCACCTTCTGCGCTGCTTCAATAGACCCCATCGAGCACCAGGCCATGCAGGTGAATGTTAATGTTTGCGGCGGACCCAAAACGCTGAATGAGGGTGACCGCGCCGGTGGCGGCTTCACTGCGTTTGACGCCCGCGTGCTTGATCAGATACGTTGCAATCACCCGGTGGATGATCTGCAATACCGGCGTGAGCAGTTCGGGGTGCACGGCGAAGAGGCTGCGCAGCGGGATCGGGAACGACAACACCCACTGGCGCACCGGCACTTTGGGGATTACGCAATCGACCAGCCAGGCGGCGGTCTGCGCCATGCGCCGCGCCCCGCACGAGGGGCAAATGCCGCGTCGCTTGCAGGAAAAGGCCACCAGCTTCTCGTGCGCGCACTGCGCGCAGCGCACTCGCACAAACCCGTGCGCAAGGATGCCGCATTCGAGAAAGGCCTCGAATTCTTCGATAACGAACTGCGGCAAGCTTGCCACACCGCCTGCTTCAACCTGCACGAGGAACGTCTCAAGATGTTCCTGCACCAGGCGATACAGCGTCGTTTCTTCGGGACGCCGCCGCTCGTAGTGGACTGGGCTTGCCGCTGTGGCGCGCCGCAGCGCTGGGCTCATGAGCGGAAGGCGGTGTATTCGGTAAGCTGGTATTATATACAGCCTTATACGCAGAGCCCATCCCATCAACACCAATGCCGATCCAGGCGATTGTTTGCCTAGCGCTTTTATCCGCCATGTCTGCCCTACCCGCCTACGCCGAGCTGCATTGCCTTTCCAACTTCACCTTCCTGCGCGGCGCATCACACGCCGAAGAATTGGTCGCACGGGCGCAGGCGCTGGGCTATGGCGCGCTGGCCATCACCGATGAATGTTCGTTCGCGGGCGTGG
>CAMBCF010000218.1 GCA_945864585.1 Bordetella parapertussis | reverse complement strand
CTTGCTGCGGGCTGGTTTTTACCGGAGCTGATGCGTCGGCTCGGCCATCGCCCACGTGAGCGGCAAGTTTAGGCGTTAAATCCTGTAGTTGCGGAGGCTCTGGAAGGCTGAATTTTGCGGGCAGCGAGCGGCTTGGCCAAATGATCTGCCAAATGATCTGCAATTGACTGCCCGCCGAGGCGCGGATACATTGGGCTTTGGTCAAAAAAGGTTTTTAAAATTCCTATACCTCGGCACGGAGTGGAAGCCGTGGCGCGGCCATCTTGTGCTGCCCGAGCGCGGCATTATGTGGCTGCTGGTGCTGGAAGCGCACTGGCAGCGCAGCCTTGCCGAAAACGAATATTCCTTCGGCCACATGCTGCGCGAAGTGTTCGCGCGCCTGCCGCAGGTGCGCGTACGGCAGCAATTTTTTCATGATGCCGAGGGTCTCGATCACTGGTGCCGCGATCTGATCTATCTTGCGGAGCCGGCGATTCTCATGATCGCCAGCCACGGCGTCGCCGACGGACTGAGCGTGCATGGCGAAGTCATCAACACCACGCGCGTGCTGGATGCCGTGCGCGACGCGGGCAATCTGAAGCTGCTGCACTTCTCATCGTGCCTCGTGGGTCTGGACGGTCAACGGGCGCTGACCAAGCAACCGTTTCCGGTGTCGGGCTACACCACCAGCGTCGATTGGGGCGCGAGCGCGCTGCTGGAATTCACCTATCGCGATCTGATGTTGAATCGCGGCTATGCGCCGGCGGATGCCGCGGCGACATTGCCGAAGCTCGTCACCTACGCGGGCGATACCGTGGCCGATGATTCGCCGTATCGCGCGGCGGGATTCCGCTTTTTTCTGGCGGTGACGGAAACGACGTAACGGTTTTATTGAATTTCGATTTTTTTCGCGGTGCCGATTTTTTCCCACTTGGCGATTTCACCGGTCACGTGCCGGCCGAATGCCTCCGGCGTAGTGGCTGTCACTGTACCGCCCAGATCGGTAAACCGCCTTTGGATGTCGGGTTCATTCAATATCGCGCGCATCTCGCGGTTGAGTTTACCCACGATCACCGGCGGCACGCCGCGCGGCAAAGCCTGAATACGACGTGACTTCGTAGCCGGGCAGCGTCTGCGCCACTGTCGCCACATTGGGCAACTGCGATGAACGTTCGGCCGAGGTCACGGCAATGGCGCGCAGCCGGCCCGCGTTCACATGCGGGTAGGCGCCGGTCAGCGTCTCGAACACCACGTCCAGACGTCCGCTCGCCAGCTCGATCACCGGCTCCGAGCCGCCCTTGAAAGGAATGTGCGTCATCTCGGTGTTGGCATGCGTATTGAACAACCCCACCGCGAGATGCAGCACGGACCCGATGCCCACCGAACCGTAGTTCAGCTTGCCCGGCGCCTTTTTTGCGACGGCAATCAGATCGGTGGTGGAACGCAGCGGCGAATCGGGCTTGACGATCACCGCGAACGGATACAACACCGCGTTGGTGATCTACGCAAAATCACGCAGCGGATAAAACGGAAGCTTTTTCAGCACCGCCGCCTGCGTGCTGAACGCGCCGCTCACCAGCAACAGCGTGTGGCCATCGGCCGTGGCCTTGGCGACATAATCGGTGCCGATCATGCTGCCCGCGCCCGGACGGTTCTCCACGATCACGGTTTGCCCAAAGCGGTCGGTCAGCTTCTGCGCCATCGCGCGCGAAATGATGTCGGTGTTGCCGCCCGCCGAAAAGCCCACCACGATGCGCACCAGGCGCGACGGATAATCCTGCGCGTACGCGCTGGCCATGCATGCCACCACGGCAATCAATGCGGCGACCCTTGTGTGAAATCTCATGCGGCACTCCGGACTGACTGGATGATTGAAACCCCGATTGAAAGCCTATAGCGGCTTGACGCCCGTCTCTTTCGCCAGCACCGACATTTCCCTGAGATAGCCCTCGAGAAAGCGCCGGAACTCCGCTGGAGAACTCGCCACCGGCGTGTGGCCGCCCAACTCCATGGTATCGCGCATCTTCTGGCTCGCGAGTGCCTTGACGACCTCGCCTTGCATGCGCGTGACGATCCCCTCCGGTGTCGCGGCAGGTGCAAAAATCGCGTGCCATGCGGGGTCGTAGACGAAACCCGCCACGCCCGCTTCCGACATGGTCGGGACATCCGGCAATCCTTGCCAGCGCTTGCCACCGCTGGTGGCAATGGCTCGCAGCCTGCCCGCCTTGATGTGCTGCACCACGGTCAGGGCGGACGCAAACGCCAACTGGATCTCGTTGCCGATCACCGCGGTGATGACCGGCGCGAAGCCCTTGTACGGCACGTGCACGAATTTCGTTCCGGTGCGCTTGTTGATGAGTTCGCCCAGCAGATGCTGGCTGTTGCCCACGCCGCCGGAGCCGTAATGGATCAGCGTGCGACCGCTGCGCGAGACCTCGATCAGTTCTTTCAGCGTCTGCGCCGGCACCTGCGGGTGAATCACGATGTAGTAACCGCCCGACCTCACCACCAGCGTCACGGGCACGTAATCGCGCAGAATGTCGAACGGCGGTTTCTCCATCACCAATTGATTGTTGGCGAGCGAATTCGAGGTGTAGATCATGGTGTAGCCGTCGGGCGGCGCCTTGGCCACGATCTCGCCGCCGATAATGCCGTTGGCGCCGCCGCGATTGTCGATCACGAACTGCTGCCCCATCTGGCGTGAAAGCTGCTCGCCCAATGCGCGCATGACGGTATCCATGGTGCCGCCCGCGGGTTGCGGCACGACCATGCGGATGGGGCGCGTGGGGTAGTTTGATTGCGCTTGTGCCACTTGCGCACAACACAATGCCATTGCAAGCGCAACCCACCTCACCCACCCCGTCATTCCCGCGCAGGCGGGAATCCATATCACAGTGCCGCTTGAGACCACGCATGGGTACCCGCCTGCGCGGGAACGACGAAGTGGTGTTTTAACTCTGGCGTTCAAGGCAACCTCCCGCTTTTCAGTGAGATGTAAATCTCAGCGCGCCGCCCACCCCGGCAGTTTCTTGCAGCGCTCCATCCATTTCATAATAGCCGGATAATCTTCCATTGCAACCTTGGCCTCGGGTGCGGTTTCAATGTACGGAAAACACGCCGGCTCGGCTATCGTGGGTCGTCCCAGCGCCAGCCAGTCATGGTTTTTCAACTGCGCTTCCATCACATCCATCGCGACACGGCCGAACGCTTGGCCATCTTCCAGCGTGGAGAATAGTTATTTTAAACGCTCTTTTTCACCAAACGGCATTCTATCCCCGCCCGGTAAAGCGGCAATCGCGTGAAAAATCCGCTCAAGCCTCGCGGATTTCCCTAAAATCTTGCCCCTCACAGCGCCACTTTACCTCGCTTCGCACGCTTGCGCGAGCGCAGGCGAAGCCAACCCATCGGCCCCGCATCCTGAAGTTACTGACCCGCCTCGGTCATCTGATCGAGGAGGCGGGCGTCACCTACCTTGCGCGCACCGAGAGCATCGACCCGGACAACCTGGTCGCGCCACTGCAAGCGGCCTCCAGCACCTACCGCATCGCGATGGGGCCGAGGGCGGGGCGCAAAGTGCTGACGCTCGTAGAATGTGGTGAGCTGCGCGAACCGCATCGCTTGCGCGATGTGTTGTGCGCCAACGTCCACGGTTTCAGCCTGCACGCGGGCGTACGCTGTGACGCCAATGACCGCAAGGGTATCGAACAACTGTGCCGCTACATCACGCGCCCGGCGATAGCCAACGAACGGCTGAGTATCAACCGTGAAG
>CAMBCF010000217.1 GCA_945864585.1 Bordetella parapertussis | reverse complement strand
ACCGGCTTGACGATGGCGAGCCGTCCGGGATGGGCGCGTTGCACTTCCACCGCATAGCTGGCGTCGTACTGATACAGGGAAAAGGCGGAGATGAAGATCGCGCCGTCGACGCCGACCTTGTCCATCGCCGCCACCATCTCGTCACCCGTGACGTGAGCGGGCCAATTCGGCACATTGTGCCAGGGCCGTTGCGGCGTGTTCGCCTCGTAGACGTGGACCTGGGAATCGATGATCGCCATCGGGAAAGCTCCTTTGTGGTAAGCGGTTTCAGGGTATTAAAACAGGTCGCACCCGCCGCGTCCAGAAGGGGGACAGGCGCAGCGTCGCACCCAACCTCATGAAACGAATACCGGCGCAAGGATGCCCGGATTTCGCTATGCTTCGTCCAGGCCACAGTTGTTGATGCAGCCTGGCATCGCCAAATAATCGGACCGCCGGAGGTAACACCCATGAAAAACTACGCTCTTGCCGCGATCGCTGGCTTAACTACAATGCTCGCGTCCGCCGCCTCCGCTCAATCGTGGCCCGCAAAAACCGTGCGCGTCATCGTGCCCTTCGCCCCCGGCGGCGGCTCCGATTTGACCGCGCGGCCGGTGGCGCTAAAGCTCACCGAAGCGCTGGGCCAGCCATTCGTCATCGACAATCGCGGTGGGGCGGGCGGAGCCATCGGCATGGAGTTGACGGCGAAGGCGCCGCCGGACGGCTACACTGTGATGAGTATCTCCGGCAGTTTTTCCGCGACCTCGGCCACGCGCAAGCTGGGATACGATCCGTTTGATGCGTTCATTCCGGTGGTGGAACTAGGTTTTGTGGCCAACGTGCTGGTGGTGCATCCGGCGCTGCCGGTGAAGACAACCAGGGAACTGATCACGCTGGCGCGCGCGAAGCCGGACACGCTGGTGTTCGCGTCTACCGGGATAGGCGGCAACACGCATTTGTCGACCGAGTTGTTCCTGAGCATGGCGGGCATCAAGATGATCCATGTGCCCTACAAGAGCACCGGCGTGGCGATGCCCGAATTGATGGCGGGACAGACGCAGGTGATGGTGGCCGGCATGCTGGGTGCGCAGCCTTTTTATACCAGCGGCCGCTTGCGCGCGCTGGGCGTGACCAGCGCCAAGCGCTGGCCCACACTGCCGAATCTGCCGGCGATTGCAGAAACGCTGCCCGGTTATGAGTCAGGCACTTACTACGGCATGTTTTTCCCGAAAGGGACGCCACAAGCCATCGTCACGCGCCTGAACGCCGAGGTGAACAAAATCCTGCAGGAGGGCAGCGTCAAGAACACACTGGACGCGCAGGGCCTGGCCGTTACCGGCGGCGCCCCGGCGGTGCTCGCCGCGCGCGCGAAAAAGGAATACGACGAGTGGGTGAAGGTGGTGCGCGAGGCGAAGCTGAAGATCGAGTGAGGCGTGAAGTGCGAGGCCCGAGCCTGTGTCGGGTCATCACGTTGTCGCGGGGTTGTAACCAAAAGAGGGAATGATTATGGCTAAGCTGAAGGACAAAGTGGCGTTTCTCACCGGCGCGGGCGCGGGCATTGCGAAAGCCACTGCCAGGGCGTACGTGGCCGAAGGTGCGAAGGTGGCGATCATCGAATTAAATCGCGAGGTGGGAGAGGCTGCCGAACGTGAAATTCGCGCCGCTGGCGGCGATGCGTTATTCGTCGAAACCGATGTCACCAAGGATGACAGCATGAGGCGCGCGATGGATGCGACCCTCGCGCATTTCGGCCGGCTGGATATCATTTTTAATTGCGCCGGCGGTTCTTTGCAGGAAGACGTGCCGGTGCATGAGATGGATCTCGCGGTGTGGCATCACACCATCAATCTCAACCTGCTGCATCCTTTTTTGAGCTGCCGCCACGGCATACCGCACCTGATCAAAGCGGGCGGCGGCGTGATCATCAACGTGACCTCGCATCTGGGGCTGATGGGTTCGATGAAGCCCGCGTATGCAGCGACCAAGGGCGGCATTATTTCGTTCACCAAAACACTGGCGGCGCAGTACGTGCAGTACGGCATCCGCGCCAATGCGATTGCGCCGGGCTCGATACGCACCGAGCGGCAGATCAAGCGCTACGAAAACAAGGACTTCATGCTGGCGGAAAAGCCCGGTCCCGCTGCGCGCACGCGCATGAAAATGCAAAAACTGTACCCCTATTCGCACGGCAGTTCGGAAGACATCGCGGCCATCGCCCTGTTTCTGGCGTCGGAAGACTCACGCATGCTGACGGGAACGACAATTGCCGCCGACGGCGGGCGTTCCACCTATCTGAAAATCTATGATGGTGAAGATTGAGTTGACCCGCACCACAATTTTCCCGAAAGGCGCACCATGCTGAAACTACAATTTCGTTACGCGGCGCTGCTGTCGAGCGTCGTCATGGCTTTTATGCCGGCGTCCGCCGCTGCGCAGGGGGACCCGTGGCCGGTAAAAGCGGTGCGCTGGATCGTGCCGTTCCCGCCTGGCGGTTCGACCGACATCATCGCGCGCTTCATCAGCCCCAAGCTCGCGGAAAGTCTTGGCCAGCAGGTGATTATCGACAATCGCAGTGGCGCTTCCGGCAACATCGGCAGCGAACTGGTCGCGCGCGCCGCCCCTGACGGTTACATGCTGTTGTCGAACACCATGCCGTTCGTGGTCAATCCCGCAATGGTGGCCAAGCCGCTCTACGACGTGCAGCGCGATTTCGAAGCCATCATGTTGATGGCGAATCAGACCTCATTCCTCGGTTTGCACCCGTCCGTCCCGGCGCGCACGGTGAAGGAGTTGATCGCACTCGCCCGTGCAAAACCCGGCGCGCTGAACTATGGCACGGCCGGCATAGGCACCAATCCGCATGTTGCGGGTGAACTCTTCAATCTGATGGCCAAGGTGAACATCGTCGCCGTGCACTTCAAGGGCGGCGCACCAGCCCTCATTGCAGTGATGGGAGGAGAGATCGACCTCCTCTACAACTCGACCGCGGGCGCGTTGCCCCACATCCGGGCTGGACGCATCCGTGCCATCGCGGTAACCGGCACGCAGCGTGCTGGCACCCTGCCGGATGTCCCCACCATCGCGGAAGCGGGACTGCCAGGCTACGAGTTCCAGGCGTGGCACGTGATAGTCGCGCCCAAAGGCACGCCGAAGCATATAACCGGCCTGCTGAACGAGCGCATCAAGGCGGCGCTGAAGTTGACCGATCTTATCCAGCGCTTTAAGCAGGACGACCTCGACATCATCGGCGCTACGCCGGTGGAGACTGCCACGTTCCTCGCCGCCGAGGTCAAGAAATGGAGCCGCGTGGTCAAGGAACGCGGCATGCGGGCGGAATAGCCGGCTGGCGCCGCGCTTCTACGTGAGATGTGTGCATAGGTTCGCCCGGCGGAAGACGGTGGCGCGAAGCGCCGGGTGAGGGAAGGTGTTGGAGTTTCATTGAAGCTGATTAGAGACAATTCAGATGCTTTGCATAATGCACGCACTGGATACCGGCATGCGCCGGAATGACGGGGTTGGTGATGACCCACATGTGTGCCTGAAGTCACCATTCGAATGTTCTATCAACACTGCAACACTACACTGGTGCAACGCCAATGGAGATCGCATATATTCTGCTTAGAACTATCTGTTTTTATTGGTAACTATTTAGGTTAGAGCGAGGCATTGTACTTTTTGTAGATTCATACGATACTTCCGGGCATGCTGAAACGCCCTGACTTATCGCAACTGAGTTTAGCCGAAAAAGACGCGCTGATAACAGCGCTGTTTGATCAGTTGGATACC
>CAMBCF010000216.1 GCA_945864585.1 Bordetella parapertussis | reverse complement strand
TGAAGGTAGAAAAAGCAGGGAAATCGTCAAATGAACGGTGGCTAGTGAGTAACTTTATGCGTATTACATATTTCATCCCGCAGCGGGGTGAATTACCTCTGCGCACTAATGGCAACTGCTGGAATTGAAAAATTCACAGCCTCTCAGTGGCAAACATGCTGGGGCGATGCAAATTGAGCCAGGGATTGAAGTGCTGTTGGTAGAACTGGTTGATGGGTTCGGCATAGCGTTGCGGGATATGGCTGTAGCCCATGTGTTTGCGTACAACGCTGGCGTTTTTACTCTCTGCCAAGGCGTTGTCATTACTGTGGCGAGCCCGCGATTTGGTTTGCTCGATGCGCAGTTTCTCCAGCAACTCAGCCACTTTGGTGTTGATGTATTCGGAGCCATTGTCTGAGTGAAAGCCCAATATCTCAAACGGAAACTGCGCCATGACCAGAGCCAAAACGGGTAGCAAAAATGCTTCGCTGATGCCTTGCACGCAAGCCTCGACGTGCCACTGACTGACCTCATCCACGCAGGTGATGTGGTAGACCCCTTTGACCCCATCAAGATCACCTTGGTGAACGCTGTCGATGCGTATAAACCCGGCCCGTCCGTTGGGGCGCGGCGCCTTGCGTACGCCAATCGGATTGCACACCGGATGGGTCTTGGTAAAGTGCGATCTTTGTGATTGATAACCGACACTCCTGCGCAGGTTATACAGGTGCGAGACCGACAGCGTAGCCAGGCGCACATAGCGCTCATCGCCGTATTCCTGATAGGCCCGTTTAAGCAAGTGCGCCGTGGCCGGTCCGCAGACGTTTTCGTTGGCTTTATCCATCTCGACGAGCAACGCGATGTCGATGGCCAGGTATTTGCGCTTAAAGGGTGCGGCCGGCGCCCTGTAGCGCTTCAGAAGCGGCACCGCGGCTAAGCGGTTGGTGCGCCAATGGGTCACCAGCCGTGTGATCTGGGAGCGGCTGTAGCGGCTGGTACGCTGCAAGTAACGCAGCACCACACCGCGCTCGCGTCTATTTCGTCGAAGGTAGTCCAAGCGCTTGAGTACGCGGCTGATGTGCGCATACCGCGCGGGGTCGTCCCCGTGCATTGAAAACTCGACTTCGATACTGCCACTGAGGAAAAGCTCGATTTGCTCAATGCTTCGTAGCTTGGCATCGTTCATGTTTATGATCATCCTGAGATGATCAACCCAAACACCAATGCAGCCCTAAATTACCGTTTCAGGCTCATTCCTCGTTGGAAACACGGACCCCGCTCAGGCTCATACCACGTTGGACAAGGCTAGTACAAGAAAGGATACAAAATAAACGGTAGAATCATGCCCCTGCGGGCCCTTAGCTCAGTTGGTTAGAGCAGCGGACTCATAATCCGTTGGTCGATGGTTCAAGTCCATCAGGGCCCACCAACCGTTTCCACCATCCGCGTGGTGCATCAGGGTTATCCGGCGCTGCGGGTTCGCTGCGGACTTCGCAGCGGGCCGGTATCGTGGATAACCGAGCCCGTCTTCCAGCGCAGGCTGGTATCCCGTTTCCCCGCTGCGCTGGAACGACACGGGTGGTATAGACCCACACACCGCCTGGCAAACGATCTGCTGGTGGCGTCCGACCTATATCCCACGAGGAACGAGACGACGAACCTCGCCGATACCTCACGCCGTACGCAGTTCCTCGCGAATTACCCGGCGCAGCGTGGATTCAATCTGCTCGCCCGTCATGGCCTGGTGGAGCGCCTGATTGATGAGCGTCTGGTAGCCGCGTTCCCCAGCCTTGGCTTTGAAGAATGCAATGATCGAACCATCCAGCATGATGGAAACGCGCTGCTTGCCCAACCGTGTATTAACCGCAGCGGAGAATTCTTCACGGCTGACATCCTTCAGGCCAACGCGCAGGCGCGGCGGCTTAGAGGTAACGGGAGAGAGTTTCGATTTCATGAGGTTCCGCCTTGCGCATGGAGATGATGTGAATTTCGTCTTCGGTTTCCGTGTGACAGATCGTCACGATGGCCGTGCCAAGAAAGCCGGTGGAATTAAAGCGCTGTTCGCCGCCGTAATCGCGGGCATCTTCCCCCGTGAAGGTCGGCCCATTAAATACCTTTTCGGCATGCGCGAAATCGAAGCCGTGTTTTTTCAGGTTGGCGGTACGCTTGGCGACCTTCCAAGTGAAGTGCATAGTTTTATTATACATATGAAAATATATACTGCAAGTGATTGAGTAACGTCCTGCACCCCGGTGTGGTTGGGCCATAATGTCCGCGCTGATTGGCGCGCAGCGTTATCGCACGTCCAAATTCGAACGCACGGTTTTCCAAGCCCGTCACTCCAGCGCAGGCTGAATTTCAGTTCGTTTAGCAGCGCTGCTGCGATTCCGTGATATTGCCGTCCATCGTGAGTGCCATGCGTAGCGATTGACGCCGCCCGGTGGGACGGTTTTTCTATACAATTCAGGTTCGCTTCCTGGCCCGGCTGTTCCCGCTGGCGCCGCAATAAATATTCACGTTAAACAAGGAGATACACCATGCCCCACGCGATACGTATACATCAGGCCGGTGGACCCCAAGTTTTGCAATGGGAGGAAGTGGCGGTTGCCGAGCCCGGCCCCGGCGAAGTGCGGGTGCGCAACACCGCAGTGGGTTTGAATTTTATCGATACCTACCAGCGCTCCGGTTTGTATCCGATGCCGCTGCCGATGACGCTGGGCTCCGAAGGCGCGGGTGTGGTTGAAGCGCTCGGCCCGAAAGTTAAAGGGCTTAAAGTGGGTGACCGCGTGGCCTACGCCGGACCGATAGGCGCGTATGCCGAAGTGTTGATACGCCCGGTGGCGCGGCTGGTGAAGATTCCTGCTGGCATCAGCGATCAGACCGCCGCCGCGATGATGCTAAAGGGCATGACCGCGTGGTACCTGCTGCGCCGCACATATAAAGTGAAAAAGGGCGACACCATACTGGTGCACGCAGCAGCCGGCGGTGTGGGACAAATTCTTTGCCAGTGGGGTAAGCACCTGGGCGCCACTGTGATTGGCACCGTCGGCAGCGATGCCAAAGCGCCGGTGGCGAAAAAGGCGGGCTGCAAACATGTGATCGTCGCCGAACGTGAAAAAATCTCGCAGCGCGTGCGTGAAATCACCAAGGGCAAAGGCGTGCCGGTGGTGTATGACGGCACTGGCAAAGAGACCTTCATGGATTCGCTCGATTGCCTGGCGCCACTGGGCATGATGGCGAGTTACGGAAATGCGTCCGGTGCGGTGCCGCCGCTGAATATCGGTATCCTCGCGCAAAAGGGCTCGCTATTTCTCACGCGCCCGACGTTGGCGACCTACACCGCCACGCGCGAAGGCCTCGACGCAGCGGCGCGTGATTTGTTCGCGGTGGTGAAAAAAGGCGCGGTCAAAATTGCCATCAATCAAACCTATCCGCTGCGCGAGGCGGCACAGGCGCATCGTGATCTCGAAGGCCGCAAGACCACCGGTTCGACGGTGTTGCTGCCCTGATGCGCATGCTGGTTTTTTTAGCCTGCGTGGCGGCAGGAGCGCCGCTCACGCTGCGCGCGCAGGTGCAAAAGCCGGCGCCGGTGGAGGAGCGCGCAAGCGATGCTGTCCCGTTGCAACTGCAACAGCAGCGTAGTGGCGCCGCGTATCGCGACCTCACCCAGGCCGCGTTTGAATCCAGGCTCGCCGAGCAGGATGTGCTGAACACACAGGATGCCTACAACGCCACCCGCGACCGCGCCGAAGCACTCAGGCTCGAGCTGGAAAAATTCATCAAACTGCGTGACGCCGCCAAGGCCAAAGAAGCGGCCGCGCGCAAACGCTATGACGCGGCGTTGAACGCCGATGCGCGTTAGCGGCGCTGTATTGAAGCGTTAGCAAAGAAACGCCTTCCCCCTTGAGCACAGGCATCGACGCATCTCAATGTAAGCATAGGGTGGGCAAAACGTTTTTGCCCAC
>CAMBCF010000215.1 GCA_945864585.1 Bordetella parapertussis | reverse complement strand
TGAAGGTAGAAAAAGCAGGGAAATCGTCAAATGAACGGTGGCTAGTGAGTAACTTTATGCGTATTACATATTTCATCCCGCAGCGGGGTGAATTACCTCTGCGCACTAATGGCAACTGCTGGAATTGAAAAATTCACAGCCTCTCAGTGAATCCACGGCGAACGAGCCATTGGTAGGCGAGTGCATCGTTAAGCTGGTCGAAGAACGGACCCTTGACTTGCAGATACCGTTTCTCAGGAAAGTGGTTGACAGCCTTGGTTAGAAGATTCTTCCAAGAGCTATCGTCCAAAAGAGCGAAGGCTCGCTCGTAGGCGGCATAGAAGCTTTGCTTCGACGGCCAAGTCTTGATGGATGATTCAAATGTACTAAAGAAACTGTCATCCGAATGCTGCTTCCGAACGGAATCAACGAGTTCTTGCAAGCGACGCATTAGAGGGGCCTAACGTTCGCGTTGAGCGGCGAGTCGCCACAGTCGCAGACCAAACGCGCGCTGCTTATCGGCGCGTCCGCGCTCGTACACGTTAGGCTTCACGGAATTACTACGTCCGTTTCTCAGATAGCCAGCCATATACCATATACATGACCGAAATCACCACGAGGACTGAAATAGGACTTTCAAGCGGCCCATCCCGTAGCGCGGTGCCGCCAATAGAGAAGAGCAAATGAACAATGAGTATTAAGATCGAACCGATCACCCAGCCAATTAGTAACACAGCTGTTCCTCGAAGAAACGTCAACTCGCGCCCCTTCCGCATAGACGCCCAGATGGCCGCAAATGCTATGACCGAGATAGCAACGTTGAACGCGAGGGTATACAAGAAATAGGTCGCCAGCACGTTCATTTTCGAATCTTCTCTTGTGAAGCCTAGTTTAACCTGCAAAATCGCTGGTTAACATTCTGGGATATTTTCATGATGTATTTTCTTAAAATAAGTAGCATTACCAATGCCGATTTCAATACTGTTAAAACTGACAACCTAACATTTGCAAAAATTTAGCGTAAATCTGCCTGTGCTGCGACTCTGCGCTTAGCTAAGCTAAAAGGGGACAGACCACGATTTCCCGACCTCCAACCTCAGATCAACATCCGGCACAAGCAGAGGGGAAATGCCCTCGCTCGCTGGTGGTTTGCGCGTCACCCGATATTGGCCATCGACAGGTTCACGGTAAACGGTGAGTTCTCCACCAGCAAGATCGAGCAGCCAGACCTCGGGGATTCCGTGGCGCGCATAAAGCGTGAGCTTGACGTCACGGTCGAAGTTGAGGGAGGAATGCGCTACTTCGACGATCAATAAGACATCTGCCGGGCCTGGCAAGCGATCCATGTAATTGCCAGGCTTGAGCAATGCAAGGTCAGGCTGCGGTTCCGAGAGTTCGTCCAGGCGGACGGGGTTTTGGGTGCTGACAAGGTAGCTATCATTGGATGCGAGGGTAAAGAACCGGGCCAATCGGCTGACGATGAAGGCGTGCTTGCTGCCAATCGGTGCCATGTCCACAATCTCCCCGTCGATGAGTTCCACCCGATCCGCCTCACCAAGAATTCCCGCCTCGGCCATCCGGTAATAATCGCTCGCGGTGATCCGGTGGCGCGCTTGCGCCATCTGTTCGTCAATGCTTCCCATGTCGAACTCTCCATGCCTGCGAATGTGAGCCGATTCCAGTCCAGAGGATAGGAAATTGAAACCACGCTCTTGAAGGTTTACGACTATATCGCTGCCCCGGCAAGCGGTCAATCGCACGGCGTTTGGTGAAAAATTCTCTCTCAAGCGGATTATTCGAAGCCCGAGGCGGCTCATTTCGACGCAGTTTGACGAGCAAATGATGGGGTCAAGTCTTGCGGCTGACTATTGCCTACATCGAGAGGACAAGCAATCGTTTGACTTGCGGGAGAGACGCCACGGCGCGTACGTCGCGAATTGCTACCATGAACATGGCGTCTCTTCCCGCCTGCGGCCCCCTCGCTGCGCTCTCCCCAACCCTTCTCCCGGAGGGAGAGCGAAGCGAGGGTGGCGAAGCCGGGAGCGTCATGTCCCCGCCCGCGCGGGGAGGTTCATGGGTAGGCAATAAGCAAGACTTGACCTTATCCCTCCACAGAAAAAAATCAAAGCGCGGCCACATCGACGCGCGCATCGTTGTAGCACGCGCCCTCGGAAAGGTCGGCCTTGTGCGCCGGCGCCAGCGCGGAGACCGTTTGGTTGTTGCGGCTGGTCTTGAACCAGGCGCCCTTTTCGGAACACACCACGCCGGGACGAATCGCGTTGGTGATGACCAGTGGCAGGTGCACCTCGCCAAGGTCGTTCCACACTTTGACCCATGCGCCATCACGCAAGCCGCGCGCCTCGGCGTCCAACGGGTGCATTTCCAGCGCTGGGGTCGTGTCGTTCGCCGCGAGCCCGCCGAAAGTCGAAGTCGTGCGCCGGTCCGATGCGGGCGTGATCAGCGTTAGCGGGAAACTCGAAACCAGCGGGCGGAACGTGGGCAGTGGCGCGCCGTAGCGCGCACCGAGCACGGCGGATTCCAGCTCGATCTTTCCGCTCGGCGTCGTCGGCAGAACGTTGCCGAACAGCACTGGCTCCTCGCCGCCGTACTCCATGCGCAGCGCGTGGTCGGTGGGGAGTTCGCTCGGTCGAAAGCCCTGCATACGCGGATCGGCGTGGTCGAGTGCTGCGTCCATAAGTTCCCTGTCGCTTGCCTTGAACGCCGGGTCATCGAACCCGAAGCGAGCCGCAAGCCTGCGAAAGACCTCGGTGTTCGGCAGGCTTTCGCCGACCGGGGGAATCACCGCATCCGCGCGCTGCAGGTACTGGTGGCCGTAAGCTGCATAGATGTCGGCGTGCTCGAAATGGGTGCAGGCCGGCAGGATCACGTCGGCGTAGGCCATGCTGTCGGTCATCGCCACCTCGATGCCGGCGATGAACACGTCGTCGCGGGCGAGCGCCTCCTTCATACGGTTCTGCTCCGGATGCACGATCACCGGGTTGTGGTTGTAGATGAACAGCGCCTTGAGGGGCGGCACGAGGCTGTCGTCGAGGATCGTCTTGGCCACGTCAATGATGTTGATCGTGCGGGTCCCCTTGGGCACCAGGTCGGGCCGCGCAAGCAGGTCGAGCGTCTTGGGGAAGGCGTTCCCAGCGCCGCCGACCAGGCCGCCGCCCGCGACGCCGAATTTTCCCGCGAGCGCGGGCAGCGCGGCGATCGCGCGCAATCCGGATCCGCCGTTCTGGTTGCGCTCCAGGCCGTTGCCCCAGGCGATCACAGCGGGCGCCGATTCCCGGTACCAGCGGGCAAGCGTGCGGATATCCTCGACTGCAATGCCGCAAATTTCCGCTGCGACTTGCGGCGGGTACTCGCGCGCGCGCTGCATGAAGGGATCGAAGCCGAGCACGTGCTTTGCGATGAACGCGTGATCGAGTCCGCCAGTGCGTTCCAGTTCGACCGCGAGCGCCCAGGCCAGGACCACGTCGGTGCCGGGGCGCACCGCGAGATGCAGGTGCGCCTGCTCGGCGACCGTGACCCGCTTGGGGTCGATGACAACCAGCTTCGCCCCCTTGCGCTTGGCCGCATTGATTTCGCGCATCAGGTGCAGGTTGCATGCCGTGGCGTTGTTGCCCCACACGATGATCAGTTGGGCGAGGCTCACCTGCTGCAGTGGTGTACCCGGTGCCGCGCCGAACGTACCGGCGTAGGCCTCGCCACGGACGCCTCCGCACAGCGGGCGGCGGCTGAGTAGCGATGCGCCGAGCCGGTGAAAGAAGCGCAGCGACATCGAAGCGCCTGCCAGCATCCCGAGCGGGCCGGCGTAGTTGAGCGGTAACACCGCCTGCGGGCCATGACGCTCAACAACTTCCCGCACGCGCCGATGGATGATCTCCAGCGCCTCGTCCCACGAAATTCGCTCGAAGCGGCCTTCGCCCTTGGCGCCGACGCGCTTCAGCGGATGGCGCAGCCGATTCGGGCCGTGCACGAAGTCTGGATA
>CAMBCF010000214.1 GCA_945864585.1 Bordetella parapertussis | reverse complement strand
TGATCGATGGCTTGAAGAAGGTGTGCGCCGACATGCCGCCCACCAACAGCAAGTACTGATTGCCGTTGCCGATAGCTTCCTGCGTATGGCCGACCGCGGTCGCCTTGACTTGCTCCATCTGCGGGCCGCCGCCGGTGTAGCGATAGTGCGCGACCCAGACGTAGCCGGGCTGCACACGCAAATACGGGCAGTAACATTCATGCAGCCAGGTGAGGAAACGCTCGCGCGAATCGTCGGCCAGATCGTACCAGGTAGCCCAGATGCCTTGATCCATCTAGGCAGTTGCTGCCGCAGCAACTGGCTGTCCGCCACGCAGCTTTTGGATGGCTTCCTTCAGCTTACCTTCCGGCGTAACGCCCATCTCGACATTCCTGCAAACTTCCCATACGTGGCGCACGTCCGCCATAACCTCGTCGTCGGTCCGGTCTATGTTGATCGGCACGCCTATCATCGCCCAGGAGGGAAGACCTGTGAGCCAGAAGGTTTCTACACAATTTCCCTCCGGATCGCGAAAGTAAAGACCGATGGCGCTGGCATGGGTCACCAGCCGGTCAATCTTCAATCCCCTCGCGATGGCCCGGCGTTTGAAGTCCCGAACGTCGTCCAGCGACTTGACTCTCAGCGATATCTGATGAATCAGGTGAGAATCATCCGCCTCCGTGCGTCCTCGCATTATTGCAATCTCGTGATCAACGCCCTGCGGGTCAGCGCTGTAAAAAGCAGCTCCCTCACTGCACTTGGTGAGGGTCATACCCATGAAGTTTCCCCAGAAATCCTTCATCACCTCTATGTCTTTGACGAAATATCCAAAGTGACCGAGACCCATGACTGCCATGTGACACCTCCTGATTGCCGGCTATGACTGCAAAAGAATAGTGTTGCGACCGCAAACACTATTTGGCTATTAAGTGGTCAAGGCACCCCATTTGTCAAGTCGATAGCGCCTTATGAACCTGCAGAATAGTTCGGCGACTGTGCCGGCGCTCGGAACGTATGACGAGATTGGGATGTCATGTCGAAATCCATACTAATCCGCCGCTTTTAACCCGCAACGCGCAAACCCTTGCCGCGCTTTCCTCGCGCAGCCGGCCCACGTATCATGCGCATACTGTCTCAATGCGGGATTGTCATGCGTGACTTTGCATCGTGAGCACTGCGTTTTTGGCCGGCCTGCCGCTTGCCCAACAAGTCGCCGCGCACATCCTGCGCCTGCAGGCGCAGCGCATCGGCGAACGTGTGTTCACCGTTTGCGGTAACGAAAATATCACCTATGCCGAAGCGGACCGCCGCGCGGATCGTATCGCCGCCGCGTTTCACGGCCTGGGCATCGTCAAAGGTGAGCGCGTTGCGCTGCTTCTGAACAATCGCCTCGAATATCTCGACCTGTGGTTTGGTTTGTCGCGCATCGGCGCCATTCAATTGCCGCTCAACAGCGCTTACAAAGGCGTGCAATTGCTGCACACCCTGAAGCGCGCGCCGGTGTCGGCGGTGGTGGTTGAAGAAAGTTTGCTGCCCGAACTCGAAGCCGTGATCGATCAGATCCACGGCCTCAAAGCGTTTATCGTGCTGGGCAGTACCAGGCCACGATATAAGAATAACTATCTGTTTTTTAACGATATTTTATCCTCCGTCCTGCCTAAGCCACCTGCCGTCAATATCACCGGCGCCGACGTAGCTGCGATCATGAACACTTCCGGCACCACCGGGCCGTCGAAAGGCGTGCTGCTGTCGCACGCACAGCAATACATTTTGGGGCGCAACATTGCGTGCGATCTTGCACTCACTGAACGCGATGTCTACTACAATTTTTTTCCGCTGTTTCATAACACGGCGCAGGCCATGATCACGCTGCCGGTGCTGCTCATCGGGGCGAAAATGGTGCTGGTTGAAAAGTTCAGTGCTACGCGCTTCTGGCCCGAGGTGCGCGCGCATGGCTGCACGGCGTTTTATTATATCGGCGAAATATTGCGCATACTGCTGAACACCACCACCGCTGCCGAGAGCGAAGGCGCGGCGTTGCGCATCGGCTGGGGCATCGGCGCATCGCCGCATGATTTTATGGCATTTCAGTCACGTCACGGCGTTGCGCTGCGCAGCGGTTATGGATCGACCGAAGGCAACGTGGGGGTGTATCTGCCGCACGATAACCCCGATCTCGCCAGCGTGGGCCGCGCATTGCCGGGCTTTGAGGTGCGGGTCGCCGACGCGCATAACGATCCGCTGCCGCCGGGAAAAACCGGAGAAATTCTGGTGCGCTCCAGCGAACCCTGCAGCGTCATGCTCGGCTACGATGGCGACCCGCTGGCCACCATCGCCGCCTGGAAAGACCTGTGGTTTCACACCGGCGACGCCGGCTACCTCGATGCCGCGGGCAATTTGTATTTTGTCGGGCGCGTCAAGGACGGCATACGCGTGCGCGGTGAAAACGTATCCGCATTCGAAGTGGAAGAGGCCGTGGCGCAGGTGGACGGCGTGCTTGAAGTCGCGGCGATTGCGGTGCCGTGCGAGCTGGGCGGAGACGATGTGAAAATCGTAGTGGTTGCGCGCGCCGGCGTGAAGCTCGATGCCGAAATGCTGTGTGCGCACGCGCAACAGCAACTACCGAAGTTCGCGGTGCCGCGCTACGTGGAATTCGTCGCAGCCCTGCCCAAAACCGAAACCAACAAGGTGCGCAAAAACGTGCTGCGCGAGACGCCCTTTACGCCGGCAACCTGGGATCGATGCGCGCAACAGCAGCAACAACAGCAATAGGTGTCATCTCATCAGAAAATCAAGGAAAAGCAATGTTTGATCTCAAAGGAAAAACGGCATTTGTCACCGGCGCCAGCCGCGGCATCGGCCGTGCGGTGGCAGTATCGCTGGCGCAGGCCGGCGCAGATGTGGCGCTGATCGGGCGCGATACTACGGCACTGGAAGAAACTCTCGCCGGCGTCAAGGCGCAGGGACGCCGCGCGCTGGCGCTGAAAACCGATGTCACCAGCGCCGACAGCATCGAATCCGCAGTGGCACAGGCGGTGAAAACATTCGGCAGAATCGACACGCTGGTGTGCAACGCCGGTGTCCAGCGGTTAAAACCGTTTCTCGACATGCAGCCTGAAGACTGGCGCAGTCTGATAGCGACCAACCTTGAAGGCGCGATCATGACCATGCAGGCGGTGGGCAAAGGCATGGTGGAACAAAAGAGCGGTTCGATCATCACCATGTCGTCGATCTACAGCTTTGTCGGCGCGCCGTGGAATTCGATTTATTGCATGACCAAGGGCGGCCTCGCGCAACTGTCGAAGGCGCTCGCCGTCGAATGGGCGCGCTACAACGTGCGCGTCAATGCCATCTGCCCTGGCTGGATCGAAACCGATCTTACCAAGCCCTATATGCAGGATCAGAAAACTGTCGATGCCGGGCTGCGGCAGATTCCACTGCGGCGCTTCGGCAAACCCGAGGACATCGGACCGATGGCCGTCTATCTAGCATCGGACGAAGCCTCGTTTGTAACCGGGCAGTCGTATGTGATCGACGGCGGGCAGATTGCGCATTAGTCTCGCGCGTTACCTGGCTGCTCCGATCACCGCCGCAACCTTGGTCCATTTCGTGATGCGCGCCATGGCGCCGTCTGCGCGACGACACCTGCGAGCGCTACAAGCCGGTGATACGCATCACACTATGCGATAGCCATGCGCTGGAATGTACCGAGGCTGCAGGCGAGGACATCTACAACCCGACCTGGGATATTGCAATGGAAATGACGCGGCAGTTTTGCGCAGAAGCTGGCGCGCCACAGACACTGGCAGACATGCTGATCGAGGCTGCCCACCGTTTCGATACCCAGCAGGATGTCGCGCTGCTCATACGCGCTGCTACTGTCGTCGCGTTAGCTGCAGCAAGGTAGTTAGGCAGCGTCGTACCGCCACTGTGGTTCCACTGCTATTTGGAGGAATTCAGCAGCAGTTCTTCCCGAGCGTGCGTCAGTTGCCCTTACGACTTT
>CAMBCF010000213.1 GCA_945864585.1 Bordetella parapertussis | reverse complement strand
GCATGAAACGCGTTCAATCGCGCATTAAATTCCGGCGTATCAAATACCACCGCCATGTGCGATGAAACCATATCGAGATGCGCGGCCAGCGTCCCCCCGGCGAGCCCCTGATACACCGCGCGCTTCATCAACGCCACCGCCTGCGGCGGCTGCGCCGCGATCTGGCGCGCGAGGGTAAGTGCCGCGCTGCGCACATCGCTGTCCGCCACCACCTGGTTCACCAGCCCGATGTGCGCGGCTTCGACGGCATCCACCACGCGCCCGGTCCACAACAGCTCCAGTGCACGCGCTACGCCGATCACGCGCGGCAAAAACCAGGTGCCGCCATCGCCGGAAATGACACCCATATTGATGTAGCTTTCGGCAAAAGTGGACGATGTGCCGCAGATGCGAATGTCGCACATCAGCGCCATGTCCAGCCCCGCGCCGCGCGCCGTGCCGTTGACGGCGGCGATCACTGGTTGCTCCAGCCGCTCCATCGCCAGTGGAATTTTCTGGATGCTGCGCCACAGGTAATCCTTGCGCTCTACGTTGGAAGCGCTTTGCATCGCGGTCATTTCATCGGCATCACCGCCGGCGCAGAACGCGCGCCCCGCGCCGGTGAGCACCACTGCGCGAATGCGACTGTCGTCGGCGATTTGTGCCAGCGCCTCACGCCACTCGCCGATCATCTGCCGGTTAAAGGCATTCAGACGCTCGGGCCGGTTTAACTCCAGCACGGCCACGCCATCGTCGGCGACATTTAGATTGATGCATTCAAAAGCCATGACAGTTCCTCAGGTGTTTATTGCTGCAGCCGCCTGCGCCTCGCGCGCCAGTCGCGCGCGCAAATCCGCCTTGCGTATTTTGCCATTGGCGGTACGCGGTAACTCGTCAACGATTTCCAGGCGCTCTGGCCAATACATCATGGCCACCCCGCGCTCCGCCAGAAATATCTGCATGCCCTTCATATCCAGCGATTTTCCATCGCGGCAAATCACAAACGCGCACGCGCGCTCACCGAGACGCGCATCGGGCATGCCCACAATCGCCGCATCGCGCACCCGCGCATCCTCGTAAAGAATGTCTTCCACATACTTCACCGGGATATTCTCGCCGCCGCGAATAATGATGTCCTTCAGGCGCCCGGTGATACGTATATAACCTTCTGCGTCCAGCGTGGCAAGATCGCCGGTATCAAACCACTCACCATCGAAATTTTCACGGGTCAGGGTTTCCTGCTTGGCATAGCCCACAAACATGAAGGGGCCACGGCACTGCAAGCGGCCCTCCGTGGCCGGCGCCAGCAACTCGTTCTTGTCATTGACGACCCGCACTTCCATGCCCGGCTGCGCGCAGCCGTCGGTGTTAAGCAGTTTTTCATCCGGCGCGCCGATGCGCGTCAATGTAACCACGGCGTTTTCAGTTTGTCCCCAGCCACAGTGTATGCCCACATGCGGCAGCTTTTCGCGCGCTTCGCGCAGCAGCGTTCTGGGAATGGGACCTCCGCCACAGCGAAAAATTCTGAACGACGACAAATCGCACTGCGCCAGATTTTTCGCGCGCAGCATATCCAGCAAAAACGTGGCGCTGCCGCTGGAAACGGTGATGCGATAGCTGGCGATCCATTCGACCAATTGTTCCGCGCGCCATACGTCCTGCAACACCACCGTCGAACCCAATTGTATGGGCAAACGCACGCCATTGAGAAAGCCTGTCTGATGCGCGATGGTGGAGGCGATATGAATCACGTCGTCACGCGTCAGTTGCAGCGACGCCGCGAGCGCCAATTGCGGGGCAACAATAGTATTGCTGGTGTGCATCACGCCTTTGGGCTCGCCGGTGGCGCCGGAGGTGAAGACGATTTCGGTGACCTCGTTGGCGCCGGGGCGCGGCCCATCCGGCGGCGCACGCGTGGTTGCCATGAACGCCTCCCACGCAATCTCATGCGCTGCGGCGGGCTGGCCCACCACCATCACATGTTGCAATTGCGGCAAATCCGCGCGCAACCGCGCCGCCATCGCGCGATAGTCATGGCCGCGAAAGGTATCGGGTATCACCAGCAGGCGCGCGTCCGACAGCTTAAGCATATGCGCGAGTTCGCGCTCGCGGCTACCCGGCGTAATCAGACTGCTGACCACCCCGATACGCGTTGCCGCCAGATGCAGAATTAAAAATTCTTTCCAATTGGGCAATTGCAAAGCCATCACCTCGCCCGCGCGCAGGCCCAGCGCCAGCAAGCCGCCCGCGCAGCGCGCGACTTGTGCTGCAAGCTCGCGATAAGTAATGGCGCCACGACTGTCGATAATCGCGGTTTTGTCAGGCGCCGCAACCACTGCGTCGTCGAGAAAATCCGTCAGCAAACGATTCGGCCACGCGCCGCTGGCGGTGTAGCGTTCAATCTGTTCCTGCGTGAGGTGGGTGCTGAAATGCGCCATCGCGTGTGATCAGTCCTGCCGGGGAGGTAAACGCGTCCGCGTTATGAGCAATCGCGACCCGCGCCGGAGTGGGTATGGCACAATTTAACCGGGATTGAACTCCACACGCAAGGTGGCCGAGGCGAATGATGGCGATTTACAGGGTGATGTCATGAGTAACCACAGTGCACGTCTGGTTGAACATCTCGCCAGCCTCAAACCTGCGCTGTTGGACGGCGCTATAGGTAACAGCGCCACCATGGCGCTGCTCGACACCTTGGGTTGCGGTCTCTACGGCGCGAATCAACCATGGGGACGCATACTGCGCGAGCAGATCATCACGGAAGGCTCGTGCGGCAAAGCCACGCTGTTCGGCGCAAGCGTCACCGTTGCGCCCTCGCGTGCAGCGCTCGCCAACGGTACGGCCGCGCACGGCTTTGAACTTGACGACATTATTCAGGGCGCATTGGTGCATCCGGGCGCGGTGGTAATTCCAGCGGCGTTGGCTATGGCCGAACACGCAGGCGCATCGGGTGAACGCCTGCTGCTGGGGATAGTGGCCGGTTACGAAGTGATGGCGCGGCTGGGACTGGCGCTGGGCGCCGAACACAACACGCGTGGCTACCATACCACGGGCGTTGCGGGCCCGGTTGCGGCCACCGTAGCCGCAGGTATCGTATTGGGACTATCGGTTGCGACGATGTTATCGGCCATCGGCATCGCCTGCTCGAGCGCGGGCGGCATCAAGGCCTTTACGCAAGGCACTGGCGGCATGGTCAAGCGTATGCACGCGGGGCGCGCGGCGGAAACCGGCGTGTTGGCGTGTGAACTGGCGCAACGCGGCTTTAGCGGCCCGCTGGCGGGCGTGGATGGGCATTTCGGCTTGCTCGAAGTGATCGGCGGCGCGGACACCTGCGTGCAGGCGCTGACGAATAATCTGGGTGACGATTACGCCATTTCTAAAGTGTGGGTCAAGGCTTACCCATGCTGCGGCTTGATCCATTCCGTGTCGCACGCCATCGAAGCGATACGCAAAAAAAGCGCACTCACTGCCGCCGATGTAAAAAATATTGTGGTGCATACCAGCCGCCGCGCGGTCGAACACAACGGCGACCCCAACCCGCAGGAGACCATGGCGGCGCAATACAGCATTCCTTATTGCGTGGGCGCGGCAGTGGTAAAAAATCCGCGCGACCCGGCGGCGTTTGACGAACACAGCCTGCGCGACACTGAAATTCGCCGCGTGGCCGCCCTCACCCAATTACGCATCGACGAAAAAATGGATGCGTTATACCCCGCGCACTTTGGCGCACGCGTGCAGGTGGTGCTCAGCGGCGAGCGTCATTACGAGCATACGGTGATCGATCCCCACGGCACGGCGAGCGATGCCTGCGATGCCGCGGAAATCGAAGCCAAATTTCGCTTGTTGGCGCAGCCGGCTAAAACGCCGCAGCGCATCGATCAGGTCATCGACGCCGTGCGCACACTGCGCTGCGCGACGTCGGTGGCGGGTTTGTCAGCGGCGCTGCATGTGTAAGCGTGGCGTGCAGCTGTTTTTGATGGCAGCGGCGCTGTGTGCGCTCAGCCTATCTGCGTTCGCACAAAGCCCCGCGCCGCCCTACCCTTCACGCCCGGTGCGTATCATCGTGCCCTTCGCCTCCGGTGGCGGCACCGATTTGATCGCGCGCGCACTCGCAC
>CAMBCF010000212.1 GCA_945864585.1 Bordetella parapertussis | reverse complement strand
TGGTGCCGGGCGCGGGCGGCATGGGTGGCATGGGCGGTATGGGTGGCGGCAAGTTGCAGCTGCCGTGAGAGGCGGGCTGCGGCCGGTGAAGGGTGAAGGATGGAAAAACCCGTGCGGCCTCAATAGGGGAGTGATGACATGAATACTGTTTGCCTGCGTACGCTACGTTCAATCGTTGCAATGGCGTTGAGCTTGTTGGCAAGTAACGCTGCGTTGGCGCAAAAAGCCGCTGCCGATTATCCCAGCAAGCCGATCCGCTTCGTGGTGCCGTTCGTGCCAGGCGGGCCGATGGATGTGATCGGACGACTGGTCGGCCAGAAGCTGCAAGCTTCGTGGGGGCAAAATATCATCATCGACAATCGCGCAGGCGCCGGCGGCATTATCGGCACCGAGATTGCCGCAAAATCAGCGCCCGATGGTTACACCTTGTTGCATACCTCCAGCGCGCACACCTTGCTGCCGGCATTCAACAAACTGCCCTATGACCCGGTGCGCGACTTCGTTGCCGTTTCGACCGCGACGCGCATCGTGGGCTATGTGCTCGGCGTGCATCCGTCGATTCCGGTCAATTCCATGGGCGAACTGATTGCGCTGGCCAAGAAAAATCCGGGGCGGCTCAATTACGGCAACTCGGGTTACGGTGGCGTGCTGCACGTGGGCACGGAACTCTTCAATGCGGCTGCAGGCATCAAGATGACCACTGTGCAATATAAAGGTATCGGCCAGCTGGTGACTGATCTCGCCGGCGGCCATATCGACCTTGCGTTTCTCAGCTCGTCCAGTGCCGTGGGCATGGTGAAATCGGGAAAAATCAAGGCGCTCGCCTTTAGCGGGGCGAAGCGCTGGAAACAGTTGCCGGAAGTGCCGACCGTGATCGAGGGCGGCATTAAAGACTTCGAGTACTACGCGTGGTTCGGCTTCTGGTATCCGGCGGGTATAACCGGCGAATACGTCAACAAGTTTCACGGCGAACTCGCCAAAGCAGTGGCCGCGCCGGACGTGCTCGCGCGCTTTGACGAGCTGGGCTTCGAGCCGCAAATCCTCACGCCTGCCGAGTTCACGAAACTGGTGCAGTCGGACATCGACAAGACCCGCAAGCTTGCACTGCAACTCGGCGTAAAACCGCAGTGAACTCAGAGCGCACTGCGCGCACCGCAGGATGAAAATTGGCATTGATCTGGGCGGCACCAAAACAGAAATTGCGGCGTTCGATGACGCTGGCGCTGAACGGTTACGCCGGCGCGAACCTACACCCGCCGGTGATTACGCGGCTACACTGGCGCTGATAGCAAGTCTGGTTGCCGATGCAGAACGCCAATTGGGCGCGTGGGCCACCGTCGGCATCGCTACCCCGGGTGCGCTGTCGCCGTCGACCGGGCTGATGCGCAACTCCAACTCCACCTGCCTTAACCAGCGGCCGGTGAAAATCGACTTGCAGCGCATGCTCGGCCGCGATGTGCGTCTGGCCAATGACGCCAATTGTTTTGCGTTGTCCGAAGCGCGCGATGGCGCGGCGGCGGGCGCGGCTACGGTATTCGGCGTCATCATCGGCACTGGCCTGGGCGGTGGCATTGTGATCAACGGCCGGGTCGTTGACGGCCCCAACGCCATCGCCGGCGAATGGGGACACAATCCGCTGCCGTGGCCGGAAGATATCGAGCGTCCGGGCGCACAATGTTACTGTGGTAAACGCGGCTGCATCGAAACGTTTCTGTCGGGACCGGGCCTCGCGCGCGACTACGCGCTGTATGGCGGCGCCAGAATATTTCCCGAAGAAATCGTCTCGCGCAGCACGCGCGGGGGGCTGGCAGTACACGCGCTTGAGCGTTACGAAGGGCGCCTCGCGCGTGCGCTTGCCAGCGTGATCAACGTGCTTGACCCTGAGGTGATCGTGCTGGGCGGCGGCTTGTCCAACGTCGAGCGCCTCTACAAAAACATTCCCGCGCTGTGGGGGAAGTGGGTATTCTCCGACACCGTACGCACCCGCCTCGTGCGCAATGCGCATGGCGATTCCAGCGGCGTGCGCGGCGCGGCGTGGCTGTGGAGCTAGGGGCTTAGCGTTTTGGCGGCAGGAAAGTGATTGTGGATACTGAGAAAAAAATTGTTGAAAAGAAGGTGTTATCGTGCGGTGTGGTGCCGGTGCGGTTTGCCTGGGGCAACTGGCAACTGCTGGTGCTGCGCGCTTACAAGAACTGGGATTTTCCCAAGGGCATGGTAAATCTCAACGAAGACCCGCTGGCTGCGGCCACCCGCGAAACCACGGAAGAAACCGGTATCACCGATCTTGAATTCGTATTCGGTGAGGACTTCAAGGAAACAGTACCCTACGCCGGCAACAAAGTCGCGCGCTACTACGTCGCCGAAACCCGCGTCGAAAAAATCACCCTGCCGGTGTCACCGGAACTCGGCCGGCCGGAACACCACGAGTGGCGCTGGGTGACGTGCGATGAAGCGGAAGACCTGCTGCCGCCGCGGTTGACGCATGTGCTGGCGTGGGTGCGCGACCGGATTGATAACTGAGGATTTGCGAACTACGCCGCGCGCATGCCGCTACCGCGCATCATTTTCTCGACGTCTGTAGCGTGCGCTGTGCGTACGAACAACCACTACGCTGAAAAGAGATCCTGCACGATCTCCCTCACGCCGCCGAGCAGGGGATGCACGCGCAGCGCCATATGGAATGCGAGGCGGGCGGCTTCGACGTCGCCATGGGAGCGAAGGATTTCTCCGAACCCGCACATCGCGCCAAAATGCCGGGGCTCAATTTCCAGAGTGCGGTGTATGGCCGCGACACTTTCATCGTCGCGTTCCAGCACATAATAAAGCGTGGCGCGCTTGTTCCAGGCTTCGGCCCAGTCCGGACGACGCCTGAGCAGGATGGCAAGGCGCGTTTCGGCAATGTCATAGCGCCGCGCGGCGATGTCGGCCGTAGCGCGCTCCAGTGCAAGCTCCGCGCCCTCGTGATCGTCGTACATCCATATGTCCCAGATTGCGTCTTCGATCCGGGTTGCCTCGGCGGGGCCGGCGCAGGCCAGCAGCTTGTCGAACAATTCGTCCAGACGCGACGGCAGCGTGGCCGCGGGCTGCCGTTGTGGCAACCGGCTAACGAGCTTGAGCGTCTCGACGTAGAGCAATGTGATCGCTGGGAACCTTGACAGACTCTGCGCGCAGTATACCGCCACCCAGCCGTCCCGCGCACGCGCCGCTTGCGGCAGCTTGCCGCTACTCCGCTTTTACCCCCGACGCCTTGATCACCCGCGCCCAGCGCTCGTGATCTTTTTTCAGAAACTTCAGAAATTCGCCCGGCGTATCGCCCAGCGTAATCGCCCCCAGCGCTTTCAGACGCGAAATGGTTTCAGGCTTGGCCAGCGACTTGCGCATTTCTTCACTCAGGCGATTGACAATGGCTGCGGGGGTTCCCGTGGGCGCGAGCAAGCCCACCCACGGCGCGGTTTCTTCAAAGCCCGGAAAGCCCGCTTCACCCATGGTTGGCACATCGGCAAAATCGCCGTGGCGCTTTGCCGTGCCGACCGCTAACACGCGCAGCCGTTTGCTGTTGACATGTTCGGCAATGCCGACGATCGGATAGAACATGAAGGTCACCTGTCCGGCCATCACGTCGATCAACGCGGGTGCGTTACCCCGAAACGCTATGCTGGTCATTTTCGTGCCGCTCAGATTTCCCAGCAGCGCACCCGCCAGATGCGGTGAGCCGCCGTGCCCCGGCGTGGCATAGGTGATTACGCCAGGCTTGGCCTTGGCGGCTGACAGCAGTTCCTGCAGGGTATTGATTTTGTTTGAGGGGCTGGTGACCACCACCATCGGCAGCAAGGCTACATTGCTGATCGGCATGAAATCCTTGAACGGATCGTAGCGCGCTTTGCCCTCGAGCAAAATCGCGTTCACCAGCAGCGACAGCGCCGAAAACAGCAGCGTGTGTCCGTCCGGCGTTGCACGCGCCACGAGTTCGGTGGCGATTTGCGCGTTGGCGCCGGCGCGGTTTTCGACCACCACGGTTTGGCCCAGCGCGGCCCCCATGTCCTGACCGGTGATGCGCGCAATCACATCCGTAGGCCCGCCCGCGGCGAAGCCAACTACGAAGCGGATGGGGCGGG
>CAMBCF010000211.1 GCA_945864585.1 Bordetella parapertussis | reverse complement strand
TTGGGTTACAAGGATTTGTCCGCCATCAATCCCAAGCTGATTTATTGCTCGATGACGGCGTTTGGCCAGGATGGCCCGCGCAGCCATATGACCGCCTACGATCACGCGATTCAATCGACCTCGGGCATGATGCGCACCACCGGCACGCCCGAAGTGAATCCGATCAAAGTGGGCTCGCCGGTGATCGACTACGCCGTTGGCACCATGAATGCGTTCGCGTTGTCGGCCGCGCTGTTTCAGCGCAGCCGCACCGGCATAGGCCAGTACATCGACAGCGCCATGCTGGATGTGGCGATGATGCTGATGGGCTCACACCTCACCAATTACCTTTACACCGGCAAAGAGCCGTCGCCCAAGGGCAATCGCATGGAGCATGCCAGCAGCCAGGGCTATATGGCGTCCGACGGCCTGATCATGATCGCTGCGAGCAACAAGGGCCAGCATGAGCGTTTCTTTACCGCCATCGGCCGTCCGGATATCGCCAGGCAATCGTCACACAAAGATCGGCGCGAGAATTACGCCGCGCAAACCAAAATCGTCGAAGACATTATCGTCACCAAACCCGCGCAGGAGTGGGAAGATTTCCTGCAAAGCCGCCACGTGCCTGCGACACGCACGCGCAAGATCTCCGAGTCGGTGAAAGACCCGCAATTCGCCACGCGCAACCTGTTCCACACCCACAAAAATGCGCCGGGCTACAGCAAAGACCTCACGGTGCCGGTGATGGCGTTCAAGTTTGCGCACGGCGGCCCGCAAGTCACCTCGCCGCCGCCGGGGTTCGGGCAGCACAACGACGAGGTGCTGGGGCAGTTGGGTTACAGCAAGGACGACATCAAGGCGATGCGGGCGGAGGGCGTGATTTAAGCCATACCCATAAAGTTGCGCTTGCCTATATCCACGCCATTGTGGCGCAGGATGGTGTAGGCGGTGGTGACATGAAAATAGAAATTGGGCAGCGCACGTTTGAGTAACAAATCTATCCCGCTAAACGGCACTTCGCGATCGCCCATTGTCACGGTGACGGTCTTGTCTTCGCTGCCGTCCACCTGCGCCGGCTTGATGTTGTTAAGCCAGGCAACCGTGTTTTCCACGCGGACGGTAAGGTCAGCCAGACTTTTTTCGTTCATCTCGACTTTGGGCGCTTCCACGCCGGCGAGCAGCGCTGTGCAATTGCGCGCGTGATCGGTCGCGACCTGCACCTGACGGGCGAAACTGAACATGTCAGGGCTCAGACGGTAACTCAGCAGGGTGCCCTCGTCGTACTTCTTTTCGCCGTAGAGTGCTTGTGCTTTTTTCAGCACAATGGCCATGCCTTCGAGGTGGCGGACGAAAACGGGCAGGGAAATCTGGGACATTGATACAGGCATGGTGGTTTCTCCTTGAGACTGGGTGATCGGGGTGGAGTGGACATTTTACTCGATGGATCGCTTCACTGGCATGACTAAATACGGGCGCAGGACTATCGCCTTGTTCGCGCTGGAATGCTAAAGTTCAGGACTTGGAATCGCGCTGTGACGCGCGCACTTTTTTGGCAAAGGATACAGGTATGGCACACGGCATCGGATTCGCGGACAAAAAAGTGATGGCCGAACTTACGGCAAAAATGCTGATCGAGGTTGATGCCGTGCAGTTCATGGGCGACAAGCCCTATATCTATACCTCGGGGCTGGCAAGTCCCGTCTATACCGATTGCCGGCGGCTGATTTCGTTTCCGCGGGTGCGCCAAACCTTGACGGATTTTGGTGTGGCGACGATGTATCGCGATGTCGGCTTTGAGCAATTCGACGCGGTAGCCGGTGGCGAGACGGCGGGGATTCCGTATGCGGCGTGGTTTGCCGATCGCATGATGTTGCCGATGCAATACGTGCGCAAGCAGGCCAAGGGTTTTGGCCGCAACGCGCAGATCGAGGGTGTGGTCAGCGCGGGCCAGCGCGTGTTGCTGGTGGAAGATCTCGCCACCGACGGCGGCAGCAAAGTAAATTTTTGCAAGGCGCTGCGTGCGGCAGGCGCCAAATGTGATCACGTGTTCGTGAATTTTTACTACAACATTTTCCCCGAAGGCGCGAAGCTGCTCGACGATATGGGCATCACCATGCACGCGCTGGCAACGTGGCAGGATGTGCTGGCGGTCGCAAAAGTCGCCAACACCCTCGATGCAAAAATGCTGGCGGAGGTAGAAAAATTCATCCACGATCCGCGCGGCTGGTCTAAAGCGCATGGCGGGACTGCGGGTGCGGGTGGCGGATAATCAAAAAATATGGTCTCTATTCAGCGTGAACGAAAAGTCAAAAACCTCCCTCACCCGGCGCTGCGCGCCACCCTCTGCTCCGCTTCAAGTGTGCCCTTGTCCCGGAGGGCGAGGGGCTTTTCCCCCTTCTCCCTCCGGGAGAAGGGCCGGGGATGAGGGAAAGTCTTCAGCGAATCCCCGTAAAAGCGCAGTTTCCTGAAATGCTGAGCTACCGCACCGTGCGCCCCGTACTGCACCTGCTCGCACCCGAAGCCGCACACCGCGTCGCTCTCTGGGCGCTAAAAAACGGTTTTGCGGGCAGCGCAAACGAAGTGGACGATCCACTGCTTGCCACGCGCGTGTGGGGCTTGCCCTTCCCCAATCCGATAGGCTTGGCCGCGGGGTTTGACAAAGACGCCGAGGTGATGGACGCCATGCTCGGCTTCGGTTTTGGTTTTGTCGAAGCCGGCAGCGTGACGCCGCTGCCGCAGCCGGGCAATGCGAAGCCACGCTTGTTCCGGCTCGATGAAGATCAGGCGGTGATCAATCGCTTCGGCTTTAACAGCAAGGGGCTTGAACAGTTTGTAGAAAAGCTGAACGCGCGCCGACGTACGGCTGGCGCAGGCATCGTCGGCGCCAACGTCGGCAAAAACCGCGACGTGACTGACGCGGCGGCGGACTACGCGATGGGCATCTCGCGTGTGTGCGGGCTGGCGGACTACCTGGTGTGCAATGTGTCGTCGCCGAACACGCCCGGATTGCGCAGCCTGCAGGCGCGCGGCGAAATTGAAGCGTTGATCCAGCGCGTGCTTGAAGCGCGTTATAAGGCCGCGCCCGACAAGAATAATTTGCCGCCGCTGCTGGCCAAAGTCGGCCCCGATCTGGATCAGGCGCAGTTGCAGGATATCGCCGAAGTGGCGCTGGCCAGCAAAATCGACGGGCTGATAGTCGGCAACACCACCGTGTCGCGCCCGCCGCTGCGCAGCCGTCACGCGAATGAAAGCGGCGGCCTGTCGGGCCCGCCGCTGATGACGCTGGCCACAGCTTGTCTATCCAATATGTATCGGCTGACCGGCGGGAAAATTCCGCTTGTCGGCTGCGGCGGCGTGAGCAGCGGCGCGGACGCCTATGCCAGGATCCGTGCCGGTGCGTCACTGGTGCAACTGTATTCTGCGCTGGTTTTTCACGGCCCCGAGCTGGTCGTGCGCCTGAAGCGTGAACTGGCGGCGTGCCTGCACAGTGGCGGGTTTAAATCGGTAGCGGATGCGGTCGGCGCGGATCATCGGCCTGCGCGTGCGGCGTAACATCGCGAGCGGTCGGCGCGAGGCGGCCTGTGCTAAAATCGGCCCCCGCGTTTAAGTGCTGACGCGATTTCTTTTACGCCGTTGTAGCTCAGCTGGTAGAGCAGGCGCTTCGTAAGCGTCAGGTCGGGGGTTCGATTCCCTCCAACGGCACCAATGAGTTGTATAACTTATTGAAATTAAACAATATTTAAAATTCATTGAGTTATTTCCCATCGGTATTCCCATCAATACGACTACGTCATAAATGCTCGTCACCATACGGCGATTTAAGCTATTTACCAGCGTTTCGCGTAGGCGGATGACGGGCGCGCGCGAGAATCGCGGTATACGCACGCCTCGCAAGGAATATGAGGGGTTTCGTTGGTGCTAGGCAATCGCCTGCGGGTGCGCGGCTAGGCAGGTATGCACCATGCGCGTCGGGGCCACGCGGAGGAGCGCCGCCTGCGGTTAGGTTGACCCAGTTCAGGCCCGATGCAGCGCACCGAGGGGAAAAGGTGCAGGCCGCGCAGCGGAGGAGCGCCGCCGCCTGCATTCGATCACGCGGAGGGACGAGCCGCGCATCCGAAAAGGTGCAGGCCACGCGGAGGAGCGCCGCCGCCTGCGCTCGGCATGCGCGGGGGA
>CAMBCF010000210.1 GCA_945864585.1 Bordetella parapertussis | reverse complement strand
CGACAGGTCATCATCGACCCTGGTTTCCAGAAAAATGTTATCGCCCCACGCTTCATGCACCAGGGCGGGCGGCGCAGTACGTACGCGCAGCATATCCACCACCGCGGGCAATTCGTCGATATCGGCAAACACCTCCTGCGCCAGATCTTCTGCTTGCGCGCGCGTGGAGGCCACGCAGGCGGCGATCAATTCGCCCACCTGGCGCACTTTTCCGCGCGCCAGCGGCCATTGGTTGGATGGCTTAAAACCTTGCAGGCCTGACACAGCGCGTATCGGCTTTACGCCATCCAGATCATCCATAGTAAACACTGCGGATTCTCGCCCGGCGGGCTTTTCTATCCCTTTAAGGTGCCTGTGCGCGATGGGTGAGCGCGCAAACGCCACGTCCCACATACCCGCCAATTGCAGATCACCTGTGAATTGACCGCGCCCGGTCATGAAGCGCCCGTCTTCCTTGCGCAACACACTCGCGCCCACGCCTTGCCCGGCGGCGCCGGCCGCCAGGTGCTTCGCGTCGCCTGGATTCATGCAGCCTGTGCCTGGATTTGCGGCAGGATCGGCGCGCACGCCTCATAGCGCTCGCCGTCGCGTATGCAAAACGCGGGGGTGAGCACGCGGTCGCTCACCACTTGCGTGCCCTCGTTGTCACTGAGCACAAAGCGCCCGCGCTGATCATTCAATACTGAAATGTCCGCCGCTGCGCCCACGCCCAAATGCCCCAGATCGCCGGGCAGGCCAAAGTCACGCTGCGCATTGCAGGTCACCATCGCCACCACATGATCGAGCGGCAATTTCAGGGCGAGCATGGAGGTCATGGCGGACACCAGCGAAAACTTCACCGCGCCGAAAAACATGTGTTCCTTGTCGGGATGCGCATCCGGCGTGCCCGGCGCTTTGGGCTTGGGCACGGTAGTGTTGTAGCCATGCATATCCGCGCCCAGCGTGTCCGGGATGATGCCTGCATCCAAAGCAATGCGCGCCATTTTGTAGCTGAAATGCGAGCCGTGGCCGACATCGACTTTCAAGCCCATGGCCATTGCCTCTTTCACAATTGCATGCACCTTGCCTTCGCGATTGACGAAACCACCGGGGTGGCGCGTGAACGGGTGCGCCAGAATATCGCCTGCCTTCAACAGCGGCACCACTTGCGCAAGAATGGTATCGGCATCGACACCGTTCGCGCCCTCGTCAGGCAAAGGCTACAACTGGCCGAAGTGGATGTACACCGGCAAGTTAGCGCGGCGACCGATCTCCGCGGCCTGTTTCATCACATCCATCCCCCAGCGCGCAAAACCGCCCAGTTCCGCGTGGGCCTTAAAACCTTTGATAATGCCCCGGTTTTGGTCCGCCACCTTCACCGTGGCCTCTACGTCGAGGCAATCCGGCTTGTAAAGCGCCGGGTAGTAATGGCCTTCCAACCCACCCACCAGATACGAGGAGAGATAAGCGAACAAGCGCGATTTTTTTGGCTTCACCGCATATTCAGTAAACGCCGGATAAGTCATGCACGAAGGTCCGCCTTGATCGATCAGGGTAGTCACGCCCGAATCGACGCCGCACATATCGGCTTCCAGACCAAAGCGCCCGGTCACATGTTCGAACACATGGGCGTGGGTGTCGATCAATCCGGGTGTGACCAGCATGCCGCGCGCGCTGATTACACTTTTTGCAGAGGAAAGCGCGATAGTCTCTTCAACGGCGGCAATGCGGCCATCCTTGATGGCGATGTCACGCACCGCATTCAGCTTGTGCGCGGGATCCACCACCTGCCCGCCTTGCAATAACAAATCGTAGATCATGATTGTCCCTTAAATACAGCGATGTGTAGTCTTAAAAACAATTTGGAATTCCAATGAGTGCGATGACTATAATTCCGTCGAGGCGCAGGGGCAAGGCGCGCTGCGGCCCATTGCAACGGCAGGCAAAAGGACAAGTCTTCCATGAGCACGCTTTCCACCACGGATGCCAATGCCCGCGCACTCGCGCGCATAGTGCGCCGCGCACCACGCCTGGGTGGGCGTGGCGCCCGCGCGCGAAGTGCTGGGCCTGGCGGAGCGCGTGCTGCTGCACGCCGGGCCACCCTTCATCGACCCCACCCAACCCCCGCCGGCAATGCGCAACGCCGCGGTGCTTGCGTGCTTACACGAAGGGTGGGCCGCAGACGAAGCAGCAGCCGGGCAGCTCATTCATAGCGGGAAAGTCCGGCTCGAACCCGGCTCTACGCATCGCATCTCAACCCCACTGGTATCGCTGGTGTCAGCCAGCACCACACTGGCGATCATAGATGCGGGTGAGCTTGAGGCCAGCGCCCGCTGGTACGGGTTCCTCGGCACGGGCGGCGGCGCGCAAATGCGCTTCGGCGCGCTTGACCATGCGATCGTTGACCGGCTCAAATTTCGTGAGCACACGCTGCTACCCGGCTTTGCCATACTGCTCGAAGCCGGGCCGGTGGATTTGCTGGCTATCGCACGCGCAGGCTTAAGCGAAGGCGACGACCTGCACAACCGTTTATCCAGTGCAACTCAGATGCTGCACGCGGTGCTCGCTTCGCGCAAAATCGACACGCCCGCCGCTCAGGCTGCGCTGGTCACGATACTTGAAGCACCGCTCTATTTTTTGAATCTGTGGATGCCCGCCTGCGCGCTGATGCTCGACGGCGCGGTAGGCGAAGCAGGTTCGTCACTGGTGACGCGATTCGGCGCCAACAGTGAGCAAATTGCTCTGCAGATTGCCGGATTGCCGGAACGCTGGTTCAGCGGCCCCGCTACGTTGGTGCGCGGCCCCTTTATGAAAGGCGCGCCGGAAAACCCGCAATTTCCTCCGGTCACCGGCGATAGCGGCATCATCGACGTTTTCGGGCTGGGTGGTCAGGTGCTCCACCGCGCGCCCAGCCTGCTCTCTGCATTCACACCGTGGCTGGCAGCAGACGATGCCGCACGCGCCAAGGCACTGTTGTGCGGCATGCACCCGGTGCTGGGCGTCGCAGTCGGAGTGAATGCTGCTGCTGTGGCCGCATCCGGTCGCACACCTTTGCTTTCCACCGGCATGGTCTCGGCTGATGGCCGCGGGCTGCTCGGGCGTGGGTTGTGCGATGTGCCCGCTGCGCCTTTCATCGAAGCGGTGGCGGCGTTGTCGCGGTCGGCACTGGACTCACCCACATCGTGCTGATCTGTTCCTCAAATTGACTAATAGACGGTCGCTGGATACATTGCAAGCTGATAAGAAGATTGTCGACTGTGCCGTAGCCGGCCTTGCTACGAGTGCAATGTTTTAGCTGATTTTTCGGAGATCTAAATGAGCAACTACACCATCACCCCCATGACCAGCCACGGTACCGGTGCGGAAATACGCGGCCTTGATCTTTCCGCGCCTGTCAATGATGCACTGAAAAAACAGATCAACGCCGATTTCGCGAAGCATCATGTGCTGGTCTTTCGCGACCAAAAACTTTCCGCGGCACAATTTGCGGCAGCCGGCGAAAATTTCGGCCCGTTGCTGTCGCAGCACCACAAGGAAATCCGCGCCACCGGCCATCCGGAGGTCTATGAAATCCGCAATACCGAGGTGGCGCCCGGCAAATACCAGATCGCTGGCGAGTCCTGGCACACCGATCACTCCAACCATCCGTGCCCGCCGCGCGCAACGATACTGCACACGGTGTCGCTGCCCAGTTACGGCGGCGACACGCAGTTCGTCAACATGCACCTGGCGTACGATGAATTGCCCAAAGCCATGAAGCGCCGCATCGAGGGCATCAAGGCCATCCACGCCTGGGAAAGCCGTTACACCCCGCGCAAACTGCGCAAGCTGAGCGAACAAAGTGCCAAAGTGCTGCCGCCGGCGGGCCTGCATCCGCTGGTGCGCGTGCATCCGGAAAACGGCCGCAAGTTTTTGTATCTCAATCCTGTACGTATCGACGCGATTGTCGGCATGGACGACAGCGCAGCCATGGCGCTGGTTGGCGAACTGATAGCGCATGCCACGCAGAAAAAATTCGAATTCCGCCATAAATGGATCATGGGCGACATGGTGATCTGGGATGACCGCAGCGTGATGCATCAGGCCAACGGCGACTACGACATGAAGCAAGTGCGTTACCTCTACCGCATCATGATTCAGGACGACCCCAGGCATTGGGCGGCGGAAGGCGAGAAGACCTGGAGCGCAGTTGCCGCATAGTGTTAAGTACCGTAGGTCGGAACGCGCAGCGGTTCCGACAGCAGTGGAGGCCTCGTGAAGATGGCGTCG
>CAMBCF010000209.1 GCA_945864585.1 Bordetella parapertussis | reverse complement strand
CGAACCGCATCGGCTACGCAAACATCCGCGCGGCCCCAAGGCTCTTGTAAAAAAAGGCTTCGTGTCTCGCCGCGCGGCTCAACGACACGTCGCAACCGCACGCGTTCTTAAGGATGGGAAGATTATATGACCTTGAAAGGGCTGGCTTTTAGTGTGTTCGCCTAAATTCAAGGTTTGTAAGGATACTCGTTAAACCGCTCTTCCCAATTACACACATTGTCTTTGGTGTAGTCGAGCGCGTACCAGCGCGGGAAGCCGTGCAGCGTTTGTCCGCCGTCGATCATGATGCCTTCGCCGTTGATGTAAGAGGCATCATCCGACAGCAAAAACGCCACCAGCTTGGCAACATCCTGCGGCTTGCCCCAGCGGCCCACGGGCGTCTCGCGGATCAGCATGCGTTGCATGCGCTCGTCGCGCAGCATCGGCGTGGTCATACCGGTTTCGATGACGCCGGGTAATATGGCGTTGACGTTGATGCGATAGTTGCCGAGTTCGGCGGCCATGTGTTTCATCAGCATTTCGACGGCGGCTTTGGAAGCGCAGTAGGCGCCGAGTTGGTCGGCGATCACCTTGGCGCCGGAGGAGGCGGTGAGCACGATCTTGCCGCCCTTGCCGCGCGCGATCATGCGCTTGGCGACTTCCTGGCAGACGTAAAAAGTACCGTTGAGATTGACCTGCATGATGAAATCCCAGTCGGCCTTTTTCATCTCCACCAGCGGTACGAATTTACCGGTGCCGGCGTTGGCGAATAGCAAGTCGATGTGGCCGTAATGCGCCACCACCTCGGCAACACAGGCTTCGACGCTCTCGCCTTTGGCCTGATCGAATACAAAAGCTTTTGCACCCTTGTCGTTATTCGCTGCCTTATTGCACAGCGCGACGGTTTCTTCCGCAATCTCCGCTTTGCGGTCGGCAACCGCCACCTGTGCGCCACGCGTGGCGAGTTCCACACACGCGCCCTGGCCAAGGCCGCGTCCGCCGCCGGTGACCAGCGCTACTTTGCCTTTGAAATCATCAGCCACATTAGCCATGGGCCCTCGCTCCAGCCACTGTTTTGGCAGGCATGCCCAGCGCCTGCCGGTATTCCGCGGGTGACATGACATCACGTCCCAACAATTGCGCGATCTGTTTCAACTGCAGAAAATGATCGACATTGCGCTTGATAATGTCGTCGCGGTGAGGGTAGGGCCACAGCGTGTCTTCCATGCCTACGCGTATATGCAGACCGAGCAGCATGGCGAACGTCGCAAGGTAGGTGCCGGCGCGACCGGCGGCGCATACCAGAATGAAGCAGTCAGGGTCTATGTCGCGAATGGTGCGCACCATGCGCATCAACCCATCGACCATCTGCTGCGGATTGTGCATCGGGCTGCAACCGGGCAGGGCGGGCAGGATCAGCCAGTAGTAAGGCGGTTTGACCAGTTTGCTTGCCACCAGGAATCGCCGTGCGTTGTCGATGTCGCCGTCGTCGTAGACCGAGATGATGGGTTTGCAGCCGTTTTCCTGCGCCAGCTGCGCTTTTTTGATCACCACATGCGGCGCTTTGAAAAACATGCTGTCGCCGCAGCAGATGGCCGTGGTATTGACCGGCAGCGCATCAAACAGTCCCATTTTCATGGTCGATTCCATCACTGCGCTTTCTTCGTCGGTCACTGCAACGAGGCAACCGTCAAACATCACGTCGGGGTATTTCTTTTTAAGCGGCGCAATCACGTCGTGAAAGCGCTGCGGATCGAGTGCGTTGTAGCCGCCGTCATCGCGCACATGAATGTGTATGCTGGGTGCGCCCGCCTTGATGCACTCTTCGGCGGAATCACGAATTTCGTCCACCGTGATCGGTTGATTTGGGTTGCTGCGCTTGCTGAAAAACGCACCGGTAATGGTGGCCGCAATCATTACCTTGCTGGGTATGTCCCACTTGGGCATGGGGTCGATGTCGGCGAAACGGCTGGTAAACGGATCCAGCACTTCAGGCATGCCGTAGGGTTTCCAGGTTGTCTTCAACCCGGAACGGGCTACCCATTTATTGACCTGATCCCACTTGATTTTGTCGTCACTCATATTCAATCCTGATTCAATAGATGGTACGTTCAAACAGCAAACCGTAGCCCGGAAGTAGCGTAGCGTATTCCGGGATGACATCCAGGAATGACCACTATCACCACACCCAGCCACAGGTATAAACATCTTCGCTTACGTAAACGTATTACGTAATGTAGCAATCACTTCCCGGAATACGCTGCGCTTCTTCCGGGCTACAACTGCCAATTCTCAGTCCGTCCGATTTGGCACCGGCCGCTCGGCATTGCCGGTGTAATCGCATGCTTCGTCACGCACGATGCGCAGCGGCTTGCCTTCTTCGATTTCTTCGATCACGTGCGCCATAATACCGGGCATCACGGCAATCAGCGCCACCGCCGCCATCTGCAGCGGGCGAAAGCCCATTTCGCTCATGATAGCGCCGAGCATGCCGTCGACGTTGATGCAGATGCCTTGCCGGCCGGCAGCACGCAGGAATTCGCTATGGATGGCCTCGAACATTTTGATTTTGTCGCCGAGAAAACCATTCTCGGAGGCCACCTTGCGCAACCGCGTAGCGCGGAAATCGTCGCCCTTGTGCGTCGGGTGGCCGAGGCCGGGTATGCGCTTGCGCCTGGCGCGGATATCGGCGACCACGCGCCGGGCGGTTTCTTCGAGTGAAAGATTTTCGCCTTTCATCATTTTGACGGCGTTGTCCAGAAACTCCGCACTGTGCTGCGGTGAAATGGTATTCGAGCCGGCCGTGAGCAAACCCGCGGCTGTGCCCGGCACCAGTTGCGGATTACCGGATGCTGCATAACGCGCGGCCAGCACGCTGGCGGCAACGAAGCCGTGATCCAGCAGGCTGTTGAGCATCGCGTCCATCATTTTGCTTTCCTGTGGCGTTGGCAGTTCACCGCGCAAGGTCAGGAAAACACCGTCGGCGTAGCTGTAATGGCCGATCAGGTCTTCGTGCGAATAGCCGTGAATGATGACTTTGCCTTCCATCACGCGGCTGATTTTGGTGGCCCATTCGTGTGCCATGACTATCTCCTGAGTATCTGCTTCAACGTGTTATTTACGAAGCGCGCCTTGCACATCAATGCGCGTGCGCAACAGCGTCAGTTGCTCGCTGGTTGGTAATTCCGTGATCGGCACTGACAATGGAATGACCAGTTCAAAGCCGGTATTCTTTTTCACCTCATCCACGCTCACGCCGGGATGCACAGACTTTAACCGCATGCGTTTACTGTCGTCCTCGAAATCTATTACGCACAACGGAGTCACCACGTAACGCGGGCCGCCGCCGGGCAGTCCGAGTTTGGTGCGTGCATCCTTGCCGCCGCTGCCCCAGCCCAGCGCCGAAACAAAATCGCACTGGGGGACAAAGATGCGCGGGTCGTGCGAGTTTACGACCAGATGAAAGCGGCTGTTCATCACTGTGGCGTTGCACACGCCAATCGCGCCCGGCCCGCGAAACTTCAGCGCTTTGTAATCTTTGCCGATGCCGATCAGGTTGCTGTTGCCATATTGATCGATTTGCAAAGCGCCGGCGAAGAACACGCCGCGCTTGCGGAATTTCATGTTCTCCACCAGATCGTTATGCAGGTAATACGCTTCGGCCCAGCGCGTCGCGCGATGGTCGGTAATCAACTCGAATTCCTCGATCACCGGCTCGTTAAAAACATTGGCTTTGGTCATCGCGATCATCACCGTCATGTTCGCGCCCCACATCAAGTGCGCAAGCAGCACCCCCGCGCGCGGCACCGGCAGATTGGCGCCGACTTCCACCCATTCGCCATCGGCAAGATCGCGCGCGAGTACGGTCGCCATGATTTCTTTGGTGGTGGCTGGCGTGGTGGTGATTGCTGTGTTCATTTGATTTTCAGTACTCATTCAACGACAGCAGCCGACGTATGCCGACACGTTCCAGATACGCGGCGTGATCTTCGGGGCCGGTGACGAATTCCTCCAGATACGCTTTGAGCGGCCCGAAGTCATCCGACTTAGCCCATGCGGTGGCTGCGCGCACGTAGTGCCTGATGTGTTCCTGGTCTTCGATGTAGTGGCCCGGACTTGAATACGGATGCGCACCAAATTTCGCGCGGATGATGCCGTCGGCGCCGGGGATCGCGGTTTTCAGCGGGTCGGCGCGTATCTGCTCATTCGACACTACTTGCTCGACCTGCACATAAGTCTCGTCGGCGGCAGCGTAAATCGCGCGATCGCC
>CAMBCF010000208.1 GCA_945864585.1 Bordetella parapertussis | reverse complement strand
ACCCTCCGCAACCCGCTAAGCGGGGCGACGATATCTGACGTGTTGCTGCTCGTCGACAGCGGAGCGGATGTCACGTTATTGCCCCGCAAGGCGGTCGAGAGGATTGGCGTGCCGCTGATTGCGGGGCAAGGTTACGAACTAATGGGTTTCTAGGATACTGGAATGCCGGAACAGCTCAAGGTGAGATTTCACCGTGAACAAACGGCGCGGTTTTACGCTGATTGAAATTGCGATAGTGCTGGTCATCATCGGGTTGTTGCTAGGCGGGATACACTTATGCCGCCCGACCGTACACCGCTGCCAGCGCCGCCCAAAACCCCTACACTTCGTTTCGGCGGGTACCGCGCCTGCCGTTGCCAGATGCTTGAACGCAGCGAGGACGGCGTGGTTGGTACAAGGTAGTGTTGCGCCAAATTGCGCTGGTGCAACGCTGTTATAAGTAGGACGGGTACTGGCCAATGGCCGTAACCCATCATGCACGCTCAGACTGGCGATAAGTTTCACGCTCACTATCCCTACGCTTCGAGGCTAATCTATGCACACATCTGCGTAGCCCGGAAGAAGTCCGCAGGACGTATTCCGGGGAAGAAGCACGGCGCATCGACAGCACGCGAGTTGATCCACCCACACTTCCCCGGAATACGGCCATGAAAAGCCATGGCCTTCTTCCGGGCTACATGCTCTCGCACTCAAAGTTGTGTGCATAGACTAGGCTTCGAGGGCAGCGCGCAGATCGGCTATGGTCGTCATTAGAATCATGGGGTCCAGCGGCGATACCGTCAGGCCCAGCCGCAGAGGCGGCAAGCTGGTGATGCTCCGACAGTGGCTCTGCTGACGAAAGCGTCACATCCTCGCCCATGGCGGCGGCGTTTGCAGTGTCTTCCTAAGCCGATCATTGGCTTCTGCCGGCGCATCCAGGCGTTTCAGAAATTCCGCATACGCTTCGGGACTCACCGAAACTAATGCGCGGTCAAGCAAGGTATCCTCCGCCGCCCGCCGGGCCGCTTCCAGGATGAAATCTGTGCGCGTTTTGCCAGTCGAGTTTGCTGCGCGGTCGATCAAATTACGCGTTGTCGCCGGAATACAGAGATTCAGTGTGTTGCGCGCGGGCTTGGTCTGGGTTGCCGCTTTCATCATTCGCTCCTCATCCGGGCTTGTTTACTCACCACAGCATTGTGTAACGTCTTTGTCGTTACAGAGATGCCTTATGCAGGGTAAATTTGCTCTCAGAGAATAGCGTAGGGTGGGCAGACAGGTTTATCGTCTGCCCACGCGGTTTGGTATCCGCGTGGGCACAAAAGCGTGCCCACCCTACCGTCATTGATTTCCATCATAAATTTCATAGAACAAAGTTACCCTGTGCCTTATGTTGCGCAATTGCAAGTTGGCACTGGCACGGAGCGCGCAAGGACTCTGCTATACTTTTCCCATGAATTCAGCCCCACTTGCCCCTGACGGTACGGCGGCACAACACAGCGCGAGCGATACGCTGGCGGTGGCGCGGCAGGTGCTCGAAATCGAGGCGCGCGCGTTGCATCATGTCAGCACCCGTCTCGACGCAGGGTTTGCCGCGGCGGTGGAAAAAATCCTTGCCTGCACCGGGCGCGTGGTGGTCAGCGGTTTGGGCAAAACCGGGCATATCGCGCGCAAGATTGCGTCCACTCTGGCGAGTACCGGCACGCCGGCGTTTTTTGTGCATGCGGCCGAGGCCAGTCACGGTGACCTCGGCATGGTCACGCGCAACGACGTGTTTCTGGCGTTGTCCCATTCCGGCGAGAGCAGCGAAATCATGGCGCTGGTGCCGGTGTTAAAGCGTCAGGGCGCGGTGCTGATCGCGATCACCGGTAACGCAGCATCGTCGCTGGCGGCGCAGGCGCATGTGCATCTATACGCGGGTGTCGAAATGGAGGCGTGTCCGCTGAATCTCGCGCCCACCGCGAGCACCACCGCGGCGCTCGCGCTGGGTGACGCGCTGGCGGTGGCGCTGATGCGTGCGCGCGGCTTTACGCGTGATGAATTCGCGCTGTCGCATCCCGGTGGCGCGCTGGGGCGGCGCTTGCTGACGCTGGTGCGGGATGTGATGCGCACCGGCGATGCGATTCCGGCAGTTGTGGAAACGGTGACGGCGATGGACGCGATGCGCGAAATGACGCGCGGCATGATGGGCATGACGGCGGTAGTCAACGCACGCCGCGAGGTGATTGCGATTTTCACCGACGGCGATCTGCGCCGCGCCCTCGAAAAAGGCGTGGATTTGCGGGTGACGCCGATTGCGCAGGTGATGACGCGCAAGCCGCGCACCTTGCGCGCCGACCAGTTGGCGGCCGAAGCGGTGGAGATCATGGAACGCAACAAGGTGAATCAGTTGCTGGTGGTCGATACCCAGGAGGTGCTGGCGGGCGCCTTGAATATGCACGATTTGTTCCGTGCAAAAGTTGTGTAAGTATTTGATTTATATGGACATTATATTTCGTGCGAAACAGGTGCGCTTGGCCGCCTTCGATGTCGATGGCGTGCTCACCGACGGCGCCTTGTATTACACCGACGCGGGCGAGGAATTCAAGGCGTTTAATGTGCAGGATGGTCAGGGCCTGAAAATGTTGCAGGAATCGGGGGTGACCATCGCCATCATCACCAGCCGCAGTTCGAAGCTGGTGGCGAATCGCGCGCGCAATCTGGGTATCGAGCATTTGTATCAGGGCGTTGAAGACAAGCTGGATGCGATGAACGCGCTGCTGCAACGGCTGGGGCTGAGTCTCGACGAGGCCGGCTACATGGGCGACGATGTGATTGATTTGCCGCTGCTGCGGCGCTGCGGCTTCGCGGCGTCGGTGCCCGAGGCGCCGGCGCTGGTGCGGCAACACGCGCATTACGTAACGCGCGCCGGCGGCGGACACGGTGCGGTGCGCGAGTTTTGCGAATATGTGTTGCATGCGCAAGGCACGCTGGATGCGGCGCTGGCGCGCTATCTGGTCTAGCAACCCGCGATGGGCGAGCGGCTTTCAAACTTGTTTCCGCTGGTGTTGCTGGTGCTGCTGGCGGCGCTCACCTACTGGCTCGATCGCGCGGTGCAAAGCCCGTTTACGCCACAGCAAAAACCGCTGGTGCACGAAGCCGACTACACCGCCGATAAACTGCTGGCGACGCGCATGGATTTAAACGGGCGCATACGCGATACACTGTACGCGGTGAAGTTGGTGCATTTTCCCGACGACGACAGCAGCGAGCTCGAACAGCCGCGTTTTATTACGCATGGACAGGGCGCGCCATTGGGCATAACCTCGAAACATGCACTGGTATCGAGCAATGGCGGCAATCTGTATTTTCGCGGCGAGGTGCGGGTGACCCGCGCGCCGTCAGATGGCAACAACACCCTCACGGTAACCACGGAGTATCTGCATGTGATGCCGGATGACCATATCGCGAAAACCGATCACGCGGTGACCCTCCGCGAACCGCGCATGACCCTGTCGGCGTCGGCCATGGAATTGAACACGGAAACGCGTGTGTTAAAACTGACGGGTGGAGTCAAAGGTGTTTACCATGATGCAAAATCCGCTGCGCGCCCCTAGCGTGCCGGTGAAACGGGCGCCGGTGAAACTGCTGCCATGGATAGTGCCGCTGTTGCTGCTGCTGGCCTTGCTGCCGGTGGCCGCGTCCGCTGAAAAGGCGGACCGCGCCAAGGCGATCAATGTGGAGTCCGAACGCGTCACCGTGGATGACGTGAAGCAGTTGTCGGTATTCGAAGGCAATGTGGTGTTGACGCAAGGCACCATGATAATCCGCGGCGACCGCATGGAAGTGCGTCAGGACAAGGAAGGTTTCAAACACGGCACGGTGTGGGGCAAGCGCGCCTACTTTCGCCAAAAACGCGAGGGCGTCAATGAATTCATCGAGGGCTGGGCTGAGCGCGTGGAGTACGACAGCCGCGCCGACAAGTTGCAGCTATTCACGCGCGCGGCTTTGAAACGCGGCGACGATGATGTTTCCGGTGACTATATTTCGTACGACGCCAACACCGAGTTCTTTCAGGTGATCGGCGGCGGCGCCAAGGCGGCCAGCAGCAACAATCCCGACGGACGGGTGCGCACCGTGCTGCAACCCAAAACGAAATCTCCGCTGCCGGCAACCGCTCAGCGGCCGCTGCCCTTGCGCTCCGCGGACGACATCGCGGCGCCGCGTGATCAGCCGGCGGCGCCCCGCTAATCCGCCCGCGTCATGCCTGATCAGACGGATGCCTGCGCCGCCACCAGCACTGCCGCCGCACCGCGCAGCGCGTTGAAAGCCGAGCGGCTGCGCAAGCGCTACCG
>CAMBCF010000207.1 GCA_945864585.1 Bordetella parapertussis | reverse complement strand
GGCATTCAGGCGCCGCGCCGCGCGTTCGCGTGGTTGCCCGCGGATCGTTACGCCGTGCTACTGCACGCCACCAGTGCGGCGCCCAAGTTGTGGCCGGAAAGTCATTGGTGTGACATCTCTAACCACCTGTTTTCAAAAAATATTATTTCTGTGTTGCCCTGGGGCAGTGCGGATGAGCGCGCGCGCAGCGAGCGTCTGGCGCGGTCTATGTCCAACGCCGTGATTGCGCCCGCGCTCGCGCTCAACGACATGGCGGCGTTGCTGGCGCAGGCGCAGGTGGTGGTGGGCGTGGACACCGGTCTCACGCATTTGGCGGCGGCGCTGAACGTGCCCACGGTGGGAATTTATTCTGCCACCGATGTGGCGGCTACCGGCATCTATGCGTGCCCGCGTGGGGTCAATGTGGGTGCAATAGCGTTGTCGCCCACAGTGCAGCAGGTCATCGCGGCAATCGGGCAAGTAACGCAATGAGAACGTAATGCGAATAATCTATACGCTGCTCATACGCGTTGCCGCGCCGTTCGTGCTGTTAAGGCTGTGGTGGCGCGCGCGGCGCCAGCCGGAATACCTGCAGCATGTGGGCGAGCGTTTTGGTTATTTTGGCGGCTCTGGCGCCACGCAGGCTGCCTCGCCGATGCCGCTGATCTGGCTGCACGCCGTTTCCGTCGGCGAAACGCGCGCCGCCGAGCCGCTGGTGCACGCGCTGCGTTTACACTATCCCGATCACCGTATTTTGCTCACGCACATGACGCCTACCGGACGCGCAGCGGGCGAGGCACTGTTCGGCAGCACGGTGATGCGCTGTTACCTGCCCTACGACTTTCCCGGCGCAGTGGCGCGTTTTCTCGATCGCTTTGCTCCCAGCGTCGGCATACTGATGGAAACCGAAATTTGGCCGAATCTGGTGCAGGTATGCAAGGCGCACGCTACGCCACTGTATCTGGTGAACGCGCGTCTCTCCGAAAAATCGTTCACACGTTATCAGCATGTCGGCACGCTGACCATGGATACGCTGCGCGCGCTCACCGCCATTGCCGCGCAAAGCGCTGATGATGCGCGGCGTTTTGAAGCATTGGGCGCAACCGGTGTTGCCATCACCGGCAATCTTAAATTCGATGTCGCACCGTCGGGGGTGCATCGGGCACTGGGCGAACATTTGCGCGAAAGTTTCGGCGCGCGCCGCGTGCTGCTCGCAGCCAGCACGCGGGAGGGCGAAGAATTATTGTTTATAAATAATAAGCTGCATGAGTTGCCCGAGACCTTGTTAGTGCTCGTGCCACGGCACCCGCAGCGCTTTGATGAAGTCGCGGCGTTGCTGGATCAGCATCACATCCGTTTTCAGCGGCGCAGCGCCAACGCGCCGCTGCACCCTGACACGCGAGTGCTGCTCGGCGACAGCATGGGTGAAATGGTGGCGTACTATGCCGCCTGCGATGTGGCGTTTATCGGCGGCAGCCTGTTGCCGTTTGGCGGGCAGAATCTGATTGAGGCCTGTGCCGTGGGCAAACCGGTGCTGATCGGCCCGCACACCCATAACTTTGCCGAAGCCACCGAGCGCGCGATCACCGCGGGCGCGGCGGTGCGCGTTATGGACGCCGCGGACTTGCAGCGCAAAGCCGCAGCGCTGCTCGACAATCCCAATGTAACCGAGCGCATGAGCGCGGCGGCGTTGGCGTTCAGTGGTGAACATCGCGGCGCGACGCAGAAGTTGCTGGATTTGATTCGCTTTTAAAAACCTCACCGCAGAGGCGCGGAGAAAAACCCGCAGAGTTGCTCTGCGTCACCTCTGCGTTTTGCCGCCTCTGCGATGAAGGGGCGCGCCGTAAATCGTTTCCTCGGTCACCACGTAATCGACGCGCATATCCGTAGGCGAGCACGGCACTGCATTAACCACTTGCGTTGAAAATGCGGCAGCCACCAGCGCGGGCTTGTGTACACAACTGGCGATGAGCCGGTCATAGTATCCCGCGCCATAGCCCAGTCGTTCGCCGTTCGCAGTGAACGCCAGCCCCGGCACTAAAATCCAATCAATATCCAGTGCGTGCTCTTGCCAGGGGGTTTCAGCACGCGGCTCCAAAATGCTCCACACGCCGGGTTGTAAATCGAGCGCCAAGTCTTTTACGACATGCAAGGCGAGCGAGCGCGAGCCGCGTTTAACGCGCGGCAGCAGCAGCTTCTTGCCTTGAGCCAAGGTGTGATCGAGCAATGCGCGGGTATCGAACTCACTGCCAAACGCCATGTAGGCCAACACCGACTTCGCGGCGCGATAGCTGTCGAGTTCGAGCACGCGCGCGGTGATGCGTGCGCTCAGGATCGCGCGTGCCGTGGCGTCGAGGGCGTCACGGCGTGCTTTGACTTGCTTGCGCAGGCGGGCTTTCAGCGTCGAGTGCACGGCTGCTTTTACCGTGGCAAAATGATCGTGCGCTGGGGTCACGGGCGCATTGCGCGAACGGCGGCGCAACCTATTTTGTGCGATCCAGCCAGGCGTTGACCGCGACGATGTCCTTCTCACTGAGCCGGCCGACTGCCGCCTTCAACTTCAAGGTGGACATGATGTAATTGTATTTGGCCTGCGCCAGATCACGCCGCGCGGAGTAGAGTTGTTGTTGCGCGTTCAACACATCGACTTGCGTGCGCACGCCGACTTCGCGCCCCAGGCGCGTTGAGTCGAGCGAGCTTTGCGAGGACGTGAGTGCGGCTTCCAGCGCCTTGACTTGCGCGATGCCGCTGGTCACCCCGAGATAACTTTGCCGCGCCACCAGCTCAGCGTTGCGCCGCGTGGTTTCGTGATCCTGCCGCGACTTGCTTTCGTTGGCTGCCGCTTCGCGTACTCGCGAAGTCACCAGGCCGCCCTGGTATATAGGAACGGAAAGCTGCAGTCCTATGTTTCTACTGTCAATATCGGTGCCAGGGCCGCCGAGGGTGCCGACACCCGAAGCGTTTCTGGTGTAGCCGGCAAACGCATCCAGCGTCGGATAATGCGCCCCGCGGTTGCGCATGACTTCCTGTTGCGCCAGCGTGACCGAGATTTCCGCCGCACGCACTTGCGGGTTGGCGGTGCGCGCTTCGTCCACCCATTTTTCGAGCACGGCGGGTTCGGGCATGATGAGTTGCAACGCGCCCAGCGGCGCCAGCGTGGGTGTGGATTTACCGATCAGCAGTTCAAGCGCGCGCCGTTTGATCTCCCAATCGCTTTGCGCGGCGATTTCCTGTGATACGGAAAGATCGAACCGCGCTTGCGCTTCGTGGGTGTCGGTGATGGTTGCGGTGCCCACCTGAAAACTGATTTTCGCCTGCGTCAGTTGCTCGGCAATGGCGGTTTTTTGCGCGCCGGCGAAGGCCACGTTATCGCGTGCCAGCAGCACATCCACATAGGCCTGTGCCACGCGCGTGGTCAGGTCTTGCTCGGCCTGCGACAGCACGGCGTCGGCTTGCTCGACTTGCGTTTTGCCTTGCTCGAACGCCACCAGATTTTGGCGGCGGTAAACGGGCTGGGTGAGCGAAAGCGATAACGCGTTGGAGTTAAAACGTGCGCTGCTGCCGGCGACTGTGGGATTGCGAAAGCTGATGTCGCGGTCGTTATATTGCGTGGAACCGGAGAGCGCTATCGACGGCAATAAACCACTGCGGCCCTGCGGCAGTTTTTCCTGCGTGGCCAGCCATGTCGCACGCGCAGAGGCGTATTGCGCGTCGGCGGTTTGTGCCTGCCGGTAAACCTCAAGCAGATCCGCGCCTCCTGCCGGCTCTGCATAAAGGCTTGCAGCGAGGACGGACGCGAGCAGGCGTTTGGTAGCGCCCATCAGCCTTAGAAAACAAACCGCGCGGGTTGCGGCGCATTGCGCAGCATGGGTATGCAGGTTTCAAACAGGCTGGCGGCGCCATAGACGCCTGCACCGGCACAGGTGACAAGCCGCGCATCCATTGCCGGTGCTTCGCCTACCACTACGAACAGCCGCCCGCCCGTGTTGAGGCTTTGCTGGAACGCGTCGCTCAAAACCGGTGTCGAACCGGTCAACACGATGACGTCGTAGGGGCCGTGCTTATCCCAGCCGCGCGCTGCGTCACCGGTTTCCAGTGTTACATTGTGTATGCCGTGTTGCGCCAGCCGCGCGCCGGCGCTTTGGGTAAATTCAGCTATCACGTCCACGCTGTAAACATGTGCGCCCTGGCTGGCGAGCAGCGCGGTCATGTAGCCGCTGCCGGTGCCGATTTCGAGAATACGGTCTTCGGCCTTTACCGCCAGTTCCTGCAATATGCGCGCTTCGAGCTTGGGTGAGAGCATTTTTTCATGGTGGCCGATGGGGATTTCCAGATCGGCAAAGGCCAGCGACTTGTAGGTATCGGGCACGTAGTCTTCGCGCAGCACCTTGTGCAGCAGATCCAGCACCCGGGTGTCGAGAACGTCCCACGGGCGGATTTGCTGCTCAACCATGTTGAACCGGGCGCGTTCTACATT
>CAMBCF010000206.1 GCA_945864585.1 Bordetella parapertussis | reverse complement strand
CGAACCTTGACTGCGCTCAGATTAATCGCGTGCTCGAGCACGCCCACGGGCTTCATGGATCACTTTATAGCAGAGACCGGCGGAAAAAGCCAGCCCCCGGCAAGTCCGCCAAGCGATCAGCGCGTTACGCTGAACAATGACCCGGACTGCGCCTCAGTGAGTCCCGAGTTTTAAGCCCCAAGTTTTAAATTAAGAATTGCTGTTGGACAAGGCTCCGGCTGGCCTGATGGCATTTTCGATGGTATCTTCCCACAGACCCCGAATGACTGTTATTTGAAATCAAGGCCTTATTCACACATGCGGCGCTGGCTGCCGCCTTCAACCCTCTAAGACAATTGCAACCTGCTGCGCTTTTCACAGGAGAAACACCATGATCCACGTCGTAGCCATACTCACCACCAAGCCCGGCATGCGTGACAGCGTGCTGCAGGCGTTTCGCGCCAACATTCCCGCGGTAATCGCGGAAGATGGCTGTATTGAGTACGGCCCCGCGATCGACGCCGAAGGACTCGGCAGCTTCCAGACCAAGTTCGGCGCCGACACTTTTGTGGTCATCGAAAAATGGCGCGACGTTCCCGCGCTCAAGGCGCACGCCGCGGCGCCGCACATGGCCGCCTACGCGGCCAAGGTCAAGGACATGCTCGCCGGCCGCGTAGTGCATGTACTGGCGCCCGCCGGCTAAGCGGGGTCAGCTTAAATCACGCCCTCCGCCGCCATCGCCTCGATCTCCTGCGCTGAAAACCCCAGCAGTTCGCCGAACACGTAGTTGTTGTCCTCGCCGTAGCACGGGGCGCCGCGGTCTAGGCGTCCGCCGATGTAGGCCGGGCTTTCACTCATTTTGATCGGCACTTCGGCAATCGGCCAGCGGCCGATCTTGGTGCCGGTGACTTCGGTCAGCCATTCGAGTGTCTTCAGTTGCGGATCGTTATCGCAGCGGTCTCCCGCGTGCTGACACACGCCGGCGGGCACGCCGGATTTTTGCAGCGCGTGCATCGCGGCGTACGGTTCCTGCGTTTTGGTCCAGCCGCCGATGAGCTTGTCGAGCGCGTCCAGATTGGCCATGCGCGATGCGAGATCCTTGAACCTAGCATCGCGCGTCCACTCGGGATGCCCGGCAACCTCGGTCAGCGCACACCACTCGGCTTCGTTAAAGCACGCAATCGCGATCCAGCGATCGTCGCCGGCACACGGATAGGCGCCGTGCGGCGCTGCCGGCTTGTACGGCGAACGATTGCCGGTGCGCGTCCAGATGCGCCCGTTGGCCGACCAGTCGAGAATCGCCGGCCCGTTGATGAAAAGGCCCACCTCGGTCTGCGACGCATCGATCCACTGCCCCTGCCCGGTGCGGTCGCGATGGAACAAGGCGCTCAACATCGCGAGCGCAAAGCTGTAGGCCCCCATCCAGTCGAGATACGAATAACCCCAGCCCGCCGGCATCGCCGGTTCCGGCAGTCCGGACATCTCGGACAAGCCCGCGAACGCATTGGCAATCGGCCCCACGGTGCGAAAGCGGCCGTAGGTGCCCTGCGCGCCCATGCCCGACTGCTGCACGTAGATGATGTCGGGCTTGATCTTGCACAACTCACTGTAGCCGAGCCCCCAGTTGTCGAGCACGCCCGGCGAGAAACCTTCTGCGACGATGTCCGATATCGCCACCAGGCGCTTGGCAATCGCAAGGCCTTGCGGATGACGCACGTTAAGCGAAATGCCGCGCTTGCCCGGATTCTTGTTGTTGAATTGCCCGCCCATGTTGATATCGGTGACACCGGGCAGTGGCGCAGTAGCCTTGTCGCGGGCTTCGCGCCCGCCGACCGGCGCCATTGCGGCGAGGCGCGTATCCGGATGACTTTTCAGTTCGATCTTGATGCTCTCCGCGCCGAACGCGCTCAAAAAGCGGGTGCCGCCGGCCGAGGCCAGAAACCAGGTGAAATCGACAATGCGTATGTCGTGCAGCGGAAACGGCTTGCCGCGTTTGGACGGCGGCTCTTTGGGGTCCACCCGCGCACTGGCGCTGATCACCGGATGCGCACGCTTGATTGGCGACATCACAGTCGCTGCGTCTTCATTCAATAAGGGTGCGCGGCGGCCCACCACCCACTTATTAGCCGTGCTGATCCACTTGCTGGTGGCGTAGCGGAACGATTTGCCCAACTCGGGATGCTCTACATCGGTGACGCTTTTGCGCACCAGCCAGTGCTCATCAACCGCGTTCTCGTGCGGCTTGCGCAGCGGCGCGCACAGCAGGCCCGCCTCCTGCGCCTCGCGCCAGGGCACATTATCATAGGTGAATGCGCGCACAAAACGCTGCACGGCTTCCATGCCCTCGTCGCGTTTCGCAGTCACCGGGCCGGTGCCGGGGATAAAGCGGCCGCCCCTGGCCGGGGCGGCACTTTCCGCAGTGAAGCCGGCAGCCATGCCGTGCTTCTCCAATAGTTTTATCAGGCGTTCGCCGTCGTCGGGCCGGTTGCCGAGGTTCGCCATCACCCAGCGCCCATCCTTGGTGTGCGCGATCGAGGGATTGGGCGAGACGCCTTCACGCGCATGACGGCAGGTCTGGCGCGACACAATCGCACGGCGCATGACCCATGTCATGAGATCGACCTCAGTGGATTTCGCCACCGCCTCGTGGATCGCGCACGATACCTGCTGGCCCTTGCTGGTGCGCAAGCGATACAACAACGCTGCAAGGATCGTCATGCTGAGTTGCTCACCGGCGATGTGATAGGCGTGCCACATCTGCGGCGCAATCGGCGGCAGATCATATTTGCCGTCAGGGGCCGGATCGTAGCCGCAGTTCATCATCACCCCGCCGAGTGCCAGGTGGATCAGGTCCGAGGCCTTGAACCCGGCCCAAGGGCCGTTGTCACCGAAGGGTGTGACGCGCGCGTGTATCAGTGTGGGAAATGCTTTGGTGAGCGTATCCGCGTTTAACCCATAAGCGTCGAGTTCCCCTTTGGGCGAGGATTCCAGCAGGATATCGGCGCCTGCCACCAGTTCGCGAAATTTCGCGCGGTCTTTTTCCTGCTTTAGATCAAGCTCGACCGAGCGTTTGCCGCGGTTGTACTGCCAGAAGAACAACGAGCCTTCGGGATCCGCCTTGTCCTGATAAAAAGGCCCGATGCGGCGCGTGGGACTGCCCCCGGGCGGTTCCACTTTGATCACGTCGGCGCCCAGCCCGGCCAGTGTCAGGCCGCAGTACTCGGCCTTTTCGTCGGCGAACTCAATGACGCGAATGCCGGCGAGCGATGCAGGGGCGGAAGCGGAATGTTCGTTCTGTGCTGCCATGGTAACTGTCCCTTCAGTGGTATTGGTTGGGGTCTATTACGGTGCGATGTGCTCATCCGGCATCGGCAAGTGCCGGCTCGGCAAACGCGCGAGACCTCCAGTGCACCTTGCCTCCCGCCAAAACAACGGCGAGGCAGCTTACACCGCTGGCATCATCTCGGAAGATACCATCGCAATGCTGGATTTTGCTAGCGCAGCGGCACCACCATGAGCTCTGGAGAACAGGGGACTCGGCCTGAGTCTGTCGCGACGCGCTACACCAGAATGAGCGCCAAATAATGGACTGCGAGCCAGGCAGTGACGAGCCCCACACCCACGATCAAACAGGCTCTGTGCTTTGCGTAGTCGCGCTTTACCTCTGACTGCAGCCATTCCTCGGCAGTCTTTGGACTTTTCCACAAGTACAACAAGATCAGGAGAGTGCTGACTGTAATCGCGAGTAGACCAACGATATTGAGTATCCACGTAGTAGACATTTTCCACCTCCCGACGTTGGAAAATCTGGATTTTCTTCATTATGAACCAAGCGGCCACAATAGGGAATAGCCAGGTCGGCGCGCATGTCACGCGGCTGCGGCTCTTAGTACGGAATGCTCTGGGGATCGGTTATGGATTGCTTAGGTTCGGCAGCACCTCACAAGGTCGAGGCTTTCCCCGGATCCATCTCGGGCTTGAGCGCGATTTGCGCGATGTTGATCGCACTGTAGTAACCACAGGTGAGCGTGAGATCGACCACGCCCTGGGTTCCCAATAACTGTTGGGCGGCGGCAAAAACTTCGTCGGTCACGTTTTTATCGCGCAGCAATTGATGTACAAAACGGGTGATGAGTTGCTCATCGGCGCTAAGCACTGCCAGCCCTAGCCCGGTCCGTATCGCCTCGAGGGATGCAGCGCTGACCCCCACCTTCGCGGCCAGGGCCGCATGCGCTGTCCACTCGATGTCGGAGTTCCACTCGCGCGCGAGCACGGTAATGGCGAATTCCTTGAGGTTTTCCGGCAGAGCGCTCTTGAATCGCAGCACCGCGCCCATTGAGGTCATATAACTCGCAGCTTGCGGGCTATTCAGCAAAGCCCGGAATTGCAGGCCCACCTTGTCCGCGTTGCGGTCGCGGCGGATACGGTCGTAAATCTCCTGTCCCTCGGCATTCATCTCATCCCGCTCTACATACGGTACGCGCGCCATGTTTGTCTCCGGTTGGGGTTTCATCCATTAT
>CAMBCF010000205.1 GCA_945864585.1 Bordetella parapertussis | reverse complement strand
GCAGATCATTTGGCCAAGCCGCTCGCTGCCCGCAAAATTCAGCCTTCCAGAGCCTCCGCAACTACAGGATTTAACGCCTAAACTTGCCGCTCACGTGGGCGATGGCCGAGCCGACGCATCAGCTCCGGTAAAAACCAGCCCGCAGCAAGCCGCCTCAAACATATCCACCCGCCGCGCCGGCACGCGTGGCAGCGGCTGCGCGCACAACCCCAGGTGCGTCAGAATTTTCTCGATCACCACAGGCGCTTCAATGACGGCGATCAGCTTCAGCTTGCCGCCGCAAGCGCAACGCTCGATGTCAATGTCGAATACGCGCTTGAGCAACCGCGCCCAGCTCATGCGCACCGGTGCGCTGTGCGCATGCTGGCAATCGCCCTCGCCCGCCGTGCTGCGTTGGGGCGGCACAGGCACTACCTTTGATCTGAGTTTCGCATTCGGCGCGAGCACCCCGTGAAACCGTATCAAGTGCAAGCGCGGCCTTGGCACCAGTGCGGCGAGCCGTTGGAATTCCTGCAGTGGCACCGCCTCGTCGGTCTCCCATAGCAGGATTGCGCCGAAAGGATAACCCCGATAGAGCGAGTCGAGCAGGTCGCGGACCCTAGTAGACCGCCAGACGTAGCGCGCTGCATTTCTGGCAAGCGCAACTCGCCTCGCTCGATCATGCCAACCAGTTCTTCTACCGTAGCTTCAGCTTTGGCCATGACGCGAACTCCCTTGAATTCTGTTTCCGTGCCCGCGGGAAACATCCTGTTTAGATTTTACACTTCACTACCCGCTGCCGGTAAGGCGTTACCGGGAGAAAATCTAACCCCCTGGACTCCGATGAAAGGTTTCGATCTATGACTTCAAGCTTCCTCTTTTCCCAAGCTTTACCTGGCGCGATGATAGCTGACTATGGCCTCCGTCAGAAATGGGTCGGCACTTCGCGTTCAATTCTTTAGGACCAGCCAGCCGATATTTAAATTCTGAATTTCCGTGCAAAAAAGTCTGACGGGCTGTTTCACCACCAACACGGGTCACTGGCACCAACATTGGTATCAACTTAACAAAACCAGAAAGCGGTCATTCAATCACACGGGTTTTTTGATCGATGAGAGCCTGCTTGTGGCCGGTTGCGTAAATTCACAAACTTTCAAAACCATCCATTAGCGGCGTAAGGCGATCTCGCGGATGATGCGCTCATGGCGTTCACTCGTGCGCTATGATTCAGCGCGACAGATAAAACAAACGAAAGGCAAATCCTCATGCGAGGCATCGGCGTATTCGAGTTCGGCGGGCCAGAAGTGTTGCAGGTGGTTGAATTGCCGGAGACGCACGCCGCCGCCGGCGAGGTGCGCATACGCGTGCATGCCTCGACGGTGAATCCGACCGACACTTATTTGCGTAAAGGCGCGCGGGCCGAAGCCCTTCGGAATGTGCCGCCGCCGCACGTCCCGGGCATGGATGTCGCCGGTGTCATCGACGAAATCGGCGCAGGCACAGCGACTAATCTCGCCATCGGCGATGCGGTGATGGCGATGGTGTTGAATCACGCCAGCCACGGCGGTTATCGGGAGAGTATCGTTCTGTCTGCCGACGCCGTGGTGCGGGCGCCCGCGGGCAAATCGATGATTGAGGCCGCGACGCTGCCGATGAATGGCCTCACCGCGCGCCAGTCGCTGGATCAGCTTGCACTTCGGGCGGGACAAACGCTGGCGGTGACGGGTGCGGCGGGGTGTTATGGCGGCTATGTGGTGCAGCTTGCCAAGGCGGACGGGCTGCGCGTTGTCGCCGATGCGTCGAGTGCCGATACGGAACTCGTGCGTGCGCTGGGCGCTGATGTGGTGGTGCCGCGCGGGGATGACATTGCCGCGCACATTCGCAAGGTCGCGCCCGATGGGGTGGATGGTTTGGCTGATGGTTCATTCCAAAGCGGTGCTGCCGTTGGCGCGGTGCGTGATGGCGGCAGCTTTGCTTCGGTGCGTGGCTGGGCCGGCAACGAGCGCGGCATTGCGTTTCACAAAATATCGGTGCGCGACTACAACCACCGCGCGGATTTGCTGGAGCGGTTGCGTCAGCAGGTCGAGGCGGGGCGCATCACGCTGCGCGTTGCGGCGACGTTTCCGGCGGCGCAGGCTGCCGAGGCGCACCGCCGGATCGAGGCCAAGGGCGTTCGAGGTCGTTTGGTGTTGGTGTGGGCGGCCGCAACGTGTACGGCAGCGTAATCGAGGCGCGTTGCTGATACGCAATGCCAGCGGCGCAAGCGGTGATTAGGATGAGGCTAAAGGGGTAGAGGCAGCGTGTATGAATGCGGATGCTTCTGCTGGAAAATTGGTGTAAGTATTTGTTTTAAAACAAAGTTTAATTAAGACTTACTCCGGCTTCATTCCCGCCATTTGCGCCATCTTGCGGTAGAGCGCGATCTCGCGCTGCAACAGATCCGCCAGTTTCGCCACGCTCTGCGCGTCGGCGCCCGCGCCTTCGCGTTCGAGCAGTTGCTTCATCTCGTTGCTGCCGAGTGTCTTATTCACCGCCGCGTTGATGGTGGCCACCACGCTGGCGGGTGTTTTCGCGGGAACAAGCAGTCCCCACCAATTTTCATAGGCGTATCCGGTCAGGCCCGATTGCGCGATGGACGGCACGCCGGGGATCAGCGGTGACGGCGTGGCGCTGCTTACCGCGATGGCGCGCGCGCGGCCTGCTTTCACCTGCGCCATCACGCCCGGCGAACTGGCCAGCACAAAATCGATTTCGCCGCTGATGAGACCCACTACCGCCGGCGCGATGCCCTTGTACGGCACATGGATCATTTTGACGCCTGCCATTTGCGCAAAAAGCTCGGTGGCGAAATGATTGCTGCCGCCGGTGCCGGATGAGGAGTAGGTGAGTGTGCGTTGTTTGGCAACGGCAATGAATTCCTTCACCGTTTTCGCGGGCACGGACGGATGCACCGCCAGAACAAACGGCGCGCGCGCAATCATCGCCACCGGCACAAATGCAGCGACAGGATTGAACGGCAGCTTGCGCCGCGTGGCGACCGCGCCGGGGTACGACGACGTGGCATGCAGCCAGCGATAGCCGTCGGGCGGCGCATTGGCGACGATTTCCGCGCCGATCATGCTGGCGGCGCCAGGACGGTTTTCAACTACGATGCTTTGGCTCCACATCTCGTTCAGCCCGCGCGCCACGCCGCGTGTGAGGATGTCCGCCGAACCACCCGCGGCGAAGGGCACTACAATCGTGACGCTTTTTACCGGAAATGAAAGCTCCGCCGCTTGGCTTTGTGCGAGCGCGCACAACAGACCCATGGCCGTAAGCGTCGGCAAAAGTTTGCGTAACTCGTTTCCTCGCATATTTCCTCGAATAGCGAGGATTCTAAGTGCCGGGCCGGGATGGAGCAAGGGGAATAGTCATTTCAAACGCCCTTTTTCACCAAACAGCAATCTATCTGCAGCCTGCCGAGCAGTCAAGCGCATGAAAATTCGCTCGAACTGCGCGTTTTGTCGAGAATCTCAACGCACGAAGAGCCATTTTTTTTTCCAATCAACGCCCTTGCCTGAGCGCAGCCCGAACCACCCTCTCGGCCTCGGTAAAAACCGTCCGATTCCTTAAGCCCACTCAAATAATTCAGCCCGCCGCCTTGCCGGTGCGATAGGCGGCGGCTGCGCTTGATGTGGGCACAAATGAGGGAGACCGTGATCGCGGCGTTTCCGCAGGCGCCGGGCGCTCCAAAGGATATCGATGCGCTTCTCAAAGATGTTGAGGCGCGCTTGTGAATTTACGGGCGCATAGCGCCAATGCAGTTGCGGCCAGAATGAGCCACCTGATTTGCGGCCAGATAGAGCCAGTCAATTTGCGGCCAGATCGGGCCAGGGGATTTGCGGCCAGATGAGAGCCGGGTTCGGTGGTGCCGAAGTATTTGCGCGCGAAGGATCTGCGCAAGATTTCCTCCTTTGAGCCGGTGTTGTTGCAGGCACTTAAGGCCGATCAACTGCGGCACAAGGATAGTCGGCGCACAGCACGTGCGCTGTTTGTGCAAATAACGGCGCAAGGCTATCGGGGTGGCTATAGCGGAGTGACGGACTTCGTTCGCGCCTGGCGCGAACAGGGTGGGAAGGCACCCAAGGCCTTTGTGCCGCTTTTCTTTGAGAACGGCGAGGCCTTCCAATTCGACTGGAGTGAAGAAGGCCTGTTGGTGGGTGGGCTGTTTTATAAAGCGCAGGTTTCGCACATGAAGCTGTGCGCCAGTCGCGCATTCTGGCTGGTGGCCTACCCGACGCAAACCCACGAAATATTATTTGATGCCCATACGCGGTCGTTTGCGGCGTTGGGTGGCGTGGCTCGTCGCGGGGTCTATGACAACATGAAGACCGCTGTCGACAAGGTCAAGAAAGGCAAAGAGCGCGTGGTCAACGCTCGCTTTAAGGCACGGGGACGTTCCCGGCGTGGTGACGCTGATCGTCCATCGCGACGGCGTGCTGTACGAGGGTGCCGTCGGCAAGCAGGATACCGCTCGCAGCATCGATTTGAAGCCTGATGCCA
>CAMBCF010000204.1 GCA_945864585.1 Bordetella parapertussis | reverse complement strand
CAATCGACGCTTCTACCCCTTCAACGCCTTCCGCTCCCTGCTTGGCATCGCGGGTAAAGTTACCGCGCCAACCTATGCCGATCTTTATGCCAAAAAATCACGGCCCACTACATCTAGTAGGTGTGTGTGACAACCCGATAAGCACGCTTTGTTCTTTGCCGGGAATGGGAGCGGCCCACCAGCCTTCCGGACGCGTCGCGCCCGGTGTGGCTGGCTCTACCGCGTAGGGCGGGTCGGTGAAGTAGATGGCGCCGTCGGATTTGATCACAATATCGTTCGGGCTGTTAAGGCGCTTGCCCTGGAACCGATCCACCAACACGGTGCGCACGCCATCGCCGGTGATGCGCGCGACGTCGCGGCCGCCGTGTCCAGCCACCAGCACCAGGCCCTGACCATCCAGCGTGAGGCCGTTTGAGCGACCCGTCGCAAAGGTGGTCAGCTCGGGGCCTTCCGGCAAGCGGCGCCAGCGCACGATACGGTTGTTCGGAATATCGCTGAACAACAGCGTGTTATCACGCTTGCGCCACAGCGGCCCTTCGGTAAACGCCAGCCCCCCGGCGATGCGCTCGATGGGCACATCGGCGGCGATGAGATCATGCAGTCCTGCGTTTCGCACCTCTAACGATGACATCACTTTCTCCTCAAGTTTTACAGCGATTGTTGTCTCTATTCAGCGTGAACGAAAAGTCAAAAGCCTCCCTCACCCGGCGCTGCGCGCCACCCTCTGCGCCGCTTCAAGTGTTCCCTTGTCCCGGAGGGCGAGGGTCTGTTCCCCTCTCCCTCCGGGGAGAGCGCAGCGAGGGGGGCGGAGCCGGCCAGGGGTGAGGGAAAGAAGTTGATACGTCACTAACGCTGAATAGAGACAACCCAACTTCAACTTTATTCTGGCAGAAAAGCATACGCTTGGAATCGATTATCGGCCAGTGTCGCATTTCCCCGGCGAGCGGATTGCGTGATACGCTTACGCAACGCATTTTTTAAGGAGAGAACCATGGCCTACAAACATATCCTGGTTGACATCGAAGATGGCGTCGCCATCCTCACACTCAATCGGCCTGAAAAACTGAACGCGATGAACCGCAAGTTGGGGCAGGAACTGCACCACGCGGTGAAGCAGGCGGAAGCGGACGATAGCATAGGCTGCATCGTGATCACCGGCGCCGGCGAGCGCGCCTTCACCGCGGGCGGCGATATCCACGAGCAGTTGTCAAATGACGCAAAGTTTTCAGACCGGCAACTGGATGAGATGCGCGACAACAAGATGCGCTATGAAATTTCCGCATGCGCAAAGCCGGTCATCGGCATGGTGAACGGCCTCGCTTATGGCGGTGGCGCGGTGCTGGTTTCGTCACTCGATATGCGGGTGGGCTGCGAGGGATCAAAGTTCCGCTTTTTGGCCGCTGCCTATGGCCGCATCAACAGCACCTGGACCCTGCCCAACCAGGTGGGTTGGCCGATGGCCAAAGAGCTGCTGTTTACCGCGCGTATCGTGGAGGCGGAAGAGGCCTTCCGCATCGGGCTGCTAAACCATCTGGTTCCGCGCGCGCAACTGCGCACAAAGACGATGGAAATCGCCAAGATGATCGCTGCCAACCATCGCGGCGCAGTCATCGGCGTCAAGGCGCTCATGTTGCAGCAAATGAATCAAGGGCTGGAAGCGCAGTTCGATGCGGAACACGAATACACCACGCACGTGCTGCGCGGGGCGAAGGCCAAGGATGCGTTCCCGGAATTCATGGCGCGCAAGGGGCTGGTGTCCGGCTGATCATGAACGGAAATCGTCCTACTCACACTGCATTTTTGAAATGCGTCCTCGCCGCCACCATTGCCGGTGGCTTGCTCATGGCCAGCGCGAAACCGGCCCTTGCGCAAACCGGCCCTGACGCCACACTAGCGGCGGCGGCAAAAGAACCTGGCGCCAAAGTGACTGCCAGCGGCCTGGTCATTCGTATCCTCAAGGAAGGCGCTGGCACTCAGCCCACTGCGTCATCCACCGTCAGAGTGCATTACAAGGGCACCTTTCCCGATGGCAAAGAGTTCGACAGTTCCTACAAACGCGGCGAGCCAATTGAGTTTGCGCTGAGCCGCGTCATCGGGTGCTGGACCGAGGGCGTCGCGCTGATGAAGACCGGCGGCACCGCAAAGCTCACCTGCCCGTCAACCATCGCGTACGGAGCGCGCGGCGCAGGCGGCGTGATTCCTCCGCATGCGACTCTGGTGTTTGAAGTCGAGCTGCTGGGCGTGCGCTAACGTTTAATCGAAGAATGCGAAAGCCCGGGTTTCGATGCTTTCGCGCGGCGGCGCGTCCGCGGACGTTCCCGGATCGTCAAACGCGCTGTGCGCAGTGAAGCGCGAGGGCATGCCGGCATCGGAATCGAATACCTTGAACACCAGCACCTCGTGACGTTCCATTTTCGGGAAGTGGAACCATGAGTGCGCCGCATTATGCGCGATGTGATAAACCTCGCCGGTGCGATCCTTGTAGCGCCGCTCAACCTTGATGAAACCTTTTTGCGGTATGGAACGGCCATCGCAGATGCCGAGCGGATCGATCATCACCTTGCCGCGGATCGGCCGCCACACCTGAATGATGGCCCAGCGTTTGCCGAAGCGGCGTTCGGCCTCTGCATCACCGATGATTTCACGCAGCCGCCGCGGCGCGGACGCCTCGGTATAGTCGTTGTGCACGCCCTTGACGGTGGGCCGCACGCCCAAAGACTGCTGCAGCTGTTCATCACTGACGCGCAGGGTGTGGTCGAACACCCGTACCTCGGCGGCGCCGGAATGCTTTCTGATGAGCGGCTGCACTTCCAGGTCGTAGACGCTGGTGCGCTCGGCTTCGTCGGTGAAGTCTTTGACCTGCGTCAGGTGATCGGCGAACACAAATCCGTGCGTATCGAGCTTGAAGGTGTTGCGCAACGGCCTGCCGTTGCGCACGCGCATCTCGTGCTGCTTGTATTGCGGCGCGACCGCCATGTGCGCCATCTCCGGCCAGTCGATGTAGCGCACCGGCGGCACGCCGGTGTCGACAATGTAATTGAAGAAGGCGCGAATATTGCCCGACGTGTCGATCGTTTCGGTGGGCGGCACTTCAGCGATGAGCGGCATAGGATGTCCCTGCGATGGTGTATTGACCATGATCATAGCGCTTTTTTCAAAGCTGCGCGCCCGCCACACGAATCCAGCATCCCGGATGTACAATTGCGCCAGACCTTTCATCGGGCAACAACACTACTAAGGGAAACAACTCATGCGTATCAACCGCGTAAAGAAACTCTGGCGTGAAGGCAAATCATCTGTTGGCGGCTGGCTGTCAATTCCACACTGCGTGCAGGCCGAGGTGATGGCCCATACCGGGCTCGACTGGCTGTGCGTCGACATGCAGCACGGCTGCATCGACTACTCGGATGTGGTGCCGATGCTGACCGCGATCTCCACTACCCCTGTGATGCCGTTTGTGCGCGTGCCGTGGAACGAACCGGCAATGATCATGAAAGTGCTGGATGCGGGCGCCTATGGCGTGATCGTGCCGATGGTGAGCAACCGCGCGGAAGCCGAGCGCGCGGTCGCCGCCTGCCGCTATCCGCCGGTGGGCATGCGCAGCAACGGGCCGAACCGCGTGATGCTCTACGCCGGGCCCGATTATCAAAAGCACGCGAATGACGAAGTGGCGTGCATCGTGATGATTGAAACAACCGAGGGCATCGAGAAGATGGACGAAATCATTTCCACGCCCGGCGTGGATGCCGCCTACATCGGCCCCACCGATCTGGCGCTGGCGCTGGGACTGCCGCCGGTGATGGACAATGACGAACCGAAACACGTCGCCACCGTCAACCGCATACTCGAAGCCTGCAAGCGTCACAAAAAAGTCGCCGGCATGCACACTGCAAGCTCGAAGTTCACGCAACGTTATCTGGATCAGGGTTTCCAGATGGTGATGCTCGGCACCGATCGCAGCGGCATGTCGAACTACTTCAAAGCCGAAGTCGGCCGCCTTACCGGCTGGACGCCGCTGACGCCGGGCAGCGCGCCGGACAAAGGTGGTTACTGAGCGGACGGAGCGTCAGCCGCCGTTCAACGCCTGAAAAATCACCACCTCGTCAGCCGCGCTCAGCGGCTGAGACAGTTCATTCACCTGCTCGCCGTTGACGAAGATGCGGATATGGCGGCGCACGCGCTCCTGCTCATCAATCATGCGAAAGCGTATGCCCGGATACTGCTGAACCAGGTCCATCAGCAGTATCGCGAGTGTTGCGCCGCTGGCCTCGGCGTGACTGCTCTCGGTGTATGAGCGCAGCGCGCTCGGAATTAACACTTTCATTTTGGATTCATTCGACTATCGCGCAAGTCGCCGCTTATTAATACTGTCGTTCCCGCGCAGACGGGTATCCCCGCCCCCCGCAAACCTAACCTATGCACACATCTCCCGTAGCTCGGAAGGAGTCCGAAGGACGTATTCCGGGAAGAAGCACCGCGCATCGACAGCACGCTAGTCCAGCCACCCACACTTCCCCGGAATACGGCCATGAAAAGCCATGGCCTTCTTCCGGGCTAC
>CAMBCF010000203.1 GCA_945864585.1 Bordetella parapertussis | reverse complement strand
CCTGCAGGCGCTCCGCGCGAGATTGTGACGCGCCTCAACGCCGAGCTGAATGCGGCGCTTGCCGACGCGGAGTGGCGCGCCAAGTTCGTCACCTCGGCGGGCATCGTGCCTTCCGGCGGATCCGCGGAGCAGTTCGCCGCCTTCCTGGATCGTGACCGCGAAGCGTTTGCGGGGTTAATTAAGTCGCTGGGGGTGAAAGTGCAGTAAGTATTACGGTTATGAAGTTGTTTTGATATTGCCAACGCGACCGACAAGAATTGCGCTCAACGTGGTTGAGAGAATTTGCACAGACTCGGCGCCGCGCAAGCAAATGTGTAAGGCAAGGATCGCGCTAGCGACTAAGCGGGAACCATTGCCGCAATCCGGCGTCTGACTGGCATCGGGTCGCGGTTCTGTAAAACGGAGAAGAACATGGAACGACGTAGTTTGCTGGGAATATTTACGTTGGCCGCCCTGCCGGGATTTAGCAGGCAGGCGTTTGCGCAGGGCGCGGCCAATAAAGGAGGCAAGGTCGTGGAAGAGCTTCAGAAAAACTGGAAAACCCTGCTCGCCGATGGCGCCGACGTGGCCAGCAGCGCCGAATCGCTCAAGCTGGGGAAGGAAGAATGGCGCAAGCGTCTGTCGCCTGCGGCCTATAACGTGCTGCGCGAAGAAGGCACCGAACGCCCCGGCACCAGCGCGCTCAATGATGAGAAGCGTCCAGGCGTCTACGCATGCGCCGGCTGCAAGCTGCCGTTGTTTACCTCGGCGATGAAATTTGACAGCGGCACCGGCTGGCCGAGCTTTTTCACTTCTATCGCGGGCAGCCTGGGCACCAGCCGCGATTTCAAGCTGATATTCCCGCGCACCGAGTACCATTGCGCGCGCTGCGGCGGACACCACGGCCACTTGTTCGACGACGGCCCGCAGCCTACCGGTCAACGCTATTGCAACAACGGCGTGGCGCTGCGCTTCATTCCCAAAACCGGCAAGGCCTGATGGACCTTATATCCGGCCAACCGTCCGGCAAACTTACTCCGGCTTCAAGCCGATAGCCTTCACCAAGCCGGCGGTCAGCTCAGAATCCGATTTCATCCGCGCAATCAGTTCATCGGGCGACGATGCGATCACACGAAATCCGCCATTCTCATAATTGGCGCGCACCTCCGGTACGTTAAGCGCGGCCACAAACGCTGAATGCAATCGCTGCACAATCGGGCGCGGCGTAGCGGCAGGAGCGAACATGCCGAACCATAGCGGAGCGGGCCGAAAGCCTGGCAGCGTCTCGGTAATCGAGGGTAAGTCGGGTTGACGGGCGAAACGCACCGCTGCGAGCACTGCCAGCATCCTCACCTTGCCCGAAGCCACATGCGGTATCACCGATCCTATCCCCGGATAGGCCGCGTCGATGCGCCCGGCGACCAGTTCCGGAATAATTTGCGCGATACCTTTGTAGGGCACGTGCAGCATGTCGATTCCGGCGGCTGCCTTGACCAGCTCGCCGTCGAAATGCGGCACTGAGCCCACGCCCGAGCTGCCAAAGGTGAGTTTGCCGGGGTTGCTCCTGGCATGGTCGATCAATTCCTTCACCGATTTAAAAGGCAGCGCAGCATGCACCGCAATCACCTCCACCGGTTCCAGCAGATTGCTGACGGGAGCAAAGTCCCGCACCGTGTCGTACGGTAAAGTTTTATTCAGAAAGGGACCGGTCACCATCACCCCCGAGGTGGCGAACAGAAGGCTGTAGCCGTCGGGCGCGGAACGCGCGATGTTCTCCGCGCCGATGGCGCCACTCGCGCCGGGGCGGTTCTCGAGCAGCATCTGCTGGCCGATGATTTCCACGAACTTCGGTTGGAACACGCGCGCATAAGAATCTATCCCGCCCGCGGGATTGGGGACAACCACGCGGATGGGCTTGACGGGGTAGGACTGAGCAAAGGGTTCGAGCGCCAGCCCGAGCAGAGCCACGCCGATCATTCTGGCAACGCGAGCGTGCGCCGCGCGAGCAAAAGTACACCGTAGTTTTCCAGCTATCATGCAGACTCCCTGTCGATACAACGTCTGAGAGTAATCGAATCGCAGCCGCGATGGGCAAAGGCATCGTTCGCCGCCGCGCGCAAGGGATTAACTGGGCCTTATTGATCATTCCCAAAAACATGACAACTTCGTAAGAGGCATGTTTTGTCATGAATTTTGAACGTTTCGATAAATGACACTTTACTTCCTGGTACTGATCGGCGCGCTCAACCAGTCGATTCACACCGGCGGGCGGGTGGCGATTGCGCTGACTGCAGTGGGAATGCAAGCCTCGCCGCTTGTCATCGGCACCATTGCCGCGTTGTACGGCCTGTTACCCATGCTGCTTTCGGTGTCGGTGGGCAAGTTGAACGACCGCATTGGTCCACGCATGCCGATGCTTGTCGGGACACTTTTCTTCGTGGTCGGGGGTCTGCTGCCCGCATACAACCCTAGTTTATTGTCTTTGTATTTTGCCGCGACCTTGATGGGCATCGGCAACATGATTTTTCAGTTGTCGATCCAGAACGCAGTGGGGCAGATTGGTGGTCGAGACGACCGTATTCGCAACTTCAGCACCCTGGCCATCGGCATGTCGGCAGGGGCTATCGTCGGACCGCTGATCGCGGGTTATGCGATCGATTACGCGGGCTACGAGCCGGCATTCATTTTTCTCAGCGTGCTTCCAGTGGCGGCTCTCATCATGCTCACGGCATGGGGCCATAAATTGCCGGGTCCATCCGGCGCAGGGCGCGCCGGCGGCGCATCGCGGACCCTGGACCTGCTGTCGAACCGCGGTTTGTTGACGATCTATCTCCTCGCCGCCTTGCACGTGATTAGCTGGGAGTTATTCAGCTTTCTGATGCCGGTGCATGGTTCGCAGATCGGTTTTTCGGCCTCGGTAATCGGCGTCATCATGGGAGCGTTCTCGGCAGCTTCGTTCACCATGCGCGCGCTGCTGCCGCCGCTGGCCAAGCGTTTCGGTCATTGGCAGTTGATCAAAGGTTTCCTGATAACGGGTGGGGTGGTCTTCGCCGTCCTGCCGCTGACGAACAACATTGTCATGCTGGTGCTGCTCTCGACCCTCATCGGTGGCTGTCTGGGCGCGACGCAACCCTTGACCATGACTTTGATCCACGACAATTCGCCGCCGGGACGCATCGGTGAGTCGCTGGGCGTTCGCACCACCGTCGTGTGTTCGATTCAATTCATCATGCCGCTGGTGTTCGGCGGCCTGGGCAGTCTGCTGGGTTTGGCGCCGGTGTTCTGGATGACAGCGGTGGCGATATGCGTCGGCGTCGCCGCGATCAGGCCTGCGAAGTAAAACCCGTCGCCTTCAATCCCTAAGTCCCCGCCGCTTCCAGCGTGGATCTGATATTGGGGAATCCAAAGGGGCGAAGCCCCGTGGTCAAGGGCGGGGTGAATCCAACCGCGAAGTTTTTATTTATTCTTCCGCGAGTTCCAACACCGTTGTCCGGCGCATATCTCGCGCATAGCGATTGTCATCGAAGGGTGTGGCGCGATGCATGGTGGCGAGGTTGTCCCAGATGAGCAGGTCGTAGATCTGCCATTTGTGGCGAAAGATGAATTGGGCTTGCGTGGCATGCGAAGTGAGTTCAGCCAGCAGCGCGCGGCCCTCGTCGATCGGCCAGCCGACGATATGCGAGGCGTGCGCGGCGAGATAGAGCACCCGGCGGCCCGATCCCGGGTGGACATGCGCGAGAGAGTGGTGTGATGGCGGGCGCGTCGCCTGCTCGGCCACGCTGACATCGGACATGCCGGCAAGCGCGCGCGAGTACCAGATCGAATGTTCGACTTTGAGCGGTTCTATTTTCTTTTTCATCGCCTCGGGTAAGGCGTCGTAGGCGGCGCGCATATCGGCGAATTCGGTGTCGGCGCCCGCGGGCGGGATCTGGTGCGCGGCAAGCAGGGAAAGTGTCGCGCGATTGGTATCAAACGATACATCCGTGTGCCAAAGCAGGTTGCCGCGTCCGTAGGCGCGGCGCCGGTCGTCATCGGGGAGCAGCTTGCCGTCGTTATCGATATTGCCCACGTCGATCAGCTCCGGGAACGCCAGGCGCGACTTGGAGTTGCCCACCATGGTGAGCATTTTCATTTTCTGCAGCGGCCCCAGGCGCCGGGTGAAATCCACCTGCTGCGCGTCGGTGAAAGGCCGGGCATGGCGGATCACTCCCACCGCATAGCGATCCATGGCGTCCTGAAACCCGCGCACCTGGGTCTCACTGACGGATTGGGAAAGATCGATGCCGTGCAGTTGCGCGGCGAACAGTGGATGAAGCGGGGTGGTGGTGATGCTCATGGATTGAATTATCTCAACGAATGCGCACTTGTGTGAATGGATTGTGTGTATGGATTGCGTGTGTGCGAATTGGTATCCCTGCTGCCCATCGGTAGAATGCGCGCTTTTTTCAATTCTTATCTCAAGAGTACCGAGTTCTCGCCCCGATTTCAGGGAGACACAGACTGGGGGAATTGTTGGTCAAGTTCGTCAATCCAACGCTCGGTGAGCCGGTTCAACTCGTCTAATTGCCCTGGCGAGTAGTTGTGGGGAGCATATTCCATCTCAA
>CAMBCF010000202.1 GCA_945864585.1 Bordetella parapertussis | reverse complement strand
TGTCCTCCCTATAATATTAACCAAAAGCAAAGAGTTAGTGCTCGATGCTGGACATCCCCAAACCTTTCCGGCATAAACCCCGGAATGGAATCGGCGGTATACACAAACGAAGCACTATCGAAGATCCAAGTTCGCCCGGTGGCGCGTAGAGACGGTGCGTTTTTACGAGCGCCGCGGTCTGGTGCGCCGGCCTGCTCGACCGACTATCGGACGCCGCTCGTACCCGGAGGAGGCCGTTGGTCGCATCCGCTTTATCCGCAATGCGCAACCCCTCGGCTTCACTCTTCTGGATATCACGGCGCTACTCGCTCTACGGGTGACGGCCGGCACGAAGTGCGCGGCGGTGCGGTCCCGGGCGCGCGCAAAGCTCTCCGATGTACAACAACGACTGGCGGACCTGGAGCGCATCCGCGTTGCCCTGGAAAAGCTTGTTGCAGCCTGTCCGGGTCGAGGCGCACTAATTTCTTGTACTATACTGGAAGCACTCGACTCGCCTGCTACCAGCCTTCCGGAGAATCGGGTGGCAAGCGTGAAGCGGCGTCAAAAGGGAGCCATGTCCATGAAATCTCTCGAACTAAAGGTTGATGGAATGCAATGCGAGGGCTGTGCCAGCACCGTTCAGTCAGTCCTCGCGCGTGAGCTAGGCGTAAAGTCGGCAAGCGTTTCATTCCCCAAGCGTACGGCCTCGGTCTTCTATGATCCCCAAGACACGGATTCGGCGAGGCTTCGGGCGGCAATCGAGAAGGCCGGCTTCACTGTGGCGGGCCGGGAATGAGGGCCGCCATTCTGACCGTACTGGTGGCGAGTGTTTTTCCGTTCGCCGAAGCGCAGGAATGGAAGTCTGCAACCTTGTACGCCAACAAGATTTACTGCGAGGCGTGTGCCGTCGTAATTGCCAAGTCACTTCGCGGTGTGCCAGGCGTCGGCAAGGTCAGCGTCGACGTTGAAAAAAGGGAAGTCGTTGTCCAGTTCGACCCGGCAAAGGCGCGTGCCGCAGAGCTCACGGGTGCGACCGCGAAGCAGGGATTCCCTTCGACCGTGCGCAAGGTGGAACCCTGATGATCAAGAAAGCTGTAAGCGTGGAGTTCTTCTTCGCCGGCGGTTGCAGCAACTGTGTAAAGGCGCGCGCAGTCTTGCGGGGCGTGGCTGAATCCACACCCCAGGTGAAATGGAGCGAGATTGATATCGGCAAGCATCCGCACCGCGCCGTCGATGTCGGCGTGGTGTCGACTCCGGCTGTGGCAATTGACGGAAAGCTCGTGTTCAAGTCCGCGCCGACAGCGTCGGAATTGCGAGATGCAATCAAATCCATGGTTGGGAGGGGCTGAAGTTGGACATAGAACAGCTTCAGGCGGTCGCGCAGCAAGCTACCTTCGCGTCCCTGGGGATTGGTTTTACGACCGGGTTTTTGTTTAGCTTCAATCCTGTCGCGTTAGCGGCCATCCCGGTATCGCTGGCGTATGTGACGAAGGCGCACGAACAGCGCGCCGCTTTCCACTACGCGGGGGCGTTCGTGCTGGGGATGCTGCTCATTCACATTGCGTTGGGTGCGATTGCCGGACTCGGCGGTCTGTGGGTTCAGCAGTTGCTCGGACGCTACTGGGGCTTGTTTCTCGGTCCGCTGTTGATTGTGCTTGGCCTGGCGTGGCCAGGGTGGATCAAGTTGCCGATACCGCAGATTGCCCTGCGTGGTCGTCGTGCGACGAGTGTGTGGGGAGCGGGAGCGCTGGGCGCCGCATTCGCCGTCGCCGTTTGCCCGTTTTGTACACCGGCACTGGTCATTCTTCTCGGTGTGGCGGCAAGCGCCGGTTCTCCCCTTTTCGGCATGACCTTGCTGTTGGCGTTTGCCTTGGGACGCGCGCTCCCGATCATGCTCGGAGCGGTTGCAGTGGGATGGCTGGAAAGTCTTTCGGTATTGAGCAGGTTCCAGAAGATTTTTGAAATCCTCGGCGGGATTCTGCTGATCCTGTCGGGCCTCTACATGCTCAACGCCTATTTCCTGGTCCTGCCCGGCTTGGCGGTGTGAAGCGGGTTTAAGCGTGCGTTCGTCGATGCACACATAAACAAAAAGGGCGTTGGAAACGTCCCAACGCCCTTTAACCCGGCGGCAATCGTTATTGTTTCTGAGTGCCGCTCGAACTACCCATCATCTCCATGCAACGGTCCATCATGGCTTGCTTCTGCGTTGCAACCTCCGCTCGGGAGGTTGCTGGCGTAGCCGTTAACAAGGTACTGCCCCAAAGTCTGATTCATACTGAATGATGCATGTATCAACCTGTTTCAGGTGCAGGCTATTCCCGGAAAGAACAAAACAGAACGTGGCGAGGTGGACCAGCGTTGTGACAGACGTACGTGTTTAAGCGGTGAATATTCAACGAGGCCACTGCCATTTTTGCCAAACCATGCTTGCAGAACTCGTCTCACGCCTGTCCCATACCCGCAGCCCTTAGGGTTGTTTCATCGGGTCCGCGGCCCGCGCAGCAATCGGCCAGCTTGCCATTGACGATAACGGCGAGTACGCTGCGGATGCCATAGTGCTTTGCCTTCTTCGCCACGTCTGGTTTGTGCATGTCCAGAATTGTTACCTTTCAGCCAAGTAGTTGTGCTATCGCGTCTAACCTTACAAATGCTAGGTAATTCGCGGCGCGGGCTTGCCACCGAGATGTCCGACAGCAAGATAGCTAGTGCCGAGCATGTACGTGCGATGCAGGTGCAGGTCCGGGCAATATTTTGCAAGATGCGCCCAAGGCGTGCGTAACCCCTGGTAGGTAGTGACGTAGTGTCGCGAGCGCCACAATTTCCAGATATTGAGCGGCGCTGCCCACCAGCCGAGAAGTCTAGCACCCGCCACAACTATTCGAGTGCCCGGCCGCGCTAAGCCGAGGAGTCGCTCGATCGCCCGGTCGGACTGAAGCACATCATGTGTGTAGCAGAAAAGCAGTGCGTCGGCGATATGCCCCGGTCCGACGTCCTCTGCGGCAGAAACGAGTATCTCTACGTTTTCCAGTCCGGCTTCCCTGATGCGCCGTACCGCAATTTCGGCCATGTCGGGAGATTGCTCAATGCCGATGACCCGGCCGTACGGGCCGACGGCATGTGCGAGTGCTGGCAGCATAGCTCCTGTACCGCAAGCGATATCAAGGACGGTGTCTCCCGGACGCAGCGCGAGGAGATCGAGCGCGGCAACACGAATCGGCCCGAGCCAACCGCAAGACTCGTCGTAGCGTTCGGCAAGCGTGCGGTATCGCGCGAGGGCTAACGTGCGGTCGGGTGACGAGCGACTGTTATCGAGCATAAGCTTATCTCCGGCATTTTATTTCTCCTTGTGAATGGATTGATCAAAGGCTTGCGCTTCTGCTTTCAATTTCGCCTTGCGAAGTTGAAACAGCGCGTCGCCTGCGCATCAGCAGATACGCTGCCGGTATGACCAACATCGACAGCAGCGGTGCGGTGATCATGCCGCCGACCATGGGCGCGGCGATGCGCTGCATGACTTCGGCGCCGGTGCCGCTCGACCACATGATCGGCAGCAGGCCGGCGAGGATCACCGCCACGGTCATCGCTTTGGGGCGCACGCGCAGCACCGCGCCCTCGGTAATGGCGTCCACCACCATCCGTATGTCGGGCACCTCGCCGGCGGCGAGGCGCTTGTCCAGCGCCTGCCGCAGGTAGAGCAGCATGATGATGCCGAACTCTGCTGCCACGCCGGCCAGCGCGATAAAGCCGACGGCCGCCGCCACCGACAGGTTGTAGCCAAGGAACCACATCAACCAGAAGCCGCCGATCAGCGCAAACGGTACGGTAGCCATAATGAGCAACGCCTCATCTGCGCGCTGGAACGTGAGGTAAAGCAGCACAAAAATAATCGCCAGCGTGAACGGGATGACAATGGCCAGTCGCTTTTTGGCGCGCTCCAGATATTCAAACTGGCCCGACCACGACACCGAGTAACCGGCGGGAAGCTTTACCTGTTCGCGCACCGCCTTTTGTGCATCGTCGACCACCGACTGCAGGTCACGGCCGCGCATATCAACATAGACCCAGCCGGAGAGCCGCGCATTTTCGCTTCTGAGCATCGGCGGCCCGTCGACGAAGGCGAGTGCGGCCAGCGCGCCCAGCGTAATCTGCGCGCCGCGTTCAGTGACCAGCGGCAGGTTGCGCAACTTTTCGAGAGAGTCGCGCAGCTCGCGCGGATAACGCACGTTGATCGGAAAGCGCTGCAACCCCTCGATGGTCTCGGCAATGTTCTCGCCGCCGATTGCGGCCGAAATGATGGTTTGCACGTCGGCGATGTTCATGCCGTAGCGCGCGGCAGCCAGCCGGTCGATTTTGACATCGATATAGCGCCCGCCGGTGAGCCGCTCGGCGAGCGCGGAAGTGACGCCCGGCACATCCTTCACGGCACGCTCGATGTCCTGCGTTACGCGCTCGATTTGCACCAGATCAGGGCCGGATACCTTGATGCCGAGCGGACTCTTGATGCCGGTGGCGAGCATGTCGATGCGATTGCGGATCGGCGGCACCCAGATATTGGTGAGTCCGGGTACTCTGACGGTTCGATCCAGTTCCTCGATCAGTTTCTCCTGCGTCATGCCGGGTCGCCATTCGTTCTTCGGCTTAAACTGGATCGTGGTTTCCACCATCTCCAGTGGCGCCGGATCGGTGGCGGTTTCGGCACGGCCGATCTTGCCGAACACGCGCGCGACTTCCGGCACGGTTTTAATCAGGCGGTCGGT
>CAMBCF010000201.1 GCA_945864585.1 Bordetella parapertussis | reverse complement strand
GGTTTTTTCTCGATCGGGTCGATGCAAAAACCCGATGAGCGGCCATAGGTGGTGAGCACCATCTGGTCCTGCACACGCTGGCGCACGAAACACGCGCCGCGCTGGCCTTCATGCAGCCTGCAATCGCGCGGACACAAATCGCATTGCATGCGCCCGTCGTCGAGCAGGCGCCACCAGCGTGCCGGGTAGGCTTGCGCGTTCATGGTCAGGGCTGCTGCGGCGGCTCGCGCAGTTTGGCCACGGTATAGGTGTGGAGCCGGATGCCGGGCTCCCAAAAATTCGGCGGCAGTCCGGCTTTTTGCTTGAGCGTGGTCATGAACATGGCGGGGTCGGAAAAGTTGTCCCACACTTGCGGCAGGTAGGTGCTGCGATGGTGGCCATATTCGAAGATGACGCCATGCACATGGGGCTGCAATTGCGCGAGTGCTGTGGCTTCGTCGGTGAATTGCAATGCGCTCAGCGCCGACAGCAGTGAAATTTCAAGGCTGATGTTTTCATACTCGGCAGCCGTCAGTGGCTTGAAGCGCGGATCCGTAAACGCGGCCGCCACTGCGTTGGCTTTCACATCATCGAGCAGCGGACGGTGCGCCCGCAGCGAACCGATGCAGCCGCGCAGTTTTTTTTGTAAATTGAGCGTGATGAACGATGCGCCCTGCGCGCGCAGCCACAGCGCACTTTCGTCGGCAGCGTGCACTTTGCCGAGTTGGCCGGCAATCGATGCGCGCGCTATCGGCAGCAGCGTGCCTGCGGCTTCAGTGAGCGGGACCGGGCTGTTCATAATAGGCAAATGAACCGTAGCCGACCACGCGCGCCTTGTCGCCGGCAGTGTCACCGGAATTGCGCACATCGATCATCACGGGCTTAAGCCTGCGCTGTTGCGCCAGCAGGTTAAGCCCGTTGACGGGCGTGGCGCCACACGCCTGCTGGTGACTGATGTCCGTGCGCAAACCGAGTATCGCCTGCGCGGTGCCGTTATCCGTGGTTTGCGCGTCAGCGTAGGGCAGGTAGTGCGACAGATCTGAACTGATCACAATCAGCGTTTCGTCGCCGCCCCACAGCAGTTCGATTACCGCCGCGACCTGTTGCGCCGAGGCACGTCCCACCGCCAGCGGCAGCAGAGAGAATTCGTCAATCACTTTCTGCAGAAACGGCAGCTGCACTTCAAGAGAATGTTCCAGCCGGTGCGCCTCGGCGTTGGCACCCACGTAGGGCAGCGCCATGAGTTTTTTTACCGCATCGGTAGCGATGGGTACTGCGCCCAGTGGCGTAGTAAAAGCATCCACGCCCGGCAGCGCCATGCCGTGTATGGCGACGCGGTGTGTCGGCCCCAGCAGCACCACGCGCTTGATACGCGCCCGCGCGGGGGTGATCAACGCATAAATGCTCGCCGCCACCGGCCCCGAATAAACAAATCCCGCGTGCGGCGCAATGATGGCCTTGGGCACCGGCACTGCGTTTGCGGGCCTGGCCGCAAGCAGCATCGCACCGACGTCGCGCGCGAGTACTTCGGGCTTGCTGGGGTAAAACATGCCGGCAATGGCGGCGGGGCGCACGGAGGTCACAGGGTTTCTCGTTAGCGCTGCTACTTGCCTAAATTGAACACACGCAGTATCGAGTCGAGTAAGCCCATGATATTTCCTTTGGTCGTGGTGTTGTTTTACGCGGACATTATAGGGGATGAAACGGCGGATTTTTGAGTCAGGACTGCTAGAATCGCGCCGATGAATCCCATTTCACCCAAACGGCTGGGACGATGCCTGATATCCACGCGCTGATTCCTGCCGCCGGCACCGGCAGTCGCATGGGCGCTGAAATTCCCAAGCAATATCATATGCTTGCGGGGCGGCCGTTACTCCGCTATGCGATCGAGGCGATATGCGCGTGCGCGCGAGTGAAGCAGGTTTTCGTGGTGTTGGCGCCCACGGACACGCATTTCCGGCAGCAGGATTGGTCGGCTTTTAAGGGGCAAATGGAGCCTTTGTATTGCGGCGGCATCACGCGCGCGGCGAGCGTATTGAATGGCTTGATGGCGATGGCCGACGCGGTGGATGCGGATGATTGGGTGATGGTGCATGACGCCGCGCGGCCGTGCCTGACTGCGCGGTTGATCGAGCGTCTGATCAACGAAATCGCGGACGACTCTGTCGGCGGTGTGCTCGCGGTGCCGGTAGCCGATACCTTGAAGCGCGGCGATTCGACGCAGCATATAGTGAGCACCGAGCCGCGTGATAATTTGTGGCAGGCGCAAACGCCGCAGATGTTTCGTTACCGCTTGTTGCTGGAGGCGTTGCGTGCCGCCAGACCCGGCACCGTGACCGACGAAGCCAGCGCCATAGAGCAACTGGGCCTCAAGCCACGCCTGGTAATGGGCAGCATCGGCAACCTCAAGCTTACCTGGCCTGAAGATTTTCATTTTGCGGAAATCAGTTTAAAATCAAACCTGTAACAACCCCGTAGACTATTGAAATGACTGCAGGCGGAGAGCCGATGGTGATGAAGCGCTGGCGCAATTTTGCGCTGGTCTGCGGGATAGCGATAGCGTGCGCGCCTGCGCCGGCGCCGGCACAGCAGGCAGTGAAACCCGCGGCGAAAATGGCGCCCAAAGTGGCCGCCAAAGGCCCGCCGCGCGGCCCGGTGGAAAAGTACGATTGCAAGATTGGCACCGAAGATGAGCACGCGCGCATCGCGTTGCTCGCGCAGGGCGGTGAAGTGCAAAGCGTGGCGTATTACAGCAAATGGAAACCGCGCACCTGCTCTGTCCACTTACAGCGCGGCGACGCCTACAGCAAGTGGAAAGATACCGGAGATGCCACTACGGTGACCACCGATTACGGCGATTTTTTGATTCAGACCAGCCGCAGCGAATTTCAACTTTTTTTCCGTGAAGTCGATCGCATGCATTTTTGCGGCATGATGGGCAAGCTCAACGGATCGATGACCGTGACGCGAGGACCACGGCGTCAATGCTCCGTGGAAGGCATCATGGAACGCAACGAGACGGAAGCCCTGAACGAGACCGACGTGAGCAGCAAGACGGCCGGCGCCGCCAATGACGCCATCCCAAAGTCCAGCCCGTCGGACTGAGCGCAGACGATTTTCTAGAGGGCGGATTGCGCGACGAAGCCCGCGGTCATCATCACCGCATCGGCCGCGCCGAGGCCATTGCGCGAGGCCTGGTCAAAACATTCCAGCGCCTTAGCGCACACCGGTAACTCCCGACCGAGCGAGCGGCCCTCTTCGAGCATAGTGCGTAAATCCTTGCGGATGGAATCGATATCGAAGGTCACCGGATCGGGCGCAATGCCGCCCAGTGCAGCGGCCAGCGACGCGCCGCGCGACTTCAGAACATTGGGTCCGCCGGAAGTCTCTGCAAAGAGTTCGATCAGTTTCGACGGCTCAAGTCCCAGCGGCTTGCATAACGCCAACGCCTCGCCAAACGCCTGCCAATAGACTGCCAGCGGCAGATTGATCGCCAGCTTCATACTCGCGCCCGCACCGATGGCGCCGCAGTGATCCACGCGCCGGCACAATTGATCCAGCACCGGCTTCGCACGCGCGAAGTGCGTGTCAGCGCCACCCACAAACCCCAATAATTTGCCGTCACGCGCGGGGCCGGTGGTTCCACCAACCGGGCAATCGATAAGAAACGCGCCTTTGGCGTTGATCGATTGCGCCAGATTGCGCTCGACCTCGGGGCGCACCGTACTCATTTCCACAAATAATTTTCCGCTAACGGCGCCTTCCAGTAACCCGTCCTTGCCGAGGTAAACTGCGTTGATCGCCTCGGCATCGGTGAGTATCGTCAGGATCAACTCACTGCGCGTGGCGAGTTCGGCAGGCGTTGCAGCCACCTTTGCACCGGCATCGGCCAGCGGTTTGGTTTTGGCGGCAGTACGATTCCATACGGTTACCTCGTGCCCCTGTTTCAGCAGGCGGCCCGCCATCTCGGTGCCCATGCGCCCCATACCCGCGAATCCGATTTTCAATTTGTTGTCCTTTTTAGGCCATGATTTTGCGGATGAAATGCTAGCACGCGATGGGCTCCCGCAATCGTCAATAACCCGGCGTTTCGTAAGCGCTTGAGTATTTGCTATAATCCGCCTCTTAGCGCCCGTAGCTCAGTTGGATAGAGTACCTGGCTACGAACCAGGGGGTCGTGGGTTCAAATCCTGCCGGGCGCGCCATAAAATCAACGGGTTACGATAATTTTCGTAACCCGTTTTTATTTCATAGGCCTAATTTGTCCCAACTTTTGTCCCAACAAATACTATCGGTAGATCATACGAGATTACGTATTATTAGGTGGGTTTGAATCTTCGCAGACATATAGGTCGGCGATGACGCTATCGTAGAAGGGGTATAGGAAATTCAAACCATCTTTTTGCATAAACCCTAATGTATCCGCGCCCCGGCGGACGGTCAATTGCAGATCATTTGGCCAAACTGCTCGCTGCCCGCAAAATTCAGCCTTCCAGAGCCTCCGCAACTACAACGCCTAAACTTGCCGCTCCGCCAACGCAGCCCGAACCACCCTCTCGGCCTCGGTAAAAACCGTCCGATTCCTTAAGCCCACTCAAATAATTCCGCTTGCCGGTGCGATAGGCAGCGGCTGCGCGCACAACCCCAGGTGCGTCAGAATTTTCTCGATCACCGCAGGCGCTTCAATGACGGCGATCAGCTTCAGCTTGCCGCCGCAAGCGCAACGCTCGATGTCAATGTCGAATACGCGCTTGAGCAACCGCGCCCAGCTCATG
>CAMBCF010000200.1 GCA_945864585.1 Bordetella parapertussis | reverse complement strand
GCGATGGATTTTTTCCGAGGTGATCGGCAGTACATGAATGCGCACGCCTACCGCATCGGCAATCGCATTGGCGATAGCCGCCGGAATCGCATCCAGACCGATTTCACCCAGGCCCTTGGCGCCGAATGGCCCTGAAGGCTCATACGAATCCGCAAACGCCACGTGCATCAGCGGCAGATTCGCCGCACCCGGCAGCGGGTAATCCTTCAACTGCGGATCGGTGGGCTGGCCGTTCCACAGGTCAAAATATTCCGTCATTGCGAAGCCGATGCCCTGCACCATGCCGCCATGCACCTGACCTTGGGCGGCGGCGGGGTGGATCACGGTGCCGCAATCGACCACGGCGGAAATTTCTTCGAGCTTGACCATGCCGGTGCCGCGATCGACCTCGACTTCCACGCACTGCGCCGCGAAATTGTACGAGCCTGATTCGTTGCCGTAGCGGCTGTGATCCGGAAACTCCGAGGGGTTATCGAAATTGCCGACGCCGATAATCGGTTGCCCGCCCGGCTTGTAGATGTTGGCGCGCACGATCACCGACACCGGCTTGTACGCCGATTCAGGCCCGGCTTTCGGCCCGATCTGGCCGTTGATGATGGTGAGGTCTTCCACCGGCAGCTTGAATTGTTCAGCAGCGGCGGCCATCAATTGTTTGGCGGCCTCACCAGCGGCGCGCTTCACCGCGTTGCCGGCCACATAGGTCACACGGCTCGCCAGCGCGCCCAGCGCATACGGGTGCACATCGGTGTCGGGGCGCGTGATATCCACGTCCTCATACGGCAGGCCGAGTTCTTCGGCGGCGATCTGGCGCAGCACCGTCAGCGTGCCCTGGCCGATTTCGCCTTCACCGCTGATGATGGTGGCGCGTCCGTCGTCATTGATGCGCACAATTGCCGAACTGCCGTCCCAATCCCCGAAGCTGCGGCGGCCATTCACGTGCAGACTGCAACCCATGCCCAATCCACGATTTGCGCGATTGGCTTTGTTCTTGTGCTTGGCCTTCCACCCGATGAGTTCAGTCGCCTTGTCGATGCACTGTTTCAATTCGCAACTGGTGATCTTGTGGTTATGCGGCGACACATCGCCCGGCTCGACCGCGTTCATGCGCAACAGGTCGGCGATATCGATGCCGAGTTTTGCAGCCGCGAGATCCCACGCCTGTTCCACCGCCCAATCCGCCGATGGATTGCCAAAGCCGCGAAACGCGCCGGTCGGCACCAGGTTGGTATACACCAGCCGCGAATGCGCGCGCGCGTTCGGATATTTGTAGAGCGCGTCGTGGCGCACGGTGGCCGCACCGAGTATCGCCTGCGACTTGCCGGTGTAGGCGCCGTTGTCGGCCCACATTTTTATTTCCTTGGCCAGCACCTTGCCGGCCTTGCTGAATCCCAGCCGCACCCAATAGCGCATGGGCATGCGCGGATGGCTGGCGAGAAACTCCTCTTCGCGTGTATGTATGAGTTTGACGGGTTTGCCGGTTTTGCGCGCCAGCATGGCGCAGATCACCGAGCAGTTGTCGTCACCCGATTTGCCGCCGAAGCCGCCGCCGACTTCGGTCTGAATCACACGCATTTGCGATTCGGGGATGCCCAGCGCCACGCAGTAGCGCCCGCGCGCCAGATACGGCGTTTGCGTGTTGCACCAGAGCGTAAAACGGCCGTCGGAAAACTTTGCGACGCAGCCGATGGTCTCAAGCGAGGTGTGCCACTGGCGTTGCGATTCCCAATTGCCTTCGACGATGCAATCACTGGCCTTGAAACCCGCATCGACCTCGCCGCGCTCGAATGAGAATTCATGCGCGATGTTGCCGGGCGTGTCGTCATGCACCAGCGGTGCGTTGGGCGCCATGGCCTGATCCATCGACAGCACCGCGGGCAGCACCTCGTACTTCACCACGATTTTATCGACCGCGGCGCGCGCGATTTCAGGTGAGATTGCAGCGACGGCAGCGACTTCATCGCCCACGTAACGCACGCGCCCGATGGCCAGCGGATACAGATCAGGACGGAACGCGCCCCATTTTTTGTGTGCGGTGTCCTCACCGGTGATCACCGATTTCACGCCGGGCATCGCGTGCGCGGCGCTCAGGCCAATGGAGACTATGCGCGCGTTCGGGTGCGGGCTGCGCAGCACCGCGCCATGCAGCATGCCGGGCATCTGGATATCGGCAACGTAAAGTGCTGCGCCGGTGACTTTGGGTATGGCGTCAGTGCGCTGTACGTCTTTGCCGACGATCAGCAGACCCGCGGCGCGAGGATCGGGCGCGTTCATATTCGCATCAAATAAACTCCTTCCCCTTCAGGGGGAAGGCGGGGATGGGGGTGGGGTGTACGAATGTGGCCCCACCCCCACCCTAACCCTCTGCTCCGCTTCAAGTGTGCCCTTGCCCCTGAAGGGGAGGGAATCATGACGTTCGAGGCAGTTCGGATACTCGCCATACTATTAACCTTTCTTTGCGGTACTACCCACCGCCGCTATGGCCTCTTTATAAGCCTCGAAAATCCGGTGATAACCCGTGCAGCGGCAGTACACACTATCCACGCTGGCCTTGATCTCTTCTTCAGACGGATGCGGATTTTTCTCAAGCAGCGAACACGCCTGCATCACATGGCCCGGGATGCAGATGCCGCATTGCAGCGCCGTTTGCCTGACGAATGCCTGTTGCACCGGATGCAAGCCATCCGGCGTCGCCAAACCTTCGATAGTGCGGATGTCGGCGCCATCGCACAGCGCCGCCAGTTGCAGGCATGCGGGCGTGGGTTCGCCATTGACAATAACGGTGCAGATGCCGCAGGCGCCGATGCTGCAGCCGAGTTTGACGCCGGTGAGTTGAAAATCCTCGCGCAATACATCGGCGAGCAGGCGGTCCCCGGTTTTCAGCGTGACTTCCGCAGGATCGCTGTTAAGTGTGAATTTGATGAGCATGGTTCGAGCCGTTGGAGAGGGCGGGATTATAAGCGTTGTGCGTTGATTCGTCCTACAATATGTGCCCGTTTAAGTCGCGGAGCAGCAGTGTACGACACTCATTTTCACATCATCGATATGCGTTTTCCGGTGCAGGAAAACCAGGGCTTCTTTCCGCCTTCGTTTCCCGCGCCGGATTATCAGCAGCGCACGCAGGGACTGGGCATTTGCGGCGGCACCGTCGTTTCCGGGTCTTTTCAAGGCTTCGATACCGGCTTTATGCACGAGGCGCTGCGGGTGCTCGGGCCCACCTTTACCGGCGTGATTCAGATTCCGCACACGGCCACCGACGAAGAAATTCTTGCGCTCGATGCCATCGGCGTGCGCGGCGTGCGCTTTAACCTGGTGCGCGGCGGTTCGGCCGATATGGCCGATCTCGCAAACGTTGCCGCGCGCGTGTGGGCGCTCGCGCGCTGGCACGTGGAGCTGTACGCCGATGCACGTGATCTGGCGCCGATAGTGGATGCGCTTGCCGCATTGCCTACGGTGAGCATCGCGCATCTGGGCTTGTCCGACGAAGGCCTGCCCACGCTGGTGAAACTCGCGGAAAAAGGCATGATGGTGAAGGCCACTGGCTTTGGCCGCATGACGCTCGACCCGGTGAAAGGTGTGCGCGCATTGGCCGCGGCGAACCCGGATTGTTTGATGTTCGGCACCGATCTGCCGTCGCAACGCGCGCGCCGTCCGTTTCTGCCTACGGACATTGAACTGCTGCGCGAAAACGTTGACGCAGCTTTGGTGCGCAAAGTTTTTTTTGATAACGCGGTGAAGTTCTATCGCCCGCGCCAGATGCCGGTTTACAAAACATAAAAATGTATAATAAAAACAATTACTTACAATCATTATTCAGCTGTAGCGTGCGCCATGCGCACGAGGCGACGCCGGTGAACGGTGCGCGATACCTCCCTTGCTCGATAGCTGTGTCTCTGTTCGCAACGGCAAACGCATTCGCGCAAAACCCTGCAACGAATTACCCGACACGCCCCATCCGCCTCGTTGTTCCGCAAAGCGCAGGCGGTTCCACCGATCTCGTGGCGCGTCCGCTGGCGCAGCATGTTGCCGCCGCGATGAAAACTTCGGTGGTTGTCGATAACCGCCCCGGCGCCGGCAGCATCGTCGGCACCGACATCGCTGCCAAAGCGCCGCCGGATGGCTACACGCTGCTGGCAGTGGCGGCGTCGTTCACCATGAGTCCGAGTCTTTACAAAAAGCTGCCGTTTGATCCGGTGAAGGACTTCGCGCCGATCTCGCTGTTGTCGTCGCTGCCGAACATTCTGGTGGTACATCCCGCGCAGCCGGTGAAATCGCTGAAGGATCTGGTGGCGCTCGCGAAGGCGCAACCGGGAAAACTCAACTACAGCTCCAGTGGTATCGCCACCGGCACGCAGATGTCGATGGAACTGTTAAAGCACATGACCGGCATCAGCATCACGCACATCCCCTACAAAGGCGGCGCACCTTCGGTCACCGCCTTGATAAGCGGCGAAGTGCAATTGTGCTTCGCCACCATTTCCACCGCGCTGCCGCATGTGAAGTCCGGCAGACTGCGCGCGCTGGCGGTGTCCAGCGCACGCCGCGCCAGCGCCGCTCCCGAAGTGCCGAGCATCGCCGAGGCCGGCGTGCCGGGCTACGACTACGCCTCGTGGATCGGCCTGCTCGCGCCGTCAAAAACCCCGCCCGCCATCATTGCACGCTGGCACGCGGAATCGGCGCGCGTGATGCAGATGGCGGAAATAAAAACACTGCTGCAACACGAAGGCGCCGAACCTGTCGGCAACTCGCCACGGGAATTCGGCAACATCATTCGCACCGAGCTGGAGCGCTGGAAGACAGTGATCAAGGCCGCGGGGATTAAGGCGGAGTAAGGCGTCTAATA
>CAMBCF010000199.1 GCA_945864585.1 Bordetella parapertussis | reverse complement strand
GCAAAGCCCGGAATTGCAGGCCCACCTTGTCCGCGTTGCGGTCGCGGCGGATACGGTCGTAAATCTCCTGTCCCTCGGCATTCATCTCATCCCGCTCTACATACGGTACGCGCGCCATGTTTGTCTCCGGTTGGGGTTTCATCCATTATCACTGCTGTCCGGTTAAATGAGAAGGCGAGTCACGGAATGTCATGAATAACAAGGGATTTTTGTGACAGCTCAGTCCGAAGGAATTGTACTTTAGTTCATAGAGGCGTATGCTTTGACTCATGAAAGTGTTACCGGAACTATCGGGCCTAAGTCACGGACAGAAAGACGTTCTGATTCACCAGTTGTTCGCACTGGTGCAACAGTTAACGGCGCGTGTAGAAGAACTGGAAGCGCGCCTGTCTAAAGACAGCCACAACTCAAGCAAGTCGCCGTCAAGCGACGAGCCGTGGAAGAAGACCCGCTTCTGCGCGTAGCCTCCGGTAAGAAGTCAGGCGGGTAAATCGGTCATCTGGGTAAAACACTTAAACGCGCGCTCCACGCGGACATAGTGATAGCGTAACTGCCAGGCAGATACGGTGGATAGGCAAGAGCTATGAGGCGATTTTGGCAGAAGCTGAAGCCGATAGCCGGCCAGCCATCCGGCAAAACAAACGTCGAGGCCGGGTCAAGCAATCTTACGCGTTCAATCTCATCAGCCGCTTGCGCAGGCATGCCGACGCCGTGTTGCGATTCGCAACGGATTTACGCGTGCCGTTCACCAATAATTTAGGGGAGCGCGCTATTCGCATGCCCAAGGTGAAGCAGAAAATCTCCGGTTGCGTTTCGAACGCTCAAGGGCGCTCAAGACTTCTGTACCATCCGCTCTTACCTCGATACCATGCACAAACAAGGGCATAATCTGTTCGAGGTGCTACGCTCTACATTCATGGGCTGCGCGCCTTTACCTGCTTCGGACTGAGCCGATTGACCCTTGTCGTGCTAATTACATACTGCAGTTTTGGGAGCGGATTGGCGATGGCACAAATCGCTGCCACAGGCACGGGACCGGTGTATCCGGCGAAGCCGCTACGCCTGCTGTTTGGCTACACTGCAGGCGGCGCCGGCGACGTTTCGGCACGCCTGCTGGCGCACAAACTGTCTGAGCACCTGGGCCAGAATGTGGTGGTGGAAAACCGGCCGGGCGCCGGCGGTGCGATTGCCGATGAAGCCGTCGCCAGGTCGCCCGCCGAAGGCTATACCCTGCTGTATGCGGCGGGCTCCACCACTATTCTACCTGCGTTGCGTGCCAAGCTGCCCTATGATGTCGAGCATGATTTTGCGCCGGTGTCGCTGGTAGTGATCACCTCATTCGTACTGACCCTGCACCCGTCGGTGCCGGTGCATGACGTCAAAGGACTGATTGCACTGGCGCGCGCGCAGCCCGGCAAGCTCGCGTTCAGCTCGCCCGGCATCGGCAGTTCGGTGCACTTTGCCGCCGAGCTGTTCAAGATGATGGCGGACATAAATATGCTGCATGTGCCGTTCAGGGGGGGGCGGCGGAAGCGACGACGGCGGTGGTGTCGGGTGAACTCGATATCGGCTTTCCCAGCGTCACCGGCGCGATGCCCTTCATCGCAACCCGACGGCTCAGGGCGCTTGCGGTCAGCAGCGCGAAGCGCGCGTCACAGTTGCCTGCATTGCCGACGCTCAACGAAGCCGGGTTGACCGGCTACGAGCGTTACGGCTGGAACGGTGTGTTGGCGCCGGCAGCGGTGCCGAAAGACCTTATCGCGCGGCTGAAAGCCGCCATCGTCAGGGTCGCCAACACGCCCGAGATGAAGGAGGCTTACTTCAAGCAGGGCCTCGAGACGCAGACCAGCACACCCGAGCAATTTGCTGCTTTCATCCGGCGCGAGCTGGCACAAAACGCGAAGCTGGTAAAGTTCGCCGGCATCAAACCGGAATAGCGGGATTGTGTAAAGTGCGCCTCACGCTATCTAAACCAATGTTCTTGTTTCCTGTGCACCTTTGCGTCTTTGCGGTGATGTTTTCGCAGTCAGCCATGTGTAATGCGCAAAACTACCCCACAAAACCGCTGCGCCTCATCGTGCCGTTTCCGCCGGGTGGCAGCAATGACATCGTAGGACGTTACATCGGGCAGAAACTTACAGCTCGTCTGGGCCAGCAAATCGTGATCGATAATCGCGCGGGTGCGGACGCCGTCAGCGGCACGCAACTTGCCGCTAACGCAGTGGCAGACGGCTACACCCTGCTGATTGTGTCCACCACCTTCACCATGACGCCAGCGACGCACAAAAAGCTGCCTTACGATCCGTTGAAATCGTTTGCGCCGATTGCGCTGCTGACTACCGGTCCGGTGATGATCGCGACTTTTCCGGGGTTGCAGATGAATTCACTGAAAGCGCTGATCGCGTTTGCGCAAGCCAAACCGGGACACCTGAGCTACGCGTCTTCCAGCGCGGGCGGCGTCACCCAATTCGCAGGCGAATTGTTCAATTTGATGGCCGGCGTGAAAATGGTACACGTCGCCTATAAAGGGGGCGCGCCGGCGATCACTGACGTGATTGCGGGCCACGTCCCGGTGTTGATCAATACGCTGGCGCCGGTGCTACCGCACGTACGTTCCGGCAGACTGAAAATCCTCGGTGTCGGCAGCGCCAAACGCACCGCCACCCTGCCGGATGTGCCTACCATCGCCGAAGCGGGCGTGCCGGGCTACGAAGCAAGCAGCTGGTGGGGTATGCTCGGTCCCGCGGGCATGGCGCGCGAGGTGGTGACTAAAATCAACGCCGAAATCGGCGCTATCGTGCGTGAGGCGAAGAGCGTGAAGTGGTTTACCCTGCAGGCGAGTGACCCCTTGAGTGCGACAGCGGATGAATTCGGCAGACTGATAGCCGCTGACATCGCCAAGTGGCACAAGGTTGCAAAGGAAGCAGGCATCAGTGTGCAGTAGTAGCGTCTTAACAACAGGAGGCTCCAATGGCAAGACTACCCCCAGCAAGCCGGGACAGCGTTCCCGAAAAACAGCGCGGCGTGTTCGATGAACTGGTGAAGGGTTATGGCGCGGTACCGCGCTCCGGCCCCGGCTCCATCATGATCCACGTGCCCAAAGTGCACCAGATGATGAATGCCGTGAATCTCTATCTGCGCAACGAATCCTCGCTGCCGAAAAAGATTCAGGAACTGGCGATGCTGGTCACCGCGCGCGAGATGGATTGCCAGTACATCTGGAACGCTCACGCGGCATCGGCACGCGCCAGCGGTGTCGGTGACGCGCTGGTCGACGCGTTACGTGACCGCACGCCGCTGCCGCAGCTTGCCGATGACGAGAGCGCGGTGGTGCGCTTCGGGCAGGAATTCTTCCGCACCCATCGCGTGAGTCGAGGCGCATTTCAGTTGGCGCTGGAGCAGTTAGGCAAGCAGGGTTTGATCGAACTGGGCCTGATTATGGGCAACTACAATGGCCTCGCGTTGCTCGTCAACTCGTTCGACGTCGACCTGCCGCCGGACAGAAAAGAACGCATCATGCCGGTTTGAGGCACAGCGCCTGTTGCGCCAGTCCTCAGCCGCCCAATACGCCTTGTGTATTGACGTAGAGGGAATAGACCGAGGTGCTGGCGACCATGAACAAGCGGTTGCGGCGCAGGCCGCCGAAGCACAGGCTGGCGCAGCGCTCGGGCAGATCGATACGGCCGATCGGCTTGCCTTCCGCATTGAAGATCGCGACACCGTCCAGACCTTCGCGTCCCATACCCCAGCCGCACCACAGATTGCCATCGACATCGCAACGGAAACCGTCTGGCGTACCGTCGGCCTCGGCAGTGATCAGCGTGCGGCGGTTGGTTAACCGCGTACCTTTGTCGGCAACGTCGAAGGCATGTATCTCGCGCGGCGTGGCGCCCGCGACGATGACGTAAAGCTTCGATCCGTCGGGCGAAAAACACAGACCATTGGGGCGGATCACGTCGCCAGTTGCCACGCTAAGCGCACCGCTGCAGCCATCGACGCGGTAGATGTTGGTTTGCAGCTCGGGCTTGGCGACATGACCCTAGTAGTTGCCGAGAATGCCGAACGGCGGATCCGTGAACCAGATCGAGCCGTCGGACTTGCGCACGATATCGTTGGGCGAATTAAGCGGCTTGCCATCGAAACGATCCGCGATGACGGTGATGCTGCCGTCGTACTCGGTGCGCGTGACGCGCCTCGCGTCGTGCTCGCAGGTGAGCAGCCGTCCCTGGCGGTCGCGGGTGTTGCTGTTGGCGTTGTTTGAGGGCTTGCGGAACACGCTGACCCTGCCGGTCTCCTCCTCCCATTTCATGATGCGGTTGTTGGGGATGTCGCTCCATAACAGATAACGTCCGTCGCCGAACCACACCGGGCCCTCGCTCCAGCGCATGCCCGACGCGATGCGCTCGACCTTGGCGAGGCCAATGCGGTAACGCGCGAAACTGGGATCAATAATCTTGATCGACGGATCGGGATAGCGCTGGCTGGGCTGCCAATGGGCGAATGCGCGCGGCGATCGGGTCGAGCTGACGGGATTACGCCCGTCAGCCCTCCCACACCACCGTACGTGCGGTTTTCTGCATACGGCGGTTGAGTCCAGCAAGCGCAGCCTCACAGCTTGCTCGCGAGCACCCATGATAGCCGAAACCTACAAAGGTAACTCATTGCGTTGCGTCTCGCGCCTTCGACCACGGCTTCGACTCGGCACTCAGCCCTGTCCCCCGGATGAGAATCCACTCATCCCGGTTTAAGCGCCGCAGGGGGTAGCTGCCGCAGTTGCAACGCCCCTTGCTTTCGACTGCCTCTCGCCTATTGCCGTGGGCTCGGTCCGGGCCCCGCTCTC
>CAMBCF010000198.1 GCA_945864585.1 Bordetella parapertussis | reverse complement strand
AATCGACGCTTCTACCCCTTCAACGCCTTCCGCTCCCTGCTTGGCATCGCGGGTAAAGTTACCGCGCCAACCTATGCCGATCTTTATGCCAAAAAATCACGGCCCACTACATCTAGTAGGTGTGTGTGACAACCCGATAAGCACGGAATCAACCAAGGCGATGGCTTAGGCTGGAGTACGGATGCAAGCGACTTTCGTTCAGCGCGGGGCAGCGATGTTGCTTGCATTGAACGCCGCCAGTGCCGTTGCGCAAAATTATCCGACGCGACCCATCCGCCTGGTCGTGCCGTTCCCCGCCGGCGGCACCGCTGACGTGATCGCACGCAGCGTTGCGAATGAGGTGGGCGCGCAACTCGGGGTGTCGTTTGTAGTCGACAATCGCGGCGGCGCCAACGGCATCATCGGCACCAACATCGTCGCCGAATCAGCGCCCGATGGCCATACCTTATTGCATACCACAGCGGCGTTCGTGATCAATCCGAGCATCTATCTCAAGCTGCCTTACGACCCGTTACGCGATTTCGACGCGGTGACCAATCTGGTGCTGGGCACAGGCTATCTGCTGGTGCTGAACCCCGCGGTACCGGCGGCTTCGGTGAAAGACTTGATCGCCCTTGCGCGCGCCGGCAGCGTGAGCTACAGCTCGCCGGGTGTGGGCAACACGCTGCATCTCGCGGCGGAATTATTTGCCACACGCGCCGGCGTAAAACTGCTGCACGTGCCATACAAGGGCGTGGCGCCGGCCTTGAACGCGGTGCTCGCGGGTGAAGTGCAAATGACGATGATTCCGCCGACCATCGCGGTACAGCAGATCAAGGCCGGACGCGCCAGGGCGATCGCGTTTACCGGATCATCGCGCTTTGCGGGCCTGCCGCAACTGCCGACGATGAGCGAGGCAGGCGTCGCCAATCTCGAACTCACCGGCGGTTGGCATGGCTGGTTTGCCCCGGCGAAAATGCCGCCGCGCGTGGTATTACGCCTGCAGCAGGAAGTGGCGCGCGCGCTGCAAGTGCCGAAAGTGCGTGAAATGATCGTCACCGGCGGCTACGAACCCGATGGCCGCAGTGCCGCGGAATTCACCAGGTTTCTGCGTGCGGAGCATGTGCGCTACGCCGAGATGGTGCGCGTGGCGAACGTGCCCAAAGCGGCGCAATGATGCGGACTATTAAAACCCAACGAACAACGGCCCCGCGCGTAGGCTTGATCCTGTTCGCGCATGGCTCGCGCAGTCCCGCATGGCGCAAGCCTTTCGAGCGGCTGCTGAAAAATATTGTGAAGCGTGGCGAGTGCCAGGCGGTGCTTGCGTTCGGGGAATTCATGTCGCCGGGTTTGGCGGAGGCCGCGCAAACACTGGCGGCTGCGGGCGTGAAAAAAGCAGTGATTGTGCCGCTGTTGCTTGGCGGCGGACTGCATGTGCGCGGTGATTTGCCCCGGCTCGCGGCGCAGGCGCGAGCGGCGAGCGGGATCAAACTGCGCGTAGCGCGCGCGATCGGCGACGATGCAGGCGTGTTGAATGCGATTGCCGATTACAGCGTAATCAGCATTCGGAGCGCCTGAAAACTTTCACTCATTCCCGCGCAGGCGGGAAGCCATACGACGGCTCCAGTGGGAATGTGTTATGGATTCCCGCCTGCGCAATGCCGGAGTTGTTGTTTCAGCGCGCTGCGCTGCACTACAGCTTCACCACAGTCGTCAAATAACCTGCCATGACCGCGTTCATATAGGCCAGCACCAAATCCTTGGTCAGATAACGCCCGAACGCTTTTTCGTCGTGCTCACGCACGATTAGTTGAGATCGCCAGCCGTCGCATTCTTCACAATCATGTGATCGTTATTCACCTTGCCCAGCGGTTTCGCGTAGGCTGGCAGCAGCCTCAATAATTGTTTTTATTCCACCTTCGCGCCGGATACCTTGATCACCTTCGCCCACTTGGCAATTTCCGCGCGTATGAAGACAGCGAATTGCTCCGGCGTCGAAGGCTGCGCTTCAACGCCTTGCGCACCCAGTTGATCCCTGACTTCACTACTACCCAGTGCGCCGATGATTTCACGATTGAGCCGCGCGATGATGTCCGGCGTCGTGCGTGCCGGTACGAATACGCCTTGCCAGATGCTGGCGTCGAAGCCCGGCAAGCCGGATTCGGCTAAGGTCGGTAACCCCGGCGCTGCAGCCGAGCGTGCTGCGCTCGAAATCGCCAGCCCGCGCACGCGGCCCGCCTGCATGTGCGCCAGCGCGCTCGCGGGCGAACTGAAGGTCATCTGGATTTGCCCGGCGATCAGATCGGTGGTGCTCTGCGCCACACCCTTGTACGCTACATGCACGAGCTGCACGCCCGCCATCGATTTAAACAATTCAGTGATCACATGGGCTGAACTGCCGCTGCCGCCGGTCCCGTAGTTGAGTTTGTTGGGATGCGCTTGGGCGAGCGCGATGAATTCCTTAAGTGTTTTCGCCGGCAGCGACGGATGGATAATCAGCACCATCGGTGCTGAGGTCGCGAGCGTAATCGGCGCGAAATCGCGCTGGATGTCGTAACCCAGCTTCGCGTACAAACTCATATTGATCGCGTGCGTGTTGGTGCCGAGCATGAGGGTATAGCCGTCGGGGGCAGTGCGCGCAGCCAGTTCCGCACCGATGTTGCCACCGGCGCCGCCGCGATTATCGATGACGATTTGCTGGCCGATCTGCGTGATCATCTTCTGCGCAATGATGCGCGAAACAATGTCGCCATTGCCGCCTGCCGCGTACGGCACGATGAAGCGCAGCGGGCGTACGGGGTAGCCCGCGCCGCCTTGCGCAAGCGCGCCGGACGCTGCAGCAGCCAGCAGCATGGCGCATGAATAGTTAATTAAAAACAAAGACCTACGATATTCTACGGTGCGGGTACCACAGTTTGCTGAAACGACGCGCGCGCAGACAACTTATCCGCATAAACCTTCAAACCAGGATATTTGCCGCGCCAGTCGTAGCTGGCATACGCGCGATCCATATAACCCAGTGCCATGCCCGCGCAAATATCCGCGAGGCCAAAGGCATTGCCAAAGCAAAATTCGTTGGCGCCGGTATCGCGTTGCAGCTTTTCCAGTCCGCCTTCGATTTTTTTGAGTTGCTTTTGATACCAGTCTGCGTTGGCGTCGCAGGTTTCGGAATAACGCGAGTCATGCGTGAGCGCGACAATCGCATCGACGATGCCGTCACCCAGCGCTTCCCACTGGCGCACCGCGATGCGCGCGGCGAAATCCGCGGGGATTAATTTTGGACCGCTGCCGATGCCGTCGAAGTACTCCACGATCACCGACGAATCAATCATACCCGCACCGTCATCGAGCACCAGCACCGGCACCTTGGCGAGCGGGTTGTATTTGGGCACCTGCGAACCGGGATTGGCGGGCCGGTCGAAAACAAATTCGCAGTTGATTTTCTTTTCCAGCATCGCGACGCGCGCTTTGCGTGCATACGGACTGCCGGGGGAGCCGAGTAGTTTCATGTGCTTTCCTTTATCGTGTGAGGCGCAATAGTATAAGATTCTCCGCATGAACACCTGCAAAAACGCCCGCAAAATCCGTGCGGCGCTGGCAATCCCGCTATTCGCGAGTGTGTTAGCGCCCTGCGCTTGGGCCCAAAGCTACCCATCGAAAGCGGTGCGCATCGTGCTGCCGTATCTGGGCAGCACGGAATTCGCCGGGCGCTGGATTGCAGCCAAGCTCTCTCCCGTCCTGGGCCAGCAGGTGATCGTCGATCCGCGTCCCGGCGCCGGCGGCAAGATCGGCCACGAACTCGTCGCCCGCTCAGCGCCGGACGGCTACACGCTGATGCTCGCAGCGCCGCCGCTGGTCATCAATCTCCATTTGTATCCATTACTGTCCGGTTAAAACCCCAATAGATTCAACTGCTTGCGCTGCTCGCCCTCACGCGGAATGTATTCGCCAGCCGGAAATGCTTGTTGCAAGGGCATTTTCTCGAACAGGGTGAGGGACAATATCTGTAATAAAGTGTAGAGCGAGGCGTCCAGATTGAGGCGTTTCTTGACGATGGCGACGAGGACATAAACTGACATGGCGATCCAGATTTGCGACTTCACCGCATTCTCTGAATTGCCGTAGAACTTCTTGATACGCAGATGCTGCTTGATCCATTTGAAGAACAGTTCCACCTGCCAGCGACGCTTGTAGAGCGCGCAGATGGTGGTTGCCGAAAACGTGAAGTTGTTGGTGGGGAATACCAGCGTCGCGCCTGTCTCGGGATCCTTGAATCGGATACGGCGCAGATACTCTGGATAATCCTTGTGACTGGTGGTACCGGTCAGCACTACGGTCTGATCGCAGATGATGCCCGTGTTGCGATCTACAGGAGCCGAATAGATGCGTCGAAGCCGGGTGTTCGACTTGGCGCGGGTGACGAAGAAGGCTTTTGTCCGATGCATCAGGTAAAGCCGTACGAAGTCGAGATAGCCCCGATCCATGACGTAGATCGCCCCGGGTTCGAGCACCAGCACATCGAGGACATTCACGTCGCCCAGCTTGCCGTCCGAGATATGAATGAAACTGGGGATGTTGCCGCGCAAGTCGAGCAACGTATGCATCTTCACCGCCGACTTGGTGGTGCGAAACAACGCCCAGGGAAACAGCGACAGATACAGATCGATGGTTGTCGAATCCAGCGCGTAGGTTGTGTTCTGCAACTCGATTCCGAAGCTGTCGTGCGCATGCAGCGTGCGTGCTTGCGCGATCAGGCGTTGGGCAAACTCGGCATAGATATGCCAATCCCGCGTCTCGTTGGCATCGGCCAGCGTCGAACAGCAATTCTCAATTTAAAACTTGGGGGCTTAAAACTCGGGACTCACTGAGGCACAGTCCGGGTCATTGTTCAGCGTAACGCGCTGATCGCTTGGCGGACTTGCCGGGGGCTGGCTTTTTCCGCCGGTCTCTGCTTGTGAATTTGCGGG
>CAMBCF010000197.1 GCA_945864585.1 Bordetella parapertussis | reverse complement strand
AGCGCCCGCTTTGCTCGCCGGACTGTGGCTGTTGCTTTCGACTCTGACGCTGCTTGAACATTATGATGTGGATCAACTCAAACAATATGCACAATTTGTCTTTCCAAACCGGCACGGACCATAAAAAGATGTGTAGATGCCGATGCCTTCAGGGGCAAGGGCACACTTGAAGCGAAGCAGAAGGTTGGGATGGGGGTGGGGTGAAGGCGTGCCACCCCATCCCCACCCTAGCCCTCCCCTTGAAGGGGAGGGAATCTATTTTGTGACACAGTACAACTAGCGGAGGCCAGTGAATCGAAAGGGATTCACGGGCGCGATGAGCAACACATGAAAGTGTTATGGCTGACCACGCCGCTGGTTGCGTCGTTCGTTTCGGGCCAGGATGCGGAGCGACAGTTGCTCGCCTGCCCGCTGGCAAGCGCGCGACTGCGCATGGGCGTTGCCGCGAGTGCGTGGCGCGAGCAAGGCAACGAAAACCTGTTTCTCGAGCCCGCTGCGATTCACGCAACCGGGGCCGCGAATGGGAGTGGCGCACGGGTCTGCGTCGTTCCAAAATTTACCTTCGACCGGCCGCTTGCACCCTGGGTAGCCGCATGCCGGACGCTGAAAGACCAGGGCGCACGACTGGTGATCGACATCTGTGATTACCCGTTTCGCCAAAAGCCGGATGTGGTGGATGAATTTTACACACTGGCACTGGGCATGGCGGATGCGGTGGTTGTCAATTCGGCGCGCATGGCGGAGCAGATAGCGCCGCACTTCGCAAAGCCGGTGACGGTAATCGCAGATGCCGTGTTGGCCCCCATGGCCGCACCCGCATTTTCCCCTACCAAAAGGCTCAAGTTGCTGTGGTTTGGACACCCCTCGAATCTGCGCTTTCTGGAACCCTGGATCGGCGAATTGATAGCCTCGGCGCCACGTCCCTGCCGGCTTGTCGTCGTTACCCAGGAAGGTTATGGCGTGCGTGAAGCGGCGCGTGACATACAGGCGCGTTACGCGCCGGACTTCGAAGCCCGCTTTGTCGAATGGTCACTGCAATCCACGCGCCGTGAACTGGCCGCGTGCGATATCGCCCTGTTGCCCGGCGCGCCCGGCGACACCAAGAAAGGCGGCGTATCCGCAAACCGCATTGCGGAAATTCTGAACGCAGGCCGTTTTCCGGTCGCCAGTCCGCTGCACAGTTATCTCGAATTTGAAGATGCTGCCTGGCTCGGAAGCAACGTGACAGAAGGTATCCGCTGGGCACAGGCGCACCCCGAACAAGTGCTGCAGCGGATTCGCCGCGGACAAGCGCTGGTGGCGGAACAATACACGCTGCATAAACTGGGCGCGCAATGGTGCGAACTGCTGCGCAAACTGGCAGCGGCTTCGTGATAACCTTTACCGCATTCACGCAATAGCACGAAGCCGTGCTCAACCAGGTGCTGCGCTATTGCCCGTCGCCGGACATCGTCGTCGACGACGGTTCGCACATACAGTCGCATATGGCTTTCTCGTTTCTGAAATTATTTCCCGCGCTGTCGCAGGGCGGGGTCTATATTATCGAGGATACGCATACCAACTATTCCGCCGAGCATCAGGACGCCTTCTTCGGGTTGGGCCTCTACGACTATTTCAAAGGCCTGTCGGAACGCCTGAATCTGGATTTCATGGATGCCTCATTGCGTCAAAGCCGGTATAAACTGCCGCGCTACAAAAGACCGCCGCGCAACGTTGCCGCAGACATCTGCCGGGACATTTTCTCGATCGAGTTCTTCGACTCGGTGATTGCCATTCGCAAGAAGTCGAAAGTTGAACCCTTGCGTATCAGAAAATAGGCGCCGCTAGCGCATGCTGAAAGCGCCTGAAGGCAGTTGCGACTGCCACACCCCAGCGCATAAGCACGCCGATGACCGGCGATGACCCGTTACGCGGCATCGCCCGGGCGACGAGAACGCCGTGGGCGGATTTCCCCGAGGCCGTTCTGCATCAGAGCATTCCGACCGTGTAGAGGCATTCTTCGTACGCCGCCGCCAAGGCCGGCGACATTGCCGGCGCGCAGCAGCTAGTGGAGGCCATGCTCAATGACGAATCGGTGTCGCGCATTGCGGCTGTGGTGTCCGGGCGAAAAGCGATTCTCGCGGTGGTCCACGCGGAAGAAGCCGAGGGAATCAATCGCATTCCAGCAGTGATGGCCGAAGCGCTGGAAACGCGGCTGCGCGGCGTGGGCGCGTTGCGAATGGACACGGAAATCGTGCAGGCCAACCGCGCCGGACATACCGGGGCAACAGGCTGGGCGCGCATCGCGCAGCCGGCTTTGTTTGATGGCGCGATTGAAACGGGCGCACAGTATGTGATCGTCGATGATTTTATCGGACAGGGTGGCACCATCGCGAACCTGCGCGGACATATCGAATACAACGGCGGACGGGTCATACTCGACACCGGCTTGACCGGGCAAGGCTATTCGGCCAAACTGTTCCTGTCCAGGGTCACACTATCCACATTGAGAGCCAAACATGGATCAGAACTCGAAGACTGGTTCCACAAGACCTTCGGCTACGGCCTCGACCGGCTCACCGAATCCGAAGCCCGCTACCTCACGCGGGCCGAGAGCCTTGACACCATCCGAAATCGTCTCGCTCAGGCGCGATCTCAAGCAAACCGTTGAACGCGCACGAGACCTGCGCCGCCGCGCGGCGTAGCGTCAATCACCGCGCCGCCGGTACGCGCTATGCAGCGCGTAGGGCGCAATCCCTATTGCGCCGCATGGCTATTTTGCAAACCGAATTAGGCGCAATGGGACAAGGGAACACTTGAAGCGGAGCATTGCGCCCTACGCGGGCTCCGTGATACGCCGGTGCAGTGGTTGCGGTTTCTCATGCCCCTCAAGGCCATTTCTGCGCTGAGTGTTTGCCGCGCAACCGATCAAAATGTAGTTGGGATGCGCCACAAGCTCGCGCGTCCCTTTCACTCGCCCGATGCGCCCGAGCGTCGGGCGTGGGTCAAGTTGCGCCGCCTTCTTAATCAGCCGGTCGCCCATTTCGATTGCCGCCCGTGGATTGTCCCGGGCAATGTAAGCGGTAATGCTCTTGCGGTCGGCAATGGCGGCGGGCTTCTAGAATGGCAAGATCAGTTCCCCATATTCTCGGCCCGTTTGACCAATGCCGCGCGCTCGGTGGCCCAATCGACCGCGACTTGTTCATGCGGCACACTGCGCCGGGGATCGTCGATGGCTTCCTGAACCTGCTGGGTAAGCCATCCCTTGTAGGCGGCGGCTTCGTGGGCGTTCTTCATTCGTTCACCTTTCGAGATATTGTTCAGCAAGTGAGCCTCTAACCAAACAACAACAAAATGGCAACCTCTACTACATACCCATGCTCACCCATAACTGCGCGCTCGACCATACAGCAGTGTGACATTCACCCGCCGGTTTTCGTAGCCGGGCTTGAAGTGCAGCTCGTCGGTGATGTGGATCAGGCTCGAATCAAACAGCACGCAGCGGTTTTCGCGATAAGGTACGCGCAGCGGTTTCGCGCCGTGCGCCTTGAGGAAAGCCTGCATCTTCGATTGTTCGGTGTTGTAGTCGGCGAAGGTCCAGCTTGACGGCGCAGGCACATCATAAACGAGCATGCCGCCAGTGGTATTGTCCTCGCAGGCAGCGTCCGCCGTGATCCAGAAATTCACATTGATTTTGGCAAAATCGGCATGCATGTTGATGCCCTGCATGCGCTGGTCGTATTTGAAAGCCCAGGCCTGGAGCAATGGATAGTCACCGATGACGTTGGGCATCGCCTGCTTCAACTGATCGGCGATTGCCAGCAATACCGGCGAGCAAAAACCCTGCGCCAGCAGCGCGCCGACATAGCCGCGCTCGTTATTGAGTTTCCATACTGTCGCTTCTTCACTGAAACGCCGCAACGAGGCCAGGGCTTCGGGCGACAAAAAATTATCGATCACCACGACGCACGGACGGCTGTCGTGGTATTGCTGCTCGAGCTTGCGGTAATCGTTATCCCCCATTGCGTTACCCGTAAAAGGCAGGGGTGTACGGTTCCATCCGCCCGACAATGCCTGCTCCAGTGCGTCAGCGTCCGCGCCCTGCGGCGCAAAGGTGCTGTGCAAATCCTGCGCCTGACCGGCGTAACGGCGCAGCAACGCCAGCGCGCCGCGCCCTGCGGCGTCGAGCCTGCCACGCCGCTCCAGCAGGTCGAGTTGATCGAGGTCGTGACGCAGGCGCGATTCGGGCACCGGCCACGGCAGCATGTTGCGCGCGAGGTTCTGTTTGCAGAAAACCGCATACGCTTCCTCGAACAGTTGCGCGGCGGTTTTCAGGTCGCGGCAGTCCAGCCGCGCCAGCCCCAGCGCATACAGACAATCGACGTCATCGTGAATTTCTGCGGCATAGTCATGTGCCAGCGCCTGCAGAGCACCGGCGTCGCCACTCTCGACAACTATTTTGAGCAAGGTGCGGATGGCCACGACAGGACGCTGCGGGGAGGCGAGCGCCGTGCGTAACGCGGCAACCGCTTCCTCGGTTTTATCCACACCGGCCCAGGCCACACCCAGCTCAACATGGATATCCGGGGCAATCACATCCTGTCCATCTAACTGGGCAAATGCGCCTATCGCCGCGTAATAATCACCGAGCTTGTTATGGCAGCGCATGATTTGGAGAATCACCGGTTGCGTGGCCTTGCGCACATGGTTGGCACGCAGCGCGTTGCCCAGCGATTCGTGTACATTGCCGACCTCGAAATTAGTAAGGCTCAATGTCAGCAGCGCGCGATAATCGTAGGCGTCGAAAAACATCACCGCCGATGCGAGTTGATAAGCCCGCTTCCAGTCCTTCATCAACGCCGCGATTTCGGCCATCACCGTCAGCAAAAATATTTCGCCCGCGGGCGGCGCGGGATAACGGCGTTGGATAAACGCAGCGGCCTCTTCGACCAGACCGTTCGCCTGCAACACAATCA
>CAMBCF010000196.1 GCA_945864585.1 Bordetella parapertussis | reverse complement strand
CCCCCCCCACGCAGGTAGTACAAGCTGGGATTGGCGGTTCACCGGTGCAGTTGGCGGTATTTCCATGGATAAATTCACCGCGGCACTGGGCCTGCCGGTGATGCATGGCACGCTCGCCGCGACGCTGCCGACGGTGCGCCAGGAGTAGTCAACGCTGCGAGTCGATGGCACGTTATCCTTAAAAGTGTTCGACGGCACAGTGGAAGCGAAAAACCTGGTGCTGCTGGATATTTTCGGCAAGGCGCCGCGCGTGCAGGCGGACGTGGTCATGCAAAATCTTGATCTGGGACTGGTGACGCGCACCTACTCGTTTGGCAATATCACCGGACGCATGGACGCGCGCATCGCAGGGCTGGAATTGGTGAACTGGCAGCCGCTCAAATTCGATGCGCGGTTGGAGAGCAGCGCCGGCGACTATCCGCGCAAAATCAGTCAGGCGGCAGTGCAGAATATTTCCGCGCTGGGCGGCGCTGGAGCATCCGCGGCGATACAGCGCAGTGTTCTGCGGTTTTTCGAGCAGTTCGGCTACGACAAACTGGGTTGGGCTTGCAAGCTGCAAAATGGCGTGTGCGAAATGAGCGGCGTTGAAGACCGGCCGCCGGGCTATGTGATTGTGAAGGGTGGCGGCATACCTGCGATTACAGTGATAGGCTACAATCGCCGAGTCGAATGGCAGGAGTTGCTCAATCGTATCAAGCGGGTGACACAGGGTAACGTTAAGGCCATTGTGGAGTAGCGATGGCGTAATCCATGCGTAACGGGAAAACCATGACATTGAAAACGAATCGACGCATCGCACTCGCTGCAGTGCTGGGCTGCACAGTGCTGGCGGCAGGCTGCGTAACCATCAATATTTCCTTTCCGCCGGCCGCCGCGGAAAAAGCCGCCGACCGCATCATCGACGAGGTATGGCAACTTAAGGGTGGCCCGTCTGCGCCCGCACCGGCGACGGGCGAGAAGCCCGCCGCAAAATAAGGAGCATTGCATGAAACTATCCGTCATTTTTAATTTGGGGTTGCTGCTGGCCGCGTTGTTCAGTGCAGGGCAGGTTGCCGCGCAAGCCAATCTGGAAATCAACACGCCGGGCATAGTGGCGATACAAGCGAGCATGCAAAAGCGTCACGGCGAGTTGGCGCCGCTGTATGGCAGCGGGGCAGTGGGACTGACGCGTGACGGCAACGTCGCGCTGCGTGATCCGGCGGCAGTGCCGCTGGCGCAACGTGCGGCGGTGAATGGTTTGGTGGCTGCCGAAAATGAGGATCGCGCATCGCTGTATCGTGAAATTGCACGCGCGAATAATCGTCCCGAATGGGAAGGCGAGATACGCAACACCTTTGCGCAGCGCTGGATCGGGCGCGCGCAGCCGGGTTGGTATTACCAGAACGCAGCAGGTGCGTGGCTGCGCAAGTAACAGGGACTCTCTGCGCGCACGCTATAACTATCTGTAATTAAAGAGTATTTCGTGATGCCAGTGCTGGTGTTCGATATCGAGACGGTGCCCGATGTTGCGGGCCTGCGTGTGCTTCATGACTTGGATGACACGCTCGCGGATGCGGACGTGGCAGCGATGGCGTTTCAATTGCGGCGGCAGGCTACGGGCACCGACTTTCTGCAATTGCATCTTTATCGCGTGCTGGTAATTTCATGCGCACTGTGCGATCGCGATCACTTTAGGGTGTGGTCACTGGGTGCGAACGGAGAATCCGAGGCCGAAGTTATCCAGCGCTTTTTCGATGGTGTCGAAAAATACACGCCGCAAATCGTATCGTGGAATGGCGGCAATTTCGATCTTCCCGTGTTGCATTACCGTGGCCTTATGCATGGTGTGCGCGCGCCGCGCTACTGGGATATGGGCGAAGGCGATCACAAAGACAGCCGCGAATTCAAATGGAACAACTACATCAGCCGCTATCATTCGCGCCATCTCGATTTGATGGACCTGCTGGCGCTGTACCAACCGCGCGCCAACGCACCGCTGGATGCTCTGGCGCAATTGATGGGCTTGCCCGGCAAGCTGGGCATGTCGGGTGCGCAGGTGTGGGATGCCTACCAGGCGGGCAAGCTTGCCGAGATCAGCAATTACTGCCAGACAGATGTGGTGAATACCTATCTCATCTATCTGCGTTTTCAGCAGATGCGCGGCGCGCTTACGCCCGATCAGCACCGCGCGCAGTGTGAGCTGGTGCGCACCACTCTGGGTAAAGCCAGCGAGCCGCACTGGAAGGAATTCCTGGAGCGCTGGAAAAACTAAAACAACAACAACGTCAAAAACTTTTAGCCACGGATTTCACAGATTAACGCAGATTAACTTCAACACCGGCATCGGGTTTTAATCTGCGTTAATCTGTGAAATCTTTGGCAAATGATTTGTCCTTGTCTTTTCATGCAAACCTACACCATCGAATCCCTCGACCAGGAAGGCCGTGGCGTCGCGCGCCGCGACGGCAAGACCATCTTCATCGAAGGCGCGTTGACGGGGGAAACGGTAACCGCCTCCGTCTATCGCAAGAAGCCCAGTTACGAAAACGCCATCGCACAGCGCATTTTGCGTGAGAGTTCGCAGCGCGTGACGCCGCGCTGCGTGAACTTCGGGGTTTGCGGCGGATGCAGCATGCAGCACATCGATGCGCGCGCGCAGGTTGCGGCGAAACAGCGCGTACTCGAAGACAGCCTGCGGCATATCGGCAAAGTCACGGCCGGGCAAATGTTCTCGCCGCTACACGGGCCAAGCTGGGGTTACCGTCGGCGCGCGCGCATGACCGCACGTTATGTGCTGAAGAAAGGCGGCTCACTGATCGGCTTTCACGAAAAACGTTCCAGTTTCGTCGCCGACATGGTGAGTTGTGAAGTGCTGCCGCCGCATATCTCAAAGCTGCTGCCGCTGCTGCGCGAGCTGGTCGGCAAACTCAGCATACGCGAGCGCATGCCGCAAATCGAGGTCGCCTGTGGCGACGCAGCTGATGTGCTGGTGTTCCGCGTGCTGGAGCCGCCTTCCAGCGACGACAAGGCGCATCTCAAAGCCTTTGCGGAGGCGCAGCGGGTGCATGTTTATCTGCAACCCAAGGGGCCGGAAACTGCGTATCCGTTATGGCCCGCCGCCGCTGCCGATTTGTATTACACGCTGCCGGAATTCAATGTGAAGATGCCGTTTTTCCCCACCGAATTCACGCAGGTGAATCACGACCTCAATCGCGTGCTGGTGCATCGCGCTCTGCTGCTGCTCGCGCCGCAGGCGGGCGAGCGGGTGGCGGATATGTTTTGCGGCATCGGCAATTTTTCACTGCCGATTGCGCGCAGCGGCGCGCACGTTACGGGTATTGAAGGCAGCACGGCGCTGGTGGAACGCGCTGCAGAAAACGCGGCTTATAACGGCTTGTCGCAAAGTGTGCAGTACCGCGCGATGAATCTTTTCGACATCGACGCTGATGCGTTTGCCGCCCTGTGTAGCGTTGGCCGCTTTGAGCGCATGCTGATAGACCCGCCACGCGATGGCGCGGCCGCACTCGTCAAAGCGCTGGTGGCGGCGCCCCCGACGCGTATTGTGTATGTGTCGTGCAGCCCGGCGACACTCGCGCGAGATGCATCAATGCTGGTGCATGAACAGGGCTATACGTTGAGTGCAGCGGGTGTGGTGAATATGTTTCCGCACACCGCACACGTCGAATCCATCGCTGTGTTTGACCGCTGAGTGACTCGCACCCGTGAAAAGGGCGGCCTCAGTTTCCCGCAGGCCGCCCACTGAATATCGAAGACCGTACGCTCAGTCGCGGTCGCCGCCAACTATGCCCAGGATTTGCAGCAGGCTGGTGAAGATATTGTAGACCGATACATACAGCGTCAGTGTTGCAGATATGTAATTGGTCTCGCCGCCGCGCACGATGTTGTTGATCTGCCACAGAATAATCGCCGACGAAAAGATGATAAACGCGCCGCACAGTGCCAGGCTTAGTGCAGGCATTTGCAGGAAGATGTTCGCCACCACCGCCAGCATGATCACGACAAAGCCGACCAGAATGAATTTATTCAGGAAGCTGAAATCGCGCTTCACGTTGGAGGCTATGCCCGACAATATGAAAAACACGCCGGCAGTGCCGCCCGCGGCTACCATCACCAGTTGTCCGCCATTGCGAAAGCCCAATACTTTTTGCAGCAGCGGCCCCAGCAACAGGCCCATGAAGAAGGTAAAGCCCAGTAGCAGATAAAGGCCGAGGCTGGTGTCTTTGTTGCGTTCGATCATGTATATCCAGCCGTAAAAAATGGCGAGTATCGCGATCGAAGCGATGATCGGACTGCCACGCAGGAAGCTGAAATCGAGGTAGGTGGTGCCGACGGCCGCGCCGACGATGGTGGGAATTAGCGAAACCGCCAGCAGCATATAGGTGTTACGCAACACCTTGTTTTGCTGGACGGCGACTTCCGTGTTGCCGGTAAAGACCGGTTGTTGATTTTGCATTTCAGGTTGCATGGCGTTCCTCGTTCGTAGTTATATTTTGTAATCCACAAAAACCAAAGTGATGTGAACTGGTATAAGACTACCTAAAGTGGCAGAAAGTTGCAATTTACTTTATGCCGGCATTACCCGCCCGCGTAACGCAAGCATCTGATAATGCATGGTATTATCGAAGCGAATCTCGATGAGAGTTGGCACAGCGGTTGCATGCACCGGTCCTGGCGCGCGGGTTGTGCGCGCTGGCGCAGGCTAACTTGCCGCAGCATGTAGCCCGGAAGAAGGCCATGGCTATTTATGGCCGTATTCCGGGGAAGTATAGGTGGATGAACTCGCGTACTGTCGTAGCACCGCGCTTCTTCCCGGAATACGTCCTTGGGACTCCTTCCGAGCTACGGGAGATATGCGCATAGGTTAGCCCTCCTGGGAGAGCGTAGCGAGGGAGGTGAAGCCAGCCGAGGGTGAGGGAAAGATTTTGAAAGAACTGCGGGAACCTGAATAGTTAAGCGCAGCGGCCGCAGCCAAAACCGGCAGTGGGCGATGCAGGTTAAACGGAGAGTTGGCAGAGCGGTTGAATGCACCGGTCTTGAAAACCGGCAGGGTCGCAAGATCCTCGTGAGTTCGAATCTCACACTCTCCGCCATGGAGAGTATGTAAGTTATTGATTATAATAATTTAAATAATACTTATCCTAGTATTACCCATAAT
>CAMBCF010000195.1 GCA_945864585.1 Bordetella parapertussis | reverse complement strand
TCCAGTACCCGCCCGAGGAATCCTGCCACCACCGGCGTGAGTTGTTCGGCAGAAAGCAGCGTGTTGCCGGAAAAGTGGAAAGCCTTAACCGTGAGCGTGGTCCCCGTCAGCGGTTGCATGGCGGCGGGCTCCAAGCGTCGCTCAGGACTAAGCTTGCGCGGCAGGCTGGGTCCGTGCTAGCGCTCAATCCCCTGTTGCAGCGAGCCCGCGTCAGGCCTGGTCTGCGCGTAGGCGGGCCCGCGCACCAAGCTCAAACCGAGCAACAGGGACAGCCATATAAAATGGCCGGCACACTGTAAATTCGTATTCACTGACTAGGCTGTACCCGGTTTTTGGACAAGGCGCTCATCCGCAATCCACAGGCCGAGCGGCAGGACAAGCGCCGGAGTCGGGTCAAGCAGTCCTTGGCCTTCAACCTCATCAACCGCATGCGCGAGCATGCCGACGCGGTGTTGTGTTTCGTCACCGACCTGCGTGTGCCCTTTACCAACAATCTTGCCGAGCGTGCCATCCGCATGCCCAAGGTGAAGCAGAAAATCTGCGGTTGCTTTCGCACCATGCAAGGCGCGCAGACCTTCTGCATCATCCGTTCCTACCTCGATACCATGCACAAACAGGGTCATAATATATTCGAGGTGCTACGCCAGACTTTCATAGGGCATCCGCTTTCGCCTGAGTCAGTCAGAATAGAGACCTTTATTAAAACGTAATTGTTTATCCCGTTTTTTGCTTAAACAGCAACAGCTTATTACTGGATGGGCGAAAAGCTCGACGCCACCAAAATCTTGTTTTCCTGCATCGCCAGCGATTCGATGGGACGGCCATCGGTTTTGGCGCGCGCCGAGGGTGGCCATGCACCGGTAGCTTGGGCTTTGTTGCGCACTTCATTGCGTTGATCGAGTGTTTTGTACGGCCACACGTGGATCCACTTATTCAGACCGCCCAGATCGCTGTACCAGAGTGCGGTAATCGGGCCGAACTGGGTGCGGGTCGACAGTGCGACCTCCCAGTTTTTCATCATGATCGGCAGTTGGCCGGGGTTGTGGGTGTATTCGCGCCACTCGAAAAACGGGCCGTTGTTGCTGGGCTTTAATTCGGGCGAAAACGGGGTTTGATTCATGATCTCGGCCTTTTGGCTCACCAGAAATTCCGCAATGGGTGGCGGCCATGCGCCGTCTTTTACCGCGGCGGCACGGATGGTGGCTCGCTCAGCTAGGTCTTTGTAACCCCAGACGTGCATGAACGTGTTGAGCGGGCCGACTTCAGTTTTCCAGAAGGCGGCGAGTTCAGAATACTTTTTGCGTTGCTCGTATTTTTCGCCAAAGCGCTTTTCGACTTCGGGCATGGAGCGCGGCTTGACGGTATAGGTTCTGACTTCATAGATCATGGCGGGTCCCTTTGGGTTAGGATGGTTAGGGTTTAGGACTGAGGACTTGGGATTTGGTAGGGCGGGTGCCGCGTGGGTGACTACGGCTTGAGTGTATCAAACCGCGCGGGAGCGGTGAAATTTTCGCGGTATAAAAAATAGCAATAAAAACAGACACTTGTATTTTTTGTTATACACGGCGGCGTGGATGGCGAGTGGTTCAACCTGTTAAAATTTCACCATGCGTAATGTTTGCCGATGGTTGATGTGCGCAGGGCTTGCGGCTGCGCCTTTCGCGCAGGCCGCCGATGCACTGCCGATTTTCGACGCCCATGTGCATTACAGTCAGGAAGCGTGGGAGCGCATGCCGCCGAAAGACGCGGTGGCGCTCCTGCGCAAAGCGGGGGTCAAGCGCGCGCTGGTGTCGAGTACCAATGACGACGGCAATCAAAAACTGTATGCCGAAGCCCCGGATTTGATTTTGCCTTCGCTGCGCACCTATCGCACGCGGGCCGACATCAGCACCTGGTTCAAGGACGAAGGCGTAGCCACTTATTTACGCGAGCGGCTGAAAAAATACCGCTACGCCGCGATCGGTGAGTTTCATGTGTTCGGCGCTGACGCCGATGCGCCGGTGGCGCGGCTGGCGGTGCAACTGGCGAAGCAATATAAATTGTTTCTGCATGCGCATTCCGACATGGATGCAGTAGAGCGCATTTTCAAGCAGGATCCGGATGCGCGGGTACTGTGGGCGCATTCCGGTTTTGAGCGGCCCGAAAATGTGCGCGCCATGCTGCGCAAACATAAAAATCTGTGGTGTGATCTGGCGTTCCGCAATGATCACGCAGCCGATGGCAAACTGGATGCGGACTGGCGCGCGGCGTTCCTGGAGTTCCCGGATCGTTTCATGGTGGGCACCGACACCTACACCGCCGAGCGCTGGTATTATGTGGTGGAGCACGCCAACTGGTCGCGCGGCTGGCTGGCGGATTTGCCGCGCGATGTGGCGGAGCGCATCGCGTATCGCAATGGGGATGCGATTTTTGGGAACATGATGAAGCCATGAATCCGGTTATTTTTACCCTGCTGTGCAGTGCTGTTACCGTGACCTGGGCATGCACGCCCGAACTCCCCGGCGCCAAAGGCGCCAAGGCGCAGACGATAGACTCCGCACAATACGCACTGGCGTACCGCACCCAGCCCGAAAAAATCATGATCGGCCAGCATTTCGCGGTGGAATTCGCGCTGTGCGCCAAAGGCAGCGCCGCTGCCGCCGAAAGCGTGCGCGTCGATGCGCATATGCCGGAACATCGTCACGGCATGAATTATAAAACCGTCGTCACCGCCACCGGCGCGCAGCGTTATCGCGCGGAAGGCCTGATGTTTCACATGCCGGGGCGCTGGGAGTATATTTTCGAGGTGCGTGCCGCCGGCGCGATTGAACGATTGACAGCCAGTGTGGTGATGCCATGACAAAATATAAAAAACTGCTGTGCGCGGGCGTGCTGGCGAGTGGCGCCGCGGCATCATGGTTTGCCGGCGTCACACAGGCGGATGAGCCGGGCGTGATCGAATTCAGCGCTGGCGAAGTGAATCGAATTCTGAGCCACGGGCCGTGGCCGATGCCATGGGCGCCCGATGTGAGCAATCGTGTGTCGGGCAACACGCATGCGATTGATCTGGGCGAGCGGTTATTCTTCGACGAACATTTGTCGGTCAAGCAAAACGTGTCGTGCGGCACCTGCCATATCGCCGAATACAACTGGACCGATGGCGTCAAGCGCAGCCAGGGCCAGGCCCTGGTTGACCGCAACACACCCACGCTGATGAATCTGCGTCACCATCGCTGGTTTGCGCTGGATGGCGCAGCAGACAGTCTGTGGGCGCAGAGCATGCGTCCGATAGTGGATCCGCGTGAGTTGGCGTCGAATGCCGCTTATGTCGCGCAGTATCTGCGCCGGGATGCGGATTTGTCGTGCCGCTACCAAAAAACCTTTGGCGTAAATCCCGCCGCGCAGGATGACGAAACCGTGCTGGTGGGCGTGGGCAAGGTGATGGCGGCATTCCAGGAAACGCTGGAGACGGATGTCACGCCGTTTGATGCGTTTCGCGATGCGCTGGCGCGCGGCGACCATAGCGCAGCATCGTTGTATCCACGCGACGCGCGGCGTGGCCTGAAAATTTTTGTCGGCAAGGGACAGTGCAGCACCTGTCACGTGGGGCCGCTGTTCACCAACGGCGAGTTTCACGATATCGGCGTATCGTATTTTATCGACGGCAGCAAGGATAAAGTCGATGGCGGCCGTCACGACGGCATCAAAAAACTCACCGCCAGCAAGTTCAATCTGCTAGGGCCGTACAACGATGATGCCACGCGCGCGAGCGCAGTAAAGACGGCGCACCTGAAGCCCGAGCATCGCAATTTCGGCGAATTCAAAGTGCCCTCACTGCGCAACGCGGGTTACACCGGGCCCTATATGCACAGCGGCGAGATGCTCACGCTTGATGCCGTGGTGCGACATTACTCCGAGTTGAATGTGGACAGGCTGCACGCCGACGGTGAAAGCATTTTGAAGCCGCTTAAGCTCACGCCCGGCGAATCGTCGGACCTGGTGGCGTTTTTGCAGTCGCTGAATATGGATCGCACGCCGCCCTGGCGCGGCAAGGAATACGCGCAGCCGCCGTGTGCGTTGCATGCGAAACCGGCAGCCGAAAGCAATTACGCGCCTTAAAATCAAAACGCATAGCGTCGCAGCCCGCCATCAACCGGCAACACGGCGCCCGTAATATAGCCGGCCACGGGCGACGCCAGAAACACCGCCAGTACCGCCAGCTCTTCAGGCTCGCCGTAACGTCCGACGGGAATATCGTGGGCGGACTGGTGCGCGCGAAAATCTTCGGAGTATTTGCGGCGTATCTGCTCGCTCATGATGCGGCCGGGCGGTATGCAGTTGACGGTGATGCCGTGCGGGCCGACTTCGCGCGACAAGCCTTTCGACCAGGCATGGATCGCGGCTTTTGCGGGTGTGGATGCGAGCAGACCCGAGGGTTCCGATTTGCCGCTGATATTGATCACCCGGCCCCATTTATTTTTGATCATACCCGGCAGGATCGCGTGGGTGAGCTGGCGCACGCGCACGAAATTAAGGCGCATGACTTCCTCCCATTCTGCTTCCGGGGCGTCGACCGGTATCTCGGGCCGGCTGCCGCCTGCGCAGTTGATCAAAATGTCGATGCGCCCCAGCGCTTTAGTCGCTGCCTGCGCGAGTTGCTCGACGGCGCCTTCGGTCATGACGTCGAGCACTTCGATATGAGGCGGCTTGCCGCCCGCAGCGATAATTTGGGCTGAAAGGCTGTCCAGCAAATTCTTGCGGCGCGCGGCAACGCAAAGCGTTACGCCCTCGGCCGCCAATCCGCGCGCGATGGCGTGGCCTATGCCCATGCTGGCGCCGGTGACCAGCGCGGTTTTGTCCGACAGGTTCAGATTCATTGCATTTTCCCTTTGGCGTGTGAGTTTGAGTGAAGCGTAGCGCAATCCGCGATCGTTCGCCATCACCGCCGCCGGCGGTTTCTAACCTCGCCGCAATTGGTGTAGCATCGCTGCGTGCAACTCACCTCCCATCAATTCAAAGCCCGCTCGCGTGAAAAACTCGCCGACGCCAATCTGCAGGGCGCGCTGAGGAAATTGCAGGGCAATTTCGTCAAGGGTCGCGCCGATCGCGTGGCCGAGCTGGAAAATTTTCCGGCGATACGCGATGCCGCGGCCGAAATACGCGCGCGCACGCTCGACCATCTCGATTTGTATCTCGAGG
>CAMBCF010000194.1 GCA_945864585.1 Bordetella parapertussis | reverse complement strand
TAGCGCTCGACCGGGGTAATGCGCTGCATGCGCTCGTCCATCTGCGCCTGCGTGGTGCTGCCGCGCTTGACGCTGGTGGCGTAGTTGTCGCGCACGCGCTGCATGCCCTTGTCGAGAACGTCGCGCGACACTTCCAGCACCTTTACCGGGATGCCGAAATCGGCAAACGACATCGCAATACCGCCGCCCATGGTGCCGGCGCCGATGACGGCAGCGGACTTGATATGCGGGGGTTTGAAGTCTTTAGGCGCTCCGGGAATTTTCGCCACTTCACGCTCGGCAAAAAACGCATAACGCAACGCCTTGGCCTCGTCGGCGTTCTCCAGTTCGCTGAACAAGCGCCGCTCGGTGGCGATACCCTCATCAAAGGGCTGCGTCACTGCGGCTTCGACACAGGCGATGCAGTGATAAGGCGCTTTCTGATTACGCGCCCTGCGCGCAATCGATTTGCGCATGGCATCAAACATGCCGGGATCAGCCTTGGCCTCATTGATGCGATCGGTGCGGTCGCGGATACGTAACAGCGGCCGTTTGTCCGCGATGCTTTTGGCGTAGGCTATGGCCTCACGCCGCAAATCCTTGCCCGGCACAATGGCGTCGACGATGCCCAGCGTCTTCGCTTCCGCGGCCGGCACATGGCGTCCGCTGACGATCATCTCCATCGCCAGCTTCGGGCCAATCAGCCGCGGCAGGCGCTGCGTGCCACCGCCACCGGGCAAAATGCCGATCAGCACTTCGGGCAAACCCACCTTGGCGCCAGGCACCGCGATGCGGTAATGGCAGCCCAGCGCATGTTCGAGCCCGCCGCCCAGTGCAAAGCCGTGGATGGCGGCAACAACGGGCTTGGTAGCGCTGTCCAGCACATCCACGCTGGAGCGCGGCAACACCGGGCGCGGCTTGCCGAACTGGCGGATGTCCGCGCCGGCAATGAAACTGCGGCCGGCGCCGATCAGCACCATGGCTTTGACGCCGGCATCGGCCTCGCCTTTTCCTACCGCGGCAATGATGCCCTCTCTGACGCCTGGCCCGAGCGCGTTTACCGGCGGATAGTCGACGGTGATTACGCCTACGCCGTCTTCGACATCGAATCGAACTACTTCAGCTTCGCTCATGATTTTACCCCTCTCAAATTTTCTTTCTTAACACTTCCGATATTAATCCGGTATGCACATCACCGGCACGAAATTGTTCCGATCGCAGGATGGCAATCACCGCCGGAATATTGTGCTTCAACCCCTGTATCTCAAACGCCTCGAGCGCGACGACCAACCGGTCAATAGCCGCCTCGCGTGTAGGCGCATGCACAATCACTTTCGCGATCATCGGATCATAATGCGGCGTCACCTCGCGACCTTCCGCGTAGCCCGTCTCCACCCGCACCGCCGCGTCCGCCGGCGGACGAAATACGTTGAGCCTGCCCGGCGACGGGAAGAAATTCTTCGGGTCTTCGGCATACACGCGTGCCTGTATCGCGTGGCCTTTCACTTCGATCGGGTGCGGCAGGATATCACCCAAACGCTCACCTGCGGCCGAACGTATTTGCGCTTGCACCAGATCCACGCCGGTCACCGCTTCGGTCACGCCGTGCTCCACCTGCAACCGCGTGTTCATTTCCAGAAAGTTGAACGAGCCGTCGGCGCCCATCAGCATTTCCACCGTGCCGATATTGTCGTAGCCCAAGGTGCGCATGATGCCGGTGATGTGTTGCGCGACTTCGGCTGCTTTCCCGCGCGCTAGGTTTGGCCCCGGCGCTTCTTCAATCACTTTCTGGTTACGCCGCTGGGTCGAGCAATCGCGCTCGAACAAATGGGCAACGTTACCATGCTGATCGCCCAGCACCTGAAACTCGACATGGCGCGGCCGCTCGAACAACCGCTCCAGATAGACCTCAGAGTTGCCAAAACCGCGGTTCGCCATCGAGCGCGAGCGTTCCACCGATTCCAGCAACTGCGCTTCGTCTTTCACCGGCAGCATGCCGATGCCGCCGCCGCCGCCCGCGGGCTTCACCAATACCGGGTATCCGATTTCACGCGCAATTTTGAGTATGGCCTCATTGTCCATCGGCAACACCGGCGAACCCCTGGACATCGGCATGCCATGCTGCGCCGCCAGTTCGCGCGCGCGGGTCTTGTGCCCCATCGCGTCTATCCACTTCGGCGACGGCCCGATAAAGCGTGATCCCGAATCGATCACACGCTGCGCAAAAGCCGCGTTCTCCGCCAAAAAACCATAACCCGGATGCAGTCCGTCGGCCTGCGATTTCCGCAGCACGTCGAGGATCAACTCCTGATTCAGATAACTTTCACGCGCGGGCGCAGGGCCGATGGCGTAGGTTTCACTCGCCATCGCCAGGTACGGCGCGCCGGCATCGGCTTCGGAATACAGCGCAACGGACTGGATGCCCATTTGGTTGAGGGCACGCAGGACGCGGGAAGCAACCGCGCCGCGGTTGGCTACGATGACTTTGGAGAACATTGTTAGTGACTTGTGAAGGAGTGAATGAGTGAAGGTGTGAAGAGGGTACCCCATTCACCCGTTCACCCCTTCACCCCTTCACAGCTGTTAGTAAGAAGTAGGCCAATTGCGCATCAAGTGCTGTCCCACACCTTTGCTGATGCGCAATTTGTAAACATCCAGCATACGAATCAAGTAATCGCGTGTCTCCCGCGGGCGGATCACCGCTTGTGCCGCGTAGACCGATGCCAGCCCCCACACGTCGATGCCTTTCTCAATATCCTTCAACGCATCCTCATAGCCCGCTTCCCCCTGCGCCACGCCATGCACAATCTTGGTGGCGAATTCAGGGCTCATGAAACTGATTTCCGCGCTGGGCCATGCCGCGATGTCATCGGAGTGTCGCCCGCCGCCCATGCACACATAGGCGCGCCCGTAGCTCTTGCGAATAATTACCGACAGGTGCGGCACGGTGAGCAGCGTCATCGCGTTCATGAAATTCATGATACGGCCCGGCGCGCCGGCTTTTTCGGCTTCGGTACCGATCTGAAATCCCGGCGTATCCACCAGCAACACGATGGGCAGGTTGAACGAATCGCACAACACCAGAAAATCGACGATCTTGCGACAGGCGTCGGCGTCGAGCGCGCCGCCGCGATGCAGTGGATTGTTGGCGACGATGCCGACACTTTTGCCGCCCAGGCGTGCCAAGGTTGTAACTGCGCTTTTCCCGAACCGCGGCTTCAGTTCAAACATCGAGTCTTTGTCCACCACGCAGCGGACAATGCGCTTGATGTCGTAGACCTGCGTGCGGCTCTCCGGCAGCATGGCAAACACCTTGTCCATGTCCGCACCCGACCCCGCGGGCACCGGTGCATCTGGCGGCGCTTCATTGTGATGGCTGGGCATGTACGAGAGAAATTTTCTGATCGCCTCGAACACTTCTTCCTCGGTGTCGACGGCCAGATCGACCAGCCCCGTGATATCCGAGTGCAAGCGCCAACCGCCAAGGTCTTCGGCATTCACTTTTTCGCCCAGCGCCATCGACACCAGGCCGGGGCTGGAAACCGCGACAGTCGCGCCTTTTTGCATAACGGCGAAATCACTGAGGCAAATCATCCACGTCGATGATCCGAACGACGGACCAAACGCCGCCGCCGCCATCGGCGTCTCGCGCGTGCGCCGGAACTGCGTGTTGTCGTTGCCCAGCAGCATGCCCATGCCGTGCCCGCCCATGGCGTCGGGCAGGCGCGCGCCGGTGGATTCACCCAGCAGCACCAGCGGCATGCCGCGCTCGGTGGCGGTGCGCTTCATGTGGCCGACTTTTTTGCCGTTGGTGTACGAAGTCGATGCACCCTTGACGGTGAAATCATTCACCACCACCGCCACATCGCGACCGTCAATTTTGGCGTAGCCCGCGATCTTGCCGTCGGTTGGCGTTTCATCGGCCTGCTCGGGATATACGCCCGAGGTGCCAAATAATCCGGATTCGATGAACGATTCAGCATCCACCAGTTTTGCGATGCGCTCGCGCGCATTGAGTATGCCCTTCGCGCTGCGCTTGGCGTACTTGTCAGCGCCGCCGCCGGCCAGCGCCCTGGCGCGGCGGGCTTCGTATTCGGCCAGTAAGGCTTCAAGTGCCATGTGGTTCTCCGATCACAACGTTAAAAGCTTTTTCGCCACAGATTTCACAGATGAACACAGATTAAACCCCGCACAGGATTTTGAAGTCAGCTGTGTTAATCTGTGAAATCTGTGGCAAAAATATGTTTTAAAACAAATACTTACATAACTACCGGCAAGGCGCGTATCGCTGCCGTCAGCGCCGGCACGACTTTCGCATAATCGCCTATCACGCCAAACTTCGCATCCCGAAAAATCGCCGCATCTGCATCGCTGTTGATCGCGACTATAGTCTTTGCATTACCGCATCCGGCGAGATGGTGGCTCGCACCGGAAATGCCCACCGCGATATACAACTCCGGCGTTACGGTTTTCCCGGTAAGCCCGATCTGCATCGCGTGCGAGCACCAGCCCAGATCGCAGGGCACACGACTCGCCCCGACCGCGCCACCGAGTATAGCGGCCAGCGGCTCCAACACTTTGAACCCTTCCGCCCCGTTCAATCCGCGACCGCCTGCGATGATGACTTTTGCGTCCTCAAGACGTTGTGCGCCGCCGTTGTCGCGTTTGCGTTCGATCACGCGCACTCGCGACGGCGGCAACGCCACCACGATTATCCCGCCGCTTCGCATCACATCAGCCGGAGCCGCGCGGTAGATGCCCGGACGCACCGTCGCTACCGCCGGGCGGCTGTTGAAACTCACTGTTTCACGCGCGTTGCCGCCGTAGCAAGGGCGCGTGAAATGCAGCGCGCCGTTAGGGTCGTCAATGGCGACACACCCTGTCGCACAGCCATAGTCCAGACGAAACGCGAGCCGTGGCGCGAGATCCGCGCCGGCGCTGTTGTGCGCGGCGAGAATCACTGCCGGGTTCAGTTCACGCGCAAGGCGCTCGGCACAGCCTGTCCACGCATCGCTGCTGTAGGCAGCGGCGGCAGGATTGTCGCTTACGTAAACGGTATCAGCGCCCTGCGCGATCAGGATTTGCGCGACGCGCTCATCCGCGCCCGGCGCCAGTGCTGCGACCCTTCCACCACCCGCAAGTGTGCGTGCCAGCGCGAGCAACTCCAGGCCCACCGCCGCTGGTTTGCCGCCAACCCCTTCG
>CAMBCF010000193.1 GCA_945864585.1 Bordetella parapertussis | reverse complement strand
AAGGAGTTTCTCCGGTGCCTCGTAACACACTATCCGCAAGCGCAATCGGGCCGCGCCTGGTAACAGCCACCGCGCTGCTTGCGCTAAGCGCAGTGGCACTCAACAGCGCGAGCGCGCAAACCCCGGCGACCGGCTCGGGACAATCCACTTCGACAGGCTCAGGACAGGCCGCTTCGACAGGCTCAGGACAGGCTTTTCCGGTGAAATCGATTCGCCTCGTTGTACCTTTCGCGCCGGGCGGCTCGACTGACATACTTGCGCGCATGGTGGCGCAGAAACTGACCGAAGCCTGGGGTCAGCAGGTCAACGTCGACAATCGCGCCGGCGGCGGCTCGGTGATAGGCACCGACCTGGTTGCCAAGGCCACGCCGGACGGCCACACGCTGGTGATGACGTCCACCAGCACCGCCACCGCGCCCAGCCTGATGCGCAAGCTGCCATACGACACGCTGCGCGATCTGGCACCGGTGATCCAGTTGGTGTCCACGCCCAATGCGCTGGTGGTGCATCCGTCGCTGCCGGTAAATTCCGTACGTGAGCTGATCTCCCTCGCGCGGGCGCGGCCGGATCAGATTGCGTACGGCTCGGGGGGCAATGGCACGTCCACGCATCTCGGCGGTGAAATCCTGCGCCTGATGGCGGGCGTGCGCATGACGCATGTGCCGTACAAGGGCGCGGCACCTTCAATCACCGCGCTGATGAGCGGCGAGATATCGTGGCTGTTCGGCGCAATCCTGCCCACGCTGCCGCTGATCAAGGCCGGGCGCTTGCGCGCAATCGCCGTCAGCAGCGCAAGGCCGACCGCCGCCTTGCCTGGCGTGCCGCCGGTCGGCGACACTCTCGCGGGCTTTAACACCAGCCCGTGGACCGGCGTCGCCGCGCCCGGCGCGACACCGAAGGACATCATTGCGCGCCTGAATCAGGAAATCGCGCGCGGCTACTCGGCGCCCGATATACGCGAGCGCCTGCTGCGCGAAGGCAACGACGTGGTGCTCAATACACCCGAACAATTCGACGCCTTCTTCCGCGGCGAAATGGAGAAATGGGCTAAGGTGATCAAAGCGGCGGGGATTGTCATTCAATAGCGCCGTGGTGCACAAAACTATGTAACTATCTATTTTTATTTAATTTTTAAATTACTAATTGCGGCGAGCATGAACGCTTGACATCATCACGCAGGAGCGCAAACTCTGCCCACGCGACGGTCGTTCGGCCATCATCAACTCCGGAGGAGATCAAAAATGAAACCTTTATCTGCCATTGCCGCAGGGCTGCTGGTCATCGCATTGAGCATTAGCGGTTGCGCCACCAGCGGTGGCGCGGGATGGATCACGCTGCTGGATGGCACGCGGGGCATGGAAAACTTTAATCCGGTCGGCGACTCCAATTGGATAGCTGCCGATGGCGCGATTCAAGCCGACAAGCGCGGCAAGGAAACTGGCTATCTGGTGACAAAAAATGCCTATGCGAATTTCCAGCTGCGGGTGGAGTTCTGGTCCAGCCCAGATGCCAACAGCGGCATTTTCATGCGTTGCGCCAATCCGCAAGTGATCACCGACAAGACCTGTTACGAGGCGAATATTTTCGATGAGCGCAAAGATCCTACGTTCGCCACCGGCGGCATCGTGCATCACGCCAAGGTGTTGAGCGTGATAAAAGCGGGCAACCAGTGGAACACTTTCGATATAACAGCCAGTGGCTCGAAAATGGTTGTGATGCTGAACGGCGTCAAGACCGCCGAACTGGATCACAGTCAGTTCGCCAGTGGGCCGATCGCGCTGCAGCACGGCGCGGGCGTGATCAAGTTTCGCAAGATGCAAATCAAGCCGCTGTAATTCGCTTCCGCGCGCATTAAAGCTGATGGTTCGCGCGACGGCCGCCTCGCCGGGCCGCCAATGAACACGCATCCGAATACTTCACCAGCCCTTTACCGATGAGCGACACGACGGCGCCCGCCGGCGCACTCGATATCAACGAGATTTTTCGCGGTGGCGGAAAATCCGTCGGCTTTCTCGATCAGATCAACAAGGCGTGCATCGTCATGCTGGCTGAGGCCGGCATCGTACCGCTCGCCACTGCCACGCGCATCGCCGGCGGTATCGCACAAGTGATGGCGCAGGCAGCCGCGTCTGCGCCGCGGCGTTCGGCGGATTATCTGGACTACGAACCGCGGCTGGTCGCGGTGGTGGGTCCCGATGCGTCGCGCCTGCACAGCGGGCGCAGCCGCCAGGACATCGCCTCCACCATCGCGCGCATGAATCTGCGCGACGGACTGCTGCAGGAAATCGAATCAGTGATCACCGCGCGCGAAAAAATTGTCACGCGGGCGCAACAGCACACTGAAACCATTATCCCGGCCTACACCCACGGCGTGCAGGCGCAGCCCACCACCTTCGCGCACTATCTGCATGCGCTGGCGGCGGCGATGGCGCGCGAGACCCAGCGCTTGCGCGAGGCCTATCAGCGCATCAACCGCAATCCGCTGGGCGCAGCGGCGCTGGCGACTTCCAGTTTTCCGCTGGATCGCGATCGCCTCGCAACCCTGCTGGGCTTCGAGGGGTTGCTCGAAAACGCCTATGACGCCAATCATCTCGCGCCGGTGGATAGCGCGCTGGATGTGGCCAGTGCGCTGGCGATTGCGGCGGTGCAAATCGGCCAGTTTGCGCAGGACTTGCACACGCAGTATGCCGATCCGGCGCCGTGGTTTCTGCTCGCCACCGGCGAACTCACCGGCGTTTCCAGCATCATGCCGCAAAAGCGCAACCCCGCAGCGCTGGAGCAACTGCGCGCGCAAGCGAGCATTCTGCTCGGTGAAATGCATACGGTGTTTCTGCTTTCGCATAACAACCGCACCGGCATGTTTGATTACCGCATGTACGATCCGGTGCCGTGCGCAAGGCCGCTGCAAGTGTTCAAGCTGTTGCAACAGGTGATCGGCGGCATCGTGGTCAACCCGGAACGCGCGTTGGCCGAAGTGCACGCGGATTATTCAACCACCACCGAAATAGCGGATGCGCTTATGCAAAAAGCCGATGTGCCGTTTCGCATCGGCCACCATTTCGCGTCGAAGCTCACCGACTATGGCCGCGGCAACAAACTCAAGCTGCACGACATTCCGTATCGAGAAGCCGCGCGCATCTATCAGGAACAAACCCAGCAGGCGCTGCCGCTCAGTGAATCCGCGTTCCGCGAAGTGATCAGCGCCGAGTACATGGTGTTCGGGCGCAAGGGCATCGGCGGGCCGCAACTGAGCGAAGTGAATCGCATGCTGACAGAAGCGCGTGCGCATGTTTCTGTGGATTTGGCCTGGCTTAAAAATGCTGCGGGCAATCTTGAACGCGCGGACGCCGCATTGGAGCAGGCGTTTGCGGTGCTGGCAGGCAAGTAACGCCATCCGCTTGCTGTTTTGTAGGTTGGCGGTGAGCGTAGCGAACCCCAACGCTCGCGCGTGATACACCGCTGACGTTGGGCTTGCCAGCCCAACCTACCGGGCTCGCGCGACAGTAAGACGATAACACCAGGTGTTCCCGCTGCGGTTTCTATGATGCAACCGCAGGCTCGTCCGGCAGCAGCAATATAATTGCCGCCTTCAACGCAGCGATGCCGGCCATGATCCACAGTGCATTGGAAAAACCGATGTGCTTCACCATCGGGCCCAGTATCCACACCGCTGCTGAACTGAATCCAAACGCCACGGTGAGACGCATGCCTGCCACACGCGAGCGCAGCCGGTCATCAACGTAGCGTACGATCATCGCATCGGTGAACGGGATCGCTCCGAACACAAACACCATCACCGCCAGCAGCGCCACGAACAGCCACCAGTGTTGCGTGTGGGCGGCAATGATCAGCAACGGAATCTGAATCACCGATATCCACAGTTGCAGCGGCTTGAATGGCATGCGGTCAATCAACCTGCCAACGACGATTTGCGCGATCGAGGCGATGGCATAGATGAGGGCGAGCATGACGCCGAGCAGCGCCGGGTCTTCAATTACCCCGCGAAAGCGTTCCGACAGCAACTGCCCATTGCCGTTGGTGGTGAAGTTGAACAATATGGTGCTCACTGCCGCCGCAGAGGTCATCACCGCAAAAGCGCGCGCCATCATCGCGGGCGTCAGCGTGACTTGCGCTTTGCCGCCTTTGCGTTTGGACGGTGCTTCGGTCTCTTTCGGGCAGGTCATCGCAAACACAATGCCGCACGCGATGGCGATAATGCCGGGCACCACAAACGCTGTGCGCCAGCCGATCCACTTCACCAGTAAGCCGGTGACCAGCGCGGCCACTGCAATGCCGAGATTTCCCACCAGGCCGTTGAGTCCGATTACCGCACCCGGATTAGGCACATTCTGCACCAGCATCGGAATGCCGACAGGATGATAAATCGCCGCAAAAGCACCCAGTAGCGTGAGTGCAGCCGCGAGTTGCCACGCGTTTTGCGTCAGTGCCACCAGCAGCGCCGCCACGCCCATGCCGATGAAGAAAATAATCATCATGATACGGCGGCCCCACAGGTCGCCAAGCCGGCCAGCCGGAAGTGAGCCGAGTCCAAATAGCACAAACGCACCTACGCTGTAAGGCATGAGATCCGTCCAGTCGCTAAAACCGAATTCAACCGCGATCACCGCCACCGCGGTGGCGAAGATCAACAAAAACATGTGATCTATGGCGTGGGCGAGGTTCAGCAACAGATTGACTATGGGCGGAAAGCCGTTCGGCGGCAATGCGCTGGCGGTTGCCAGAAGGGTTGGTGTGGTCATGGTGTTCACGCTTTGTTTCGCTACAATAGCTTTGGTTTTACGGTAACACAAACCGCACACTCATTGTAGACGATGAATTTTGTTGCGTTTCAATTACGCCACGACAACAAAGGAACACCATGGATATCGGCACCTTTCTGCTCATGCAGTCACCCTCGATGCGCTCGTCACAGGAAATCTACGCGCGCGGCGTCGAGCAGGCGCAGGCCGCCGAAGCGCTGGGCTATCGCAACGTGTGGCTGGGCGAGCATCATTTTTCGACCTACGGCTATCTGTCGCGCCCCGCGCAACTGGCAACCTACATTGCCGCTAAGACCACGACACTTCGCGTGGGCACGGCGGTGATCGTGGTGCCGCTGCATCATCCGCTGCTGGTGGCCGAAGAAATCGCAACCCTTGATCTGCTCAGCGGCGGGCGGCTTGATGTCGGTTTCGGGCGCGGCTACCAGAACTACGAATTCGAGCGCTTCGGTCTCGAACT
>CAMBCF010000192.1 GCA_945864585.1 Bordetella parapertussis | reverse complement strand
ATGTGTCAGCGGGTTGGCCTTGGAGCCCCGTACCGCGGTCACCCGATCGTGTTCGACGGTGACCGACAGGCTACAGGTATCCGGACAGTCGAGAGGGCAGACGCTGGCTTTGTGGACGGGCATGTGATTCTCCATAGGTAAGTTCTGCTGGCCGGGGAACTTGCAGTTTACACTTGCGCCCGTGTGAATGCGTCGATGGGTAGTAAATCGGCTGCGGCGGCGCGTTTCGCGCGGAAAGATTTTCAGAAAAAGATCGGGGCTTGGCGAAAATTCACACGATTGACTGTTAGCCCGTCGCGGGATAGATTGCCGTTCGGTGAAAAATGGTGTTTGAAATTCCTATAGCCTGCGCTGGTTCGTCAAGGACGTGATGCCGGCATTCAAGAACCGATGAGAACCGACGCCGCACTTGTGAGCGTGACGCCTGCGATCGACGCCGCGATAGATCGCGCGCTTGCCGACACGCGTCTCGTTGGAGCCATGGTGCTGATCGCGCGCGATGGCGAGATGATCTATCGCCGCGCCGCCGGCCTCGCTGACCGCGAAAGCGGTACACCGATGCGCGAACACGCCGTGTTCCGCCTCGCCTCGCTGACCAAGCCGCTGGTCACCGCGGCCGCGCTGCGCATGGTGGAACTCGGCACCATCGCGCTGGCTGATCCGGTGACGACATATTTGCCGGAGTTTCGCCCGACCCTTCCCGGCGGCGAAGCGCCGGCAATCACGTTGCGCCATCTGCTGACTCACACGGCGGGGCTCTCCTACGGCTTCATGCAGCCGCCGGACGGCTCGTACCATCGCGCCGGCGTGTCGGATGGACTTGCCGAGCCCGGACTCGCAATGGTCGAAGAGCTTGCGCGGATTTCGCGCGCCGGGCTCGCCTATCCGCCGGGTGAGCGCTGGGCCTATTCGGTCGCCATGGACGTACTCGGCGCCGCGTTGGAAGTTGCAGAGGGTCAGGGTCTCGACGCCGTGATGGCGAAATATGTCAGCGGCCCGTTGCGGCTTTCCTCCATTCGCTTCGACCTGACGCCGGAGCAGCGCGATCTGCTCGCCGCGCCGTACGCCGACGGTACGCCCGCGCCGCTACGCATTCCCGATGACGGCCATCGCGTGCAATTTCCCGAAGGCATTCCCGTCTACGCGGGGCTTGCCGGCATCGCGCTCTCGCCGGCGCGCGTGTTCGACGGCAACTCGTTCAAGTCGAGCGGCGCCGGGATGGTTGGCACGGCAGCCGACACGCTGACCTTCATTGAGGCGATCCGCACCGGTGGCGCGCCAATCGTCTCGCGCGACACCGCCGCCGCGATGATGACCGTGCAAACAGGAGACCTGCCGATCGTCAACCGTGGGCCCGGCTGGGCGTTCGGCTATGGCGGCTCGATCCTCACCGATCCGCCGGCCGCACTGAGCCCGCAATCGCCCGGCACGTTCGGCTGGGGCGGCGTGTGGGGCCATAGCTGGTTCGTCGATCCGGTCAAGCGCCTGAGCGTCGTGTCGCTGACCAATACGACGCTCGAAGGCATGATGGGCCGCTATATCCACGAACTGCGCGACGCGATCTATGCCGACCTTGTCTGACACCGCCCCGGCTTCGAAACAGGCGCGCGCGCGCGGCGCGGATGTCGACGTGATCGTCGTCGGTGCAGGCTTTGCCGGTCTCTATATGCTGCATCGGCTGCGCGGCATAAGATTTTCCGTGCGCGTGCTCGAAGCCGGCAGCGGCGTCGGCGGAACGTGGTACTGGAATCGCTATCCGGGCGCGCGCTGCGACGTCGAAAGCGTCGAGTACTCCTATCAATTCTCGCCCGAACTGCAGCAGGAGTGGAACTGGAGCGAGCGCTACGCCGCACAGCCCGAACTGTTGCGCTACGCCGATCACGTCGCCGACCGCTTCGATCTGCGCCGCGACATTCAATTCGACACGCGCGTTGCGGGCGCGACGTTTGACGAAGCCGCGAACCGCTGGACCGTCGAAAGCGAAGAGGGCGCGCGTATCACGGCGAGCTACTGCGTGATGGCGACCGGCTGCCTTTCGGTGCCGAACCAGCCGAACTTCAAGGGCACGAGCATGTTCGCAGGGCGCACCTATCACACCGGCACCTGGCCGCATGAGAGCGTCGACTTCACCGGCCAGCGCGTTGGCATCATCGGCACCGGATCGTCGGCGGTGCAGTCGATCCCGCTCATCGCCGAGCAGGCGGAGCATCTCTATGTATTCCAGCGCACACCGAGCTTTGTCGTGCCGGCGCGCAATGCACCCTTAAGCGAGCGCGAACGCGAGGCGGTGAAATCCGAATATCCGGCGCTGCGTGCGCTCGCCAAGACGCGGCGCAACGGGCTGTTCTGCGCCACCACCGAAATGTCCGCGCTGGCGGTCGGCGATGATGAGCGCGAGCGCGCGTTTCGCGAGCGGTGGGACCGCGGCGGACTTTGCTACACCGGCACCTTCAACGACCTGCTGATCGACAAGCGATCGAACGAGGCCGCCGCGGATTTCCTGCGCGCGCGCATCTGCGAGGTGGTGAGCGATCCGGACACCGCCGAGGCGCTCTGCCCGCGCACCGTAGTCGGCGGCAAGCGGCTGTGCATCGACATCGGCTATTGCGAGACCTTCAACCGGAAGAACGTCACGCTGATCGACCTGAACAAGGCACCGCTCGACAAGATCACGCGTGACGGCCTCACCGCGGGCGGCAATCCTTACGCCCTCGACGCGATCGTGTTCGCAATCGGCTTCGACGCGATGACCGGCGCGCTCACCCGCATCGACATCCGCGGCCGCACAGGTGAATCGCTTGCGGAGAAATGGGCCGAAGGTCCGCGCACCTATCTGGGTCTCGGCGTCACGGGATTTCCCAACCTGTTCATCATCACCGGCCCGGGCAGCCCCTCGGTGCTGACCAACATGCTGCCGACTATCGAGCAGCACGTGGAGTGGATCGCGGATTGCATCGGTTACATGCGCGAGAGAAACTTCCGCCGCATCGAGGCGACGCCGGACGCCGAGACTGCGTGGGTCGCGCGCGTGAACGAGATCGCGGACGGCACGCTGTTTCCAACCGCGAACTCCTGGTATCTCGGCGCCAACGTGCCGGGCAAGCCGCGCGTGTTCATGCCGTATATCGGCTTTCCGCCCTACGTCGAGAAATGCAATGCCGTCGCGGCGAGCGGATACGAGGGCTTTGCGCTAAGCTAAGCGCAATCAGGCGAAGCGTAAAGTTGTCAGGTCTTGCCTTTTGCCTGTCTGTGGTACCAAGCCCTGCGCGCTCAAATCTATCTGGGCAATGAGGCGTTGGTGAAGTGCATGCAGACGCGCATCATCGCCAAAGCAAGCCGCGAGATACCCCGCGCGCAGCACCGCAAAGCAGCACGGCCGCTGGCGTATTACTTTAGCAAAGCCAAGCGTGACGAAGTCATCGGTGTTGATTTGGCCGTTACCGCAGCAGGGTGAAGTCTTGCAACGTACATCTTTGTGGCTGCGCTAGTTTTTGCTTCTGCTACTGATAGCTAATGGCCGCAAGTCGGCCCGCCCGCTCCGCCAGCGGCAATAACTCCGCCAGTCCCGCATCAAGCGTCGCGACCTTACCCCTGTGGTGTTTCGCTAATTCGAGCAAATAGGCGTCGGTCACTTGTCGATGCCCAACCAGCGCGTTGCTGGTAAAGCTGGCCAGATTGTTTACATCCAAATCGTCAGCCCAAAAAACATGACCGGGCAAGGCAGTCATCTTGCGCAAGTTTTGCGCGGCGGCGCGAGGGCTAGCGGCAGCGGAAATAATTTTTGGATTCGCTGAAATACGTACAAATGCCAATTGCGTTAGTGGGCAGGTGGCCCATGATTTTTTCCCCACTGCCTCAAACCAGGCATGTGCCTGCACATGATGCACGTGCAGTGGCCAAGCCAAGGCGATCAAAACATTGACGTCGAGAAGATGGGTGCTTGAGGCTGGGCGCGACGCGGGTGCCGCTTTCTTCCCCATCAATCTTCATCCCGCTTTACATCATCAAGGTCGATCATCGGGGCGTCACCAGGGACTTTAAATACCGGAAAACCACTTTTACGATTAACCATGCGCTTTTCCTGCGCACGCCCTTGTGCTTCTAACCCCTTATTTGCCAACTCAGAAATAATGTCCCCAAGCGCGACCGATCGTGCTGCTGCCAGCCGCTTGGCCGTGCTGATGAGTTGCGGGTCAAGGTTCACTGTTGTGCGCATAGCTACTCTTGTGTGATGTCTTTGTATCAAAACATCAGCGCATCATATCACAGGCCAGTTTTAACTGTAGGGAGCCAGCGCAGCGTGGGCAAGCCCCCAAGCGCCCCTTGCGAATCAAAGGCGCCAGAACGAAGGTGTCAAGTCTTTCGTTATCGCACGATAAAGAAAGACCTCTTCGCGGAGCGCTGAATAGATCCCTCAGCGAATTTCATTTACCAATTCCGGATGTTTATCCAAAATGCGAAACAGGTTAACGACTGCCGCAACCGGTTTTGCTTTGCCATTTTCATAGCGCGAGAATGCATTAACCCCGCCGCCTGCAATCGCGGCAGCTTGTTTTTGCGACAACTTGAGCTTCTTGCGAATACGCGCCAGTTCCACAGACTGTTGTTTGTCTATCGCCTCGCGTAGTCGCTTCATTGCCGCCGCATAACGCTTGCCTTCACCACTGGAAAATTCGCATTCACCACATGCAGGACAATGCCAGCCGTCCACCGCGGCAATGGTGATTTGCTTGCCACGGTATTCGATGACCTTGTCTTTTTTGCCCCGAACCATGTCCGTCTTTTCGCAATTCAGGCACAAGTGCTTCATCTCATTTCTCCTTGAATTGAATAACGACAACTCCGTTTGCACGCAGCGTCAGCTTGATGTAAACCCTCAAACCGGATTCTAGGTCAGCGTGATAAACGGCTTGCCAAATACGATGTTCGGTATGAGTCGTCATGCTATTGTAAAAGTTTGAGCCCCGGCGGCCACTTCAAATTCCCCCATCTGTGGCCGGGTCAAAATCCCCCAGGGCGCACGACAGGACTGGCTGGATTGTTACGCGGAATGGTTAGCCTTTGCAAGGCGATTGGCGGCTTCTTTGAGGCGATAGCTTTTGCCGCGGAATTCGACCAGCACACTGCGGTGCAATAGTCGATCCAGGATGGCAGTGGTGAGCGCGGCATCGCCGAGGAATTTGTGCCAGTCATCCATGATTCGATTTGAGGTGATCAGCGAGGAGCGCCGAAGTTTGTAGCGCTG
>CAMBCF010000191.1 GCA_945864585.1 Bordetella parapertussis | reverse complement strand
CGCTGCCGAATGCATCGACGTAACGCAGGCCCGGCGCTTGTTGCGATTGACGCTGCTGGCCCCTTCGGTTGTGGAGCCACTGCCCGCCAATCCTGATGTCGCGGTCAATCTGGAGAGTGTGCTGCGCCGGGTGATGCCGCTGGATTGGCGGGAGCAGAGGGCGGTGTTGGTGGGGAAGTATTCAGCCGCATAGAATTGCGCAATTAGGCCGCTACGGATAGCGCGACCATTGTCGCGGGCTGTTTCAGATCCCGGTGGCTGCTTAAACTACGAATTCGCCACCAACAGGCGGCAGGCGACGTGCGCGTGTGGCTGCAGGGGTGGCCGGTCGCGCTACGCGATTTAACTGCCGAAGCGGGGCAGGGCGCGGTTGATCCTGCAAGCGTTTCGTGAATGATTTTACAAAACGAGAATTCACTACGTCACGTGCCGGTAAACATCACCATGGCTCATTCCACCCGAATACCGGATTCCTTGATCACGCGAGCCCATTTCTCACGATCGGCTGCGATGACCGCGCGTAGCTCGCCCGGTGAGTTGGCGGCAGCCTCGGCGCCTTCCGCGCGCAGCCGTTTCACCATATCCGGATGACGTACAGCGATACCGATCTCACTACTTAAGCGCTCAGTGATTGCCTTGGGCGTGGCCGCAGGCGCCGCCAACGCGTACCACGATACGACCTCGACGCCGCGCACCTCTGCCTCTGTCAGCGTCGGCAATTCCGGTATGGCGACCGAACGCGTAGGCATCGTTACGGCCAGTCCGCGTAACCGGTTCGCACGGACATGCGGTAGTGCCGAATAGATGGTGGGAAATCCTACTTGGATGCTGCCGGCGATCATGTCGGTGTACGCCAGCGCCGTGCCTTTGTATGGCACATGCGTCATCCTGGTTCCCGTGGCGGCCATGAAGAGCTCACCCGTAAGATGTATCGGTCCCGCAACCCCCGAGGAGGCAAAATTGTATTTGCCGGGACTGGCTTTCAAAACCTTGACCAGTTCCTGAGCCGAACGTGCAGGCATTGCGGGATGCACGACCACGATGTAGCCCAGGGCGGATACCTGCGACAGGGGTTCAAGATCGCGCAGGATGTCGACACGCGATTTAAAGATCATCGGGTAGACGATGCTGGAAGGGGCGATCGCGACAAGGGTGTGGCCGTCCGGCGCGGCGGCTGCGGCGATCTCCAGCGAGAGATTGCCGCCCGCGCCGGGGCGGTTGTCGATGACAAAACTCTGTCCCAAAGCCTGAGCGAGCCGCTGCGTGACCGAGCGCACGATGTTGTCCAGCGCGCCGGCAGGAGGCAGCGGCACCAGCACGCGCACCGGCCGGCTCGGGTAGTTTTGCGCGCGCGCGAACGAAGCGCAAAGTGTAAAAACGGCGGCCCACAACACCATTGGCAAGCGCATTGCACCTCCTTTTACGAAATGTGACCGGCACAAAGCGGCAACCCGCGCATCGGCGATGTTTAAGATGACCGTCAATGGTCCGCCGAATTTAGACGACAGCCGCAATGCGTTTAACCATCGGACGTTACGTTCAGCCATTTTGAACCAACAGCTATTGATCGAGTTTGATGTTGGCCGTCTTGATGGCTTTCGCGTAATTCATCATCTCCGCCCTCATCAATGCGCCGAACTGCGCAGGGCTGGAGATAAAGGGGGCGGCACCCTGGTTGAGCAGTCTTTCCCGGACATCCGGCAGGGCTAAAACCCTGGCAATTTCGGCCGACATTTTGTCGATAATCGCCCTGGGGGTGCCGGCCGGAATAACCACGCCTTGCCAATAGCTCACGTTGAAGTTCGGCAGGCCGGCCTCGGCGAAGGTTGGCAGCTGGGGCAGCGCCGCCAGACGGGATTCGCCGGTGATGGCCATGGCCTTGAGCCGTCCGCCATTGACCGGGGAAATCAGATTAATGGGAACGTTCAAGTGCATTTGCACATGACCACCGAGCAGATCGGTGAGGGCGGGCCCGCCGCCTTTGTAGGGGATGTGTTGCAATTTGACGCCCGTCTGCAGGCTGAACACTTCCATCGCCAGGTGGCCTTGTCCGCCGCTGCCGGATGAAGCGTAGGTGAGTTGCCCCGGCTTGGATTTTGCGAGGGCGATCAATTCCTGCAGCGTGTTGGCCGCAAGCGACGGATGCACCACCAGCATGAACGGGATGCGCGTGAGCGTTGCGACAGGCGCGAAATCGCGCACCGTGTCGTAGGGGAGGGTGGGGTAGAGGTTCGGCAGTATGGCCAGCGTGCTGTCGACAAATAAAATGGTATAGCCATCGGGCGAGGATTTGGCGCCGATTTCGGTGCCGATGATGGTATTGCCGCCACCACGGTTGTCCACCAGCACTTGCTGGCCCCAGCTCTCAGTCAGTTTCTGACCGATAATGCGCGCCACGACCGTGGTGCCGCCGCCTGGCGGGTAGGGCGTGATGAATCGAATCGGCTTGTTGGGATAGGACGGCTGGGCCGCAGCATCTGTCAGCGCCGACAGCGTGCCCGTGGCCAGCATACCCATCACGATTGTGGAGAACTTCATGGTGGCGCCTCGCTAATCCGTACCGCACTACCCCAGTAGCGCTCCGCGTGTCAGCGTCTGCAAGCGGTAGACACTGGTACGCGCGGTGAGGAACAACACGCTGCCGTCTTCGCCCCACGCCAGATTCGCCGGCAATTCCGGCAGGACGATACGGCCCAGCAAGGTGCCGTCTGCGCGGCAAACCCAAACACCGCCGGGCCCAGTGCAAAATACGTTGCCCTGCAGATCGACCTTCATGCCATCCGGCACGCCGGGATCGGGTGATGCCATGTTCAAGAGTATGCGGCTGTTGGTCAGCGTGCCATCTGCTTGCACGTCCAAGGCGCGTATATGCTTGTGCGCGGAGTCGTCGATGTAGAGCGTCGATTCATCTGGTGAAAACGCTAGGCCATTGGGCAGCGCAAAGTCGTCCGCCAGCAACTGCGGCGTGCCGCCGGGGGTGAGGCGATAGACGCCGTGATGGGTCAATTCCTTGCCGGAAATCGGTGCCGACCACCAGCCTTCCGGCCGCATCGCGCCGGGGGTGGCGGCCTGTACGGCATAGGGCGGATCGGTAAAGTAAATCGTGCCGTCGGACTTGACCACGATGTCGTTCGGGCTGTTGAGCCGCTTGCCTTCGAAGCGGTCGGCCAGCACGGTGCGCATGCCGTTATCGGCGATGCGCGCCACGCCGCGTCCACCATGTTCGGCCGCCAGCACCTGGCCCTGGCGATCGAGCGTGAGACCGTTGGAGTGCCCGACGGCAAAGGTGGTGAGTTTGGGGCCTTCCGGCAGGCGGCGCCAGCGCGCGATGCGGTTGTTCGGGATATCGCTGAACAGCAGCGCGCCGCCGCGCCACACCGGCCCTTCGGTGAATGCCAGCCCGCCGGCAATGCGCACGATGGGCGCATCGGGCGCGACCAGTTCATGCAGTCCTGGATTTTTTGCTTCGTATGCCGGCATGGGTTTGCTCCTTTTATGATGCGTCCACTTTGCAGTTATATCCAAGTCCCTGTTGTGGCGCAACTATGCATTGTGGCGCGGCCTGCGTTATGCTCGGATCAACCATGAAAAAATTTTACGGTTGGCGCGTGGTGTTCGCCGGCGGCACGCTGCAGTTCTTTCAAAGCATGCTGCTGAATCAGGCATTCGGTGCGTATCTTGCCGCCATCGTGCAGGATCGCGGCTGGAGCAAAACGGCGTTGTCGGGCGCGGCCGCGCTCAAATCCACGGAAGCCGCCATACTCGGGCCGGCGCTGGGATGGCTGGTCGACCGCTACGGCTCGCAGCGCATCGTGCGCGCGGGCGTGGTTCTGTTCGGCGTCGGCTTTATGCTGCTTAGTCAGCCCGACACGCTGGCGACGTTTTATGCTGCGTTCGTGGTGCTCGCCCTAGGCGCCAGCATGTGCAGCAACATGGTGGTGAGCGTTACCATCATTCAGTGGTTCGAAAAGAACCGTGCGCGGGCACTGTCCTCGTCGCAATTTGGCGCCGCCATTGGTAGCCTGTTTGTGTTTGCGGTGGCTTTGGTGATCCAGACGTATGGCTGGCGCGTCGCCGCCTTCGGGTCCGGCGTGATGCTGATCGTGTGCGGCTGGCCGCTGGCGAACATGGTGAAAAGCCGCCCGGAAGACATGGGCCAGCGCATCGACGGTCTGCCGCCGGACACCGAGCCTAAAAGCGCCGGCTCCGCCAAGGCAGACGCAGCCGCCCCGGCTGCAGCGGCAGGCAAGCCGCAGAATGAATACACGGCGCGACAGGCGCTGCGCACGCGCGCATTCTGGTTTTTGTCGATCGGCCACGCCTGCTCGCTGCTGGTGGTGTCGGCGATTAACGTGCACGCCATCACGCATATCATGGAAGGGCTCGGTTACCCAATACGTCAAACGAACTCCGTTGATTAGTCCTCAGACAAGTGACTGATTTAATGCAGTATTATATTTTTTGCTTGAGGACTTGACCGATTTTAGCGGACGCCGAAACGGAGAGAACTAGCCAACGGAGAGAGAAAACGGGGACGAATACCGCCGCCAGGGTCTTCGGCGAAGTCCGCGGGAACCCACGCCAGCCCCCGTGAACACGCGGCAGTAGGCAAAAAAATACCAACCGGAGAATTGGTTGGTATTTTAAAGTGGTGGTGCTGGCGCACCCTGAACCCGAACGCGCTCTTCGAAGCCGATAGCAATAGATGCCGTGTTTGTCCTTGTTTTTGCCGGTTTGTCCGACGTCCTTATTTTTCTATTTTCGGACGCATCGAAAACGATGGCGTTGGATTATGTTGAAGAATGGGTTTTAAGCCATTCGCGCATTGCGGCATTCACCCGCGTTTGCCATCCCTTGCCAGAGGTTTTCAGGGCGGCCAGCACGTCGGGATCGAAGCGGATGGTAGTGGACACCTTGGGGGCGGCTTTGATGCTGCCCAATGGGCGGCCCCGGCGTACCAGCTTCTCGCCAGCGTACAAGTCTGCCTCGGCCACCCATTGCAGCGTGACTTCCGGCGCATCGTCAGGATCAACCCAAGGCGGGGCGGATTTTTTTGATTTCGCGTTCATTGGCTTTCCTCATGGAAATAATACGACGAGCCTCGCCGCGCGGCGTCCAAACAAGCATCACGATTCGACCATCAAGCCAGCCTGCTGTCTGGAAACGTGGTTCGGCGTAGTTTCCCCGAGTGTCCTCGCGCGTCAAGTGTTTGTCCGCGAACACGTCGCACGCACGGGCGAAATCAAGACCGCGTTCAGCTAG
>CAMBCF010000190.1 GCA_945864585.1 Bordetella parapertussis | reverse complement strand
CCCGGCGTAACGGTGCGCGCCAGCACGTCCGGCGTGCCGCCGGCCGGCACGCCCACGATCACACGAATGGGCTTGGTGGGATAGGCTTGGGCCACGGCCAGCGCCGGCAGCAACGACACTGCGCATCCGACCATTACTCTGCATATGTTGTTCATCACTGTACCCCTCGCCAGCGGCTGGTGTTCACCGTCAGTTGCAAGCTTGTTGCCGCGTAAGCGAATCTTCCATCACGCATTGGTATCTGCACATCTTCGTGGTTACTCCTTCCCCTTCAGAGCTAACCTATGCACACATCTCCCGTAGCCCGGAAGGAGTCCGCAGGACGTATTCCGGGAAGAAGCACGGCGCGCCGACAGCACGCGAGTTCATCCACCCACACTTCCCCGGAATACGGCCATGAAAAGCCATGGCCTTCTTCCGGGCTACATGCTCTCACACTCAGGATGCCGGTGACGCAGGAACCGCATCGCTCGAGTGGTGCGCCCTGCGCGAAGGTGACCCCGATTGATGCGGTTCGCTGTGCTCACCAGCATCCGCACGAGCTACGAGCCGAAAACGAGCCCTTACTTCTTGCTTGCCTGTTTGGCCAGCCGCGCCCGACCGCGTCGCTTTACGGCGGCAGGATCAAATTTCACAACTTTGCCGGCGCGTATATCCGCCAGCCCCACATCGATATCGGCACGCAATTGTGTGAGCTTGCCGCATTCGCTACGCCCTTGTTCACAACGACTTTTCATGATCGCGGCTACAGCTTCGACATCCCCAGCTCGGTGAGTATCGACTTGAATTCCTCGTACTCGCGATCGAATACGCGCTTTGCTTCAGGCGCCGCCGCATAGGCATCCACCCAGAAATTTTCTTCAAGGTCTTTTTTCCAGTCTTCGGTTTGCACCAGTTTGCGGAACAAGCCGTCCCAGTACGCCAGTTGCGCCGGCGTCATGCCTTTGGGTCCCTGCACACCGCGCCAGCTTCCCGCGGTTACGGGCACGCCCTGTTCGCGCCACGTGGGCACGGCGGCGAACGGTCCCCATAAGCGCTGCGGCCCGGAGATGGCGAGCGTGCGCAGCTTGCCCTGCCTCAAGAATTCGACCATGTTGCCCGGCCCGGTGTTGATCGCCTCGACATGTCCGCCGAGCAATGCCAGCGTGGTTGCGCCACCACCCTGAAAAATCACGGTCTTCACGCGTTTGATGTCGATGCCCGCCGCGCGCAGACACGTCATCAGCGTAGTGAAGTTGCCGCCGGAGCGGCTGGTCGAGATGCCAAAGGCGAACGCACCCGGATTCGGCTTCAGCCGCTCCACCAGATCACGCGCGGTTTTCATCGGCGAACCCGCCTGCACATTCACACTCATCCATTCGTCGAACAGCATGGCCACCGGCGTGAAATCGGTGTGGTTGAACGGCACCGTGCCGGTAATGTAATTACTGATCGAACCACTGGTGCCGATGATGATGTAGTGGCCGTCGCCCGCGTGTTGATTGAGATAGGTATAGCCGATGGCGCCGCTGCCGCCGGGCTTGTTCGCCACGTTTACTGGCACCTCCACCATTTTGTATTTTTGCAGTATGCGCGCGACCACGCGCGCGGTGCGGTCAGTGGTGCCCGCCGGACCGGACGGCGCAATGATTTCAATCGACTTTTCCGGCTTCCACTGTGCCGCAGCCGGCGCTAACGCCATTAACGGGCTGATCACAAAAGCCGTGATGGCGCTTAACGCGGCGCGCATGAGGTCTCCAGGAGAGGTGTGTCGAGGCGAGTTAACTATAGCATGCGCGAATAGCGTTGCAGCATTACGCCGCGCGACGGCGATGCGCGATATACTTTCACCATGGGAATGACTGCCGTAGAAAAAATTCTTGCGCGCACCAGCGGGCTGGCGGAGGTGCGCGCGGGCGAAATCCTTCACCCCACGCCCGACTTCGTGATGATCCACGACGGCGTGATCACCGGTGCCAAGCAGGAACTGGATGCACTCGGCATCCACCGCCTGTTCGATGCCGACCGGGTGATGATGGTCACCGATCACGACGTGCTGTACAACAACGAGCGTGCGGTGGCGCGCGGCGCGTTCAATCGCAAGGCGGCGCAGGCATGGGGCGTCAGGCATTTTTTCGACGCTGGCCAAGGGGGACACGGGCACGTGTTTCCCACCGAGCGCGGCTTGGTGTCGCCGGGCATGTTTTATTTCGACAACGACCGCCATTGCACCAACGCCGGTGGTATCGGCGCGCTGGCGATACGCGTGGGCGCCGACATCGGGCGCGTGCTCGCCACCGGCACCACCTGGACGGTGGTGCCGCGAACGGTGAAGCTCACCATCCAGGGACAATTGCAGCCCGGCGTGTATGCGCGCGATCTCGGTTTTGTCATCGGCAAGGCGCTGCTGCCCGAGGGTGAGTTCGGCGTCGATATCGATTACCGCATACTCGAGTTCGCGGGCGAACTCGATCAGTTCAGCCTCGCGGCACGCGTGTCGTTGTGCAGCACGCCCACCGAAGTGCGCGCCATCGGCGTGTTCTTCCCGCCATCCGCAGCCATTCTGGCCTACGCGCGCGAACGTGCGCAGCAGCCGTTCACACCCGTTTATCCCGATAGCGATGCACACTACGACGCACAAGTGGCGATGGATGTCAGCAAACTCGAACCGCAGGTCGCGTTGCCCGGCGCTCCGCATAAAGCCGCCGATCTTGCGAGCGTGGCGGGAACCCGGGTCGATCATGCCTTCATCGGTTCGTGCGCCTCCAGCATGTACGAAGATCTGACCATCGCGGCCAGCGTGCTGAAAGGCCGCCGGCTCGCGCCGGGTGTGCGCATGCTGGTGGTGCCGGGCTCCGAGGATTCAACCCGGCGCATGCGGCACGACGGACTGCTCGACATTTTTCAGGATGCCGGTGCGATGATACTGCCCGCAGGCTGCGGGCCTTGCGCCAGCGGCAGAAACGGCATGGTGCATGCGGGCGAGGTGTCGATTTCGACCGCGGTCGCCAACGGCGCCGGGCGCTTCGGCGCGAAAGATGCCGCGCTGTATCTGGCCAGCCCGGCCGCGGTTGCGGCATCGGCGGTGACCGGCAAAATTACCGACCCGCGTGAATTCGTCATCAGGGAGGCCGTGCTGTGAGCGATACGGAATGGATACTAAAAGGCCGCTGCTACAAGCTGGGGCACGATGTGCCGCATGCCGGCGGCGTGGTGCCCAACAGCATCATCACCGGCCGTTACTTCGACGCCAAAGACATCGTGCCGCATCTGTTCGAGGAAACGGATGCAGGGTTTCATACGCGCTGCAAAACCGGCGACATCATTGTCGCCGGGCGCAACTTCGGCATGGGCCCCAAGATGAACGGCTACATCGCGATGCAGGCACTGGGGCTGGGGTTGCTATGCGAAACCATGCCGTTTCTTGCCTACCGCGCGGCGATAGGCTGCGGGCTGCGGGTGATGAGCGATTGCGCCAACGTGCTTGACTTTTGCGACAGCGGCGACGAACTGGAAGTTGATTTTCGCAACGGATATTTTATCAATCACACGCGCGGTGTGCGCCGCGAATATCCGCCGATTCCTGATTCATTGCTGGAACTGGTCGAACTGGGCGGCAGTATCGGCTGGCTTAAACAATGGCAGGCCAAACAGCAGGCTGCGGCGCAAGGCGGTGCTGCGATGCGTCGGTAGTCTGGTGTAGTGCTTCACTCTATGCGGCACGTATGCAACGGCACGGCACCAGCGAAACTCCTCCCCTTCAGGGGGGAGAGCGTAGCGAGGGGGCATCTGGGAGGGGGAGGGGGTAATGGCGCGCGAATGCCACCCTATCCCCGCCCCTAGCCCTCCCCTTGAAGGGGAGGGAATGTCTCATGAATTGCGAAGCAGTACACTAGTATTTCTTCTGGGTTGGGTTCTTTATGGGGGTAGTCATGCGCATAGCGGCACTGGCTAGCGGTTTGTTTCTATTCGCGGGCATAGCGCCCGCCGCGCACGCGCAGGACTTTCCTAGCAAGCCGCTACGCATCGTCGTGCCCACAGCGCCAGGCGGCTCGGCCGACATCCTCGCCCGCCTGATCGCGGCCAAAATGCACGAGCGGTTGGGGCAGCCGGCAGTGGTGGAAAACCGCGCCGGCGCCGGCCAGATGATAGGCGCGGATGTGGTCGCCAAAGCGCCCGCTGACGGTCACACCATGCTGCTGCCCACGGTGACTTACACCACCAGCGCGGCGACACAATCAAAGCTGCCCTTTGACGCGCTGAATGACCTGACCGGCATCACCATGATCGGCGAAGGCGTGTTTCTGCTTGCGGTGCATCCGTCGCTGCCGGTGAAATCGGTGAAGGAACTGCTCGCGCTCGCGCGAGCCAGGCCGGGCAGCTTGATTTATGCGTCGTCGGGAACCGGCGGCATTACGCATTTAATTACCGAGGTGCTGACGGCAAACACCAAAATCAAACTCGTGCATGTGCCCTATAAGGGCGTGGCGCCCGCGGTCATCGATGTCGTAGGCGGGCATGTGCCGATGATTATCGTCAGCGTGCCCTCGGTGTTGCCTCAGGTCAAAGCGGGCCGCCTGCGCGCGCTCGCCTCCACCGGCGCACAGCGCTCCCCGTTTGTGCCCGAACTGCCGACGGTGGCGGAAGCGGGCGTTCCCGGCTACGAGGCGCGCCAATGGTGGGGCATGCTGGCGCCGGGCAAGACGCCTCGCGCCGTCATCGGCAAGCTCAACGGCGAGATTCACGCCATACTCGCATCCGCCGACGTGAAAGCCCGGCTCGCCGACGAAGGCGCCGAACCTATACTGCGCATGACGCCGGAAGCCTTCAACGACATCGTGAAAAACGACATTGCGAAATGGCGCAAAATCGTCAAGGAACTGGGTATCAAGGTGGATTGAGCGGCTTGGCGCTTGATTGCTGCAAGCGCCGATTGAGTTGAATGGTTTACAGTTTTTAATATTGGCGGCAATATATGCCGTTAGATAACCGCGGTTCGTAACTATTCAGGTTCCTGCGATTCTTTCAAAATCTTTCCCTCACCCTCGGTCCCTCTCCCGGTGGGCGAGGGAAGTTAAAGCCTTTCTCCCGGCGGGCTAATCTATGCACACATCTTCTGTAGCCAATTTCCAGCCTTGGTAGATAGCAGCAATTCTCAATTTAAAACTTGGGGCTTAAAACTTGGGACTCACTGAGGCACAGTCCGGGTCATTGTTCAGCGTAACGCGCTGATCGCTTGGCGGACTTGCCGGGGGCTGGCTTTTTCCGCCGGTCTCTGCTATAAAGTGATCCATG
>CAMBCF010000189.1 GCA_945864585.1 Bordetella parapertussis | reverse complement strand
CATGGGTCATATCGTAGCCGGCACCGTTGTCGCGCACGAAGAACTCCGTCATTCCCTCGGCGTTATTCAGCGCGCCGAACTCGATCTTTGCGCTTGCCGTTTTGCCGGTGAACTTCCAGGCGTTGCCGAGCAGGTTGACCAGCACCATGTGCAGTAGCCGGGCGTCGCCTTCAGCGGCCAAATCAGGCTGGACGCGGTACTCCACCCGGCGCTCGGGTTGGGTCTTCTGCAATTCTGCCAGTACCTCGCCAGCGAGCGCGCTGAGGTCCACAGTCTCGCGCCGCATCTCAGTGCGCGTGACGTGCGCCAGCGTGAGCATGTCATCAATGAGCACTCCCATACGCTGGGTAGCGCTGCGCACACGCTTGAGATAATCCTTGCCCTGATCGTCCAGCTTGTCCGCATAATCTTCGAGCAGCGCCTGGCTGAAACCGTCAATCGTGCGCAGCGGCGCGCGCAGGTCGTGCGACACCGAGTAGCTGAACGCCCCCAGCTCATGGTTGGCGGCTTGTAGCTCGGTGGTGCGCTCGAGCACGCGCCGCTCGAGGTTGACGTTGAGCTGGCGAATTTCCTCCTCGACCCTTTTACGTTCAGTGATATCGCGCAGAAAAGCATTGAAAAAGAAAGCCTCTCCGCTCCGAATCGCCACAATAGCCATCTCGACAGGAAATTCGCCGCCACCCGCCCGCATGGCGGTGATTTCGATGCGCTTCCCCAGCACGGGGCCTTCGCCGGTTTTAAGAAAATGGTTCATCCCGTTCCGGTGTGCTTCGCGCAGAGCGGGAGGGACGACCAAACTGTCGAGAGGTTTCCCCACCGCGTCGGCACGCGAATAGCCGAATACTCGCTCGGCTTCCGGGTTCCAGTCTGTCACCAGACCCTTGTCATTGATTGTGATGACTGCGTCCAGCGCTGCATCCACAATCGTCCGCAGGTACTTTTCACCCGCGAGCAGTTCGGCAGTTCGCGCCGCCACCTTGGTTTCCAGCCCTTCGTTGAGCTGGTTCAGTTCGTCATGTGCGGCGTCCAGCCGCACAAGCATGCGGGCGAAGGTGTCCGCCAGCCGCCCCACTTCGTTCGGAGCTCCGAGTTGCAGCGGCAGGGTGATCACGCCGCTGCGGGTGATGGCATCGGCCGTCGCACCGAGCTGGGCCAGCGGCGCGACCAGGCGGCGCGCCCCTTGGTGGGCGAGCCAGCCCACCAAGGGCAGGAGAAGGAGGAGGCCGACGCCATAGAACAGCGTCAGCCGATCAAGCGGGACATAGAGATTGCGCGTTGAGCTGTCCAGCGTGAGCCGCAGCCTCAGGGTGTCGAACGGGGCAGCGAGCTTGAGCGCTCGCTCCACGCGCAGGACATCTTGCTGGCTGGCCCCGATCTGCGCCACCACGGCGTCCGCCGCGTGCAGTTGCAGAACCTGGTCTTCGGCGAGGGCGATGCCGGTGTTGGCGAGCAACGGCGCGAGCTGGATGCGCACGGTCAGAGCGCCCTCCACGCTCTTGGTGGGCGGGAAGTAGACAGGCTGCACCAGCCTCAAAGCAGTCTCGTTACCCTGCGTGATGATCTGAACCTGCAGCTTGCCCGTGGCGATAGCCTGGCCGACCATGTCCGCGCCTGCGGCGATGGCCTTGTTCGGTCTGACCTGGATGAGGGGCTTGCCGCCGAAATCATAGAGTGTCAGCGAAATGCTCTCCTTGCCGGGTAGGGAAAAGCGAAAGTCGCGCAGAAAGGGCTGCAAATAGCCATCGCGCCCCTGGGAATCCACCAGGCCGTTGGCGATGAAGGAATTCCTGGACAAGCTTTCCAGTTCATTGCTTGCTTGATTGATGAAATAGCGCAGGCGACTCTCCGTCAGGTCGGCTTGAGCCGCCAGGTCGTGCTGGATGGCGGCCTCGATCTGCGCGCGCAGGGCGACATAGGATCCGGCGCCGACAACCAAGGAAACCCCCAAGGTGAGCGACAGGGAGAAGGTGGTGATATGGTTGACGAAGCTCGCATTCAACCAGCCACGCCTGATCTTGTACAGGCGCATTGGCTTCATGCTCAGCGATCAACAATCCGCACGATGGCGCCATCCGGCGCATAGCGCGCCATGAACAGGTCCTCCGGGCTCAGCGCCTCGTGCCGCGCGGGTGTGAAGGGCTGCGGATAACGCTTGATCAGACCATCGTAGTCGCGCACCTGCTCCAGGGCGGTGCGCACGGCGGCACGCTCGGTGCTGCCGGCGCGATTGATGGCGCGGGCCAGGATGTGGGTGAGATCGTAGGCGTGCGCCAGGCCCACCGGCGCGGCCAGACTGCGGGCGTCTTTCACGCCAAACAAGCGCTGCGCCGCCGCCAGCACCTGCCTGGCCTTGGGGCCCTTCGCATCGATGAAGCTGTAGGTCTGCACCAGGGCGAAGTCGATCTCCTGCAGGGCCGGGCCGGCCTGCTCGAAGAAGGTGGTGCCGCTCAGGCCCCAGTGGCTGACGATGGGCAGGCGCTCGGCCTTCGGCAGAGCCGCCATTTCGCGTACCAGGTGGCTGGCCTCGTCGCTGGCCACCAGGACAATCGCCTGCGCCCCGGCCTGCTTGAGGGCTGCGACCTTGTCCAGGAAATTCATGTCCGCCCAGTTGTGCCATTGGGTGCCGACGATTTTGATCTCGGGATGCAAGGCGACATAGGCCTCAACCTCCTTTTGGCTGCCGCGCCCCCAGCCCGTATTGACCAACAGCAGGCCGACCTGCTTGGCACCTTTCTTGGCCGCATGGCGCAGCATCGTCGCGATCGCCAAACTGTCGAGCAAGGAGAGGCGGAAGACGTAGTTGGGCGCGTAGCCATTGTCGACGATGCTGTTGGTGGAAGCCCAGGGGACGAGCAGGGGCAGCTTCAGTGCGTGGACCAGGGGAACCGACTCCAGCAGAACGGGACTGAAGCGACCGCCGAACACCGCGACCAGGTCAGGCTGGGCGGCCAACTCTTTCAGGTTCACCTGGGAGCGCGCTGGCAGGCTCTTGTTGTCGCGCTCAATCAGTTTCAGCGGCCGCCCGCCGAGCACGCCGCCGGCTTGGTTGATCTCCTCCATGGCGATCAGCATGCCCATGCGGATAGCCTGGGCCGAGGTGCTGCCGGCAAACCCGAGTTCGGCGTCGAGACCGACATAGACCGGTTTCTTCTCGGCCGCGACAGCCACGGCGGCGGAGAACAGCAGCAGGAGGGACAGAAGGCGGATCAGAAACATGGGGGCACCTCTAAAAATTGCTAAAAATCGCATCACATTGTAAACGAGGCAAGGGAAGGTATGTTGTAAGGTTAACTCCCTGTGTTGGCGCGCGGTTAAAACTGACCAGCAATGCCGTGGTGAGCTTTGCATCGCCGAACACGCCGCTCCATTCCGCGAAGGTCAGGTTGGTGGTGATGATGACGCTGGTGCGTTCGTAGATCTTCGACAGCAGATGGTACAACAAAGCACCTCCGGCCTGAGAGAACGGCAGATAGCCCAGTTCATCCAGAATCACCATATCCATGTGGATCAGGTTCAACATCAGACGGCCTTGCTTGCCCGCCGCCTTCTCGGTGAGGATGAAAACGATATTCGGCAAGCTTGCAGCGGTTGGGTCAGCCATGATTAATTTTCCGCAATCGGTGGAAAGAGGTGGAAAGAGGTGGAAAGAGGTTGAACGGGAGCAACGATGCAAATAGTATACGTATCACATCCCGTCGCAGGTGTCCGATGAGCTATCCAATTCTGCATTCGAGGCGTTTCAGCGCATTCCTGTTCGCAGTCGCGGCATGCGTGCCGCCCGCACATGCACAGGGCTGGAAACCGGACAAACCCATTCGGCTCATCGTGCCATTCGCGCCGGGCGGCGCTGCCGACGTGGTTTCGCGCGTGGTGGCCGAGCGTCTCGCCGCAGCACTCGGCAAGCAGGTCGTACCCGATAACCGTCCCGGCGCCACCGGCACAATTGGGTACGAAATGCTCGCGAAAGCGGCGCCCGACGGCTATACGATCGCCGAAGCCAGCGACGCTGCCACCGTATCGCCTTTCATCTATCGCAAATTGACGTGGGATCCGCGCACGAGCTTTGCGCCGATTTCGCTGCTGACGACTCAGCCGCTCGTGCTTGCCGTGAGCGCGTCGGTGCGGGCGGCAACCGTACAGGAATTCATCGCGCTGGCGCGCGCCAAGCCGGGTTTTTATTCGTTCGGTTCGTCAGGTACCGGCCATCCCCAGCATTTGACCGGGGAACTCATCAAGAAAGTCGCCGGCTTCGATATGAATCACGTTCCGTACAAGGGCGGCGGACAGGCGGCCATCGATCTCGTCGGCGGACAGATTCCAGTCGCGGTGCTGGGCTCTTCACCGCTGATTCCGTATCACCGCGCGGGCAAGGTGGAGATACTTGCGGTGACGGCGAAAAAGCGCTCGGCCGCGCTGCCCGAAGTGCCGACGCTTGCCGAAGCCGGAATTGCAGGCATCGACGTGTCGCAGTGGTTGAGCCTGGTTGCCCCGGCGAAAACGCCGCAGGCGATCGTCGCTCGGCTCAATGCAGAAGTCGTCAGGATTTTGGCAGTGCCGGCGACGCGTGAAAAACTCGAAGCGGCTGGATTCGAGGTGACACCGAGTTCTCCGCAGGAACTCGCCACGCTGATCCGCGAAAGCATGGCGCGCTGGGGGCCGCTCGTCAAGGAACTCAAGCTGGATCTGGATTAGATCAATGTCGAAAGCACCGAACATTCTGCTGATCACGTCCGACCAGCAACGCGGTGACTGCTACGGATTCGAGCGTCCCGAGATCAAGACTCCGCATCTCGACCGCCTCGCGCGCGACGGTACGCGTTTCTCCGCCTGCATCACGCCCAATCCGAGCGCCGCGCGCGCGCGCGCAGATGGCGTTCGGCGTTGGCATGCAAGCGATGCCCGGCTGCAGCGAGCGTGACGCCCTGGCGTGTGGCAGTCAGCGTGTCCTGCAGCGGTTTGCGCGAGCGCAGGTGCATGTGCACGTCGCCGGCGGCGACCAGCGGCAGGCCGCTGCTGGTGGAGAGTTCACGCAGCGCTTCAAGTTGCGCGTGGTCGTTGGGGCCGCTCAAAAGCTCGACGGCGATCCATGCGCGTTGAGGGAAGCGGTGCGCGAGATGGTGGGCGTGGTGCAGGGCTGTTCGCCAGCTTTTTGTTCCCTCCCCTTCAAGGCATCGGTGATGGCGAGCGCGCCATAGCCCAGCGCCTGCGCCCGTGCGACCAATTCTTCGGCGTGTGATGCGCCGCGCAGGAAGGTGAAGTTGGAAAGGCAATGCAGCTCGGCGTAGGCGGGGAGGGTGGGCACGG
>CAMBCF010000188.1 GCA_945864585.1 Bordetella parapertussis | reverse complement strand
CTCGGCAGCGCGCATGCCGAACGCAACGCCTTTGATCAGCCCGCCGACATAGCCGCCGCCGGCGCCGCCCTCCAGTCCACCGGTGGTCGCGCCCACGGCGTAGAGGCCTGCTATGGGCGCGCCGCGCGTGCTCATCACGCGCGCGTCGCTGTCGGTAAAAATACCGCCGAAGGTATAGGTCATTCCAGCGCATAAGGGCACAGCGTAGTACGGCGGCCTGGCAATCGGCGACGGCACTATCGGCTGCACGCTGCGCGGTGGCGTGAGGCTGGTGGTCTGCGCGGACGCCAGTGCGTGGTTGTAGGCGGTCACCGTGAGTTCCAGCCGCTCCGCGCTGATGCCGGTTTTCGCAGCGAGTTCAAGCAGCGTGTTGGCCCGGATGATGGCGCCGCCCGCATTGGCGAGTTGCGGATTGGCCGGAATGCGCGCTGCGCGCCCGGGCCCTTCCCAGATTGCGTGGTCGAATATGGCCCACGCCGATAACGGATTCGCCAGCCGCGCGATGGTGTTGGCGACGAAAACACCGCCCTGCCCCTCATCCACAAAACGTTCGCCCGCATCGGTAACGACGATGCCGACCGTGCCCAGTTCGTCGAGCTGCGGATACGGCCACACCTTGTCGTTGGTGAACGAATCACGCGACAGCATGTGGCCGTAGAAGTATTTCAACTCAGACAACTGCGCGCCCATCGTCTGCGCCATGCGCAGGCCGTCGCCGACGCCGGTGCCGGCCCCGCGCGTTTTAACTTTAGTGAAGTCGATGCCCATGTGCTCGCGCACCAGCGCGGGGTTGCCCTGATAACCGCCATCGGCCAGCACCACCGCGCGCGCGTGGAAATGTTGTAGCGCTGACGCCTCGCCCGCTTCAACGCCGATGCAGCGCCCGTCTTTTTCCAGCAATGCAATGGCAGGCATGCGAAACATTTTCCCGCCGCGTTTTTCAAGATTGGCCACCAGTTGCCGCAGCGTAACGTCGGGGCCGCGGCCCTTCCAATCAAGCCCGGCAACGATGGGTCGCGGCGGGGCCAGTACATGCTGTTGCCACACAATGTTGCCCACGCGGATGTACTTTGCGCCCTCATCACGCAACCAGTCGATGGCGCGGCCCGCGGTGGTGGCGAGCGCGCGCGCCAGTTCCGCGTCGGCCTTGCCACTGGTGGCGTCCTTAATAACCGCCAGCAGTTTCTCAGCGGGGTCTTTGGCGTTATGACACGCGATATGCAGCACACCGCCGGAGTACCGCGAGTTGCACAGGTAGCGCTCATCGGCGCCACGTTCCAGCACCGCAACTTTCAACCCCTGTTGCGCGGCACGGTTGGCGGCGCAAAGGCCGGCGATACCACCGCCGACCACCACCACATCGAAGGTTGTGTTCATCAAGAGGCATATTGTAATCCACGGCTTGCTGCTAGACTTGCCGCCAGCGTAGGCTATGCACACAAGGAGAGTTCCATCATGTCGTTTACCGGCCGTATCGGGCTGCTCGCGCCCTCATCCAACACCACCGTCGAGACCGAGTTTTTCAAGGTGCTGCCCGACGGTGTCACGCTGCACACCGCGCGCCTGCCGATCACGACGGTTACGCCGGAATCCATCGGCAAGATGGCCGGCTCGCTGGATGTCGAATCAAAGATGCTCGCCAGCGCCGATGTCGATGTGATTATTCTGGGCGCGACGGCGCCGAGTTTTCTCAAAGGTCTGGGCTACGACCGCGAAGTCAGCAAGCGCATTGAAGAGGTCAGCGGCAAACCCGCAACCACGACGTCCACCGCGCTGCTGGAAGCGTTCAAGGTGCTCGGCATCACACGCATCGCGCTGGGTTCCGCCTACAGCCCGATGGTGAACGATATCTGCGCCAGATTCATCGAAGCCAACGGCATCAAGGTGGTGGCCAAAGACGGCCTCAACGTCATCGACAACCTCGAGATCGGCCGGCTCGATGTGCAGACGGCCTACGATCTCGGCATGCAAGTGGATTGTCCCGAAGCACAGGCGGTGGTGCTGGCGTGCACCAACTGGAAAAGCATGGCGATCATCGAGCGCCTGGAACAAGCCATCGGCAAGCCGGTGTTGAGTACTACGCAGGTTAGTATTTGGGGGGCGCTCAAAAAAATCGGTTACACCGGCAGCATCGCCGGCTATGGCAGGCTGCTGCGCACGTTCACCAGCGATAAAGACCCAATCGCCGCCTGATTTTTTTAGCGGCGCCGATACCGTTATTCAGCGTTTGCGTCCAGCCACCGTTCCAACCCCAGTAAATCCCCCACCGCTACCGGCCGATCGTCGCCCTCCCACACGGCATGCGTGCGATTCATCCAGATCACGCGCAGCCCGGCGGCGCGTCCACCGCGCACGTCGAGCTCGATGTCGTCGCCGACATGCACCACTTCTTCGGGAGCGCACGCGAGCTCGCGGCAGGCCATGTGAAACAGCGCCGGATCGGGTTTGCTGGCGCCATGTGCATGCGCGGATATGGTGGCTTTGAAATAGTGACCGATGCCGATTCGCGCCACGTCGGCGTTACCATTGGTGAGCGACGCAAGGGCAAAGCGCTGTGACAGCCGCGTGAGGCAGCCGCGAACCTCCGGGTAAAGATCGACTTGATTGCGCGCGGTCATGAATACGTCGAGTAGGTGCTCGATCAGTTGATGCGCCGGCGCGCCGGACAATCCAGCCGCTTCGAAAGCGGTGCGCATAGCCATGCGCCGGATGCGCAGAAAATCGTGCTGCAGTTCAAGGTGTTGGTTGAAGATGGAAAGACGCAGCTCGCGCAATTGTTCTATCGACCACATCGCGGCGACGGCAGACGCTTGTTCGGCGAGATGCGCGTAGGTGCGCTGTTCGGCACGCGCGAGCGTGGGTGCGGACGGCCACAAGGTATCGTCGAGGTCGAGGGTGATCGCGCGTATTCTGGACAATGCGGGTAATGGGTTGTGGCGGCAGCGACGTGCACCGGATCCGGCGCATTGTACGCCTGCGTTACCCGCTTGACCGCCGCGCATTAGCTGCTTAACCTTCGCTGGGGGCTTTTGCATACACACGAGCAATATCAGAGGCGCAACGTATGGGTTTATTGGCAGGCACTCAGCAGCGGGCGAGGTTGGCCATCGGCGTTTTGAGCGTGACCATGCTGTGTGGTGCAACAGCCAGCAGCGCGCAGGAATATCCGGCACGGCCAGTGCGCATCATTGCGCCATTTGCCGCCGGCGGCGGAGCTGATCTGGCGGCACGGCGGCTGGCGGAGCGGCTGAACAACCGCTGGAAGCAGCCGGTCATCGTGCACAATATCGCAGGTGCGGCGGGCAACACCGCCGCGCATGCGGTGGCCAATAGCGAGCGCGATGGTTACACGCTGTTTTTTGCGTCGCTGCCGATCCTGGTTACCAATCCGATGCTCTATGCAAAGCTGCCGTTCAATGCAGAGCGCGATTTCGCGCCGGTGATATTGGTGAGTGACACGCCGCACATTCTGCTGGTGAGCGCGGCGTTTCGCGCGCGCATGTTGTCCGAACTCATCGCCTACGCCAAGGCGCAGCCGGGCAAAGTGAATTTCGGTTCGGGCGGACAAGGCACTTCGCTGCACCTGGCCGGAGAATTGTTGAAGACGATTGCGGGCATAGACATGGTGCATGTTCCGTATAAGGGTGCGGCGCCCGCGGTTACCGCATTGCTGGGAGACGAGATTCAGATGATGTTTGATAACGGCGCAACGGCGCTCGGGCATATTCGCGGCGGGCGTGCCAGGGGCCTGGGCATTGCGAGCAAGGTTCGCGCCCTGGCGCTGCCCGATGTACCGACATTCGATGAAGGCGGCATCGCCAATTTCTATTCCGGCGTGCCACATGGCGTGTTCGTAGCCGCCGGCACGCCCGCCAACATCATCGCCGCCATCAATCGCACCATCAATGCCATATTTCAGGAGCCTGAGTATCGAAAAATTTTGACCCAGTCCGGCGTCAATATCGCGGGCGGCGAGCCCGCGCAATTGACTGCTTATCTAGCGGTAGAAAAGAAGAAGTGGCAGCCGCTGATTCAAAGTCAGGGCATTAAGGCGTATTAACGGTTACGCCAACGCAATACCCGGCGCTGCCGCCACCTGCGCGCGGATGAACGCGCCGGATTTCCCGTCGCTGCCGCGTGTAGGCCCGCCCTCGTTTCAAAGCAAGGGTCTACTCTTCATGAATGCGTTGAGCTGCTCCTGCCAGCTCGGCATCTCTACGCCGAAATCCCGTTCGAGTTTTGCCTTGCTGGTTGCCGCGTTGAGCGGGCGTGCGGCGGGCAAGGGGTAGTTCGCAGTGGTGGTAGGCCGGATTTCCGCCCACGCTGTTTCGGGCGCCGAGGATGGTTTGGCTGCTGCGATTATCGCTTTTGCAAAATCAAAGCGCGTAGCGTGGCCGGCGGCTGACAGGTGATAGATGCCCGCTGCGCTCGAGCGGTCTTTGATGCGTGTCAGAATTTGTGCCGAGGATGCCGCCAGCGATCGCGCCCAGGAGGGAGACCCCACCTGATCGTTCACCACGAAGATTTCTTTACGTTCGCGCGCAAGCCGCAGCATGGTGAGTACAAAATTCGTACCATGCGCACTGTAGATCCAGCTTGCCCGCAGTATCAGGTGCGCACCGGCGATGGCGGTGATAGCGCGCTCACCCTCCAGCTTCGATCGGCCGTAGTAGTTCACGGGATTGGGTGCGTCATCCTCGGCGTAGGGTGCGCTGTTAGCACCGTCATACACATAGTCTGTCGAGTAATGAATCAGCAGCGCGTTGATCCGGCGCGCTTCCTCGGCCATGATACCGGGCGCCACCGCGTTGACCTGGTGTGCAAGTTCGCGCTCGGTTTCGGCCCGGTCTACCGTGGTGTAACCCGCCGCGTTGACGATGATGTCGGGCGCGTGGTCGCGTATCGCCCGGCGTATCTGATCCGGGTTGGTCAAATCCATTTGCGCGCGGCCGGGAGCGGTGACTGTGCCTAAGGGCGCCAGGGCCTGCTGCAATTCTCTACCGAGCTGACCGGTTTTCCCGGTAAGCAGGATGCTCGTCACCCCGGCAACTCCGCCTGGTCAAGGCTCACACCCAGCTGATCTTTAGCCGACAACAAAGGCATGCCCTGTACTGGCCAGGGAATATTGAGGCGCGCGTCATTCCACAGGATGCAGCGCTCGTGCTGTGGCGCCCAGTAGTTGGTGGTTTTATACTCGACTTCGGCATGCGCGCTGGTGACCAGAAAACCATGCGCATAGCCTTCGGGCATCCACAGCATTTTGCGGTTTTCGCCGGACAGCACCTGTGCAGTCCAGGTCCCAAATGTCGCCGAGTTTTTGCGTATATCCACCGCCACATCGTA
>CAMBCF010000187.1 GCA_945864585.1 Bordetella parapertussis | reverse complement strand
CAAGCCCGGCCCCATCACCATGCTCCGCGGTTTGCAGCGTATGGAGGCTATCTACCAAGGCCGGAAATTGGCTACAGAAGATGTGTGCATAGATTAGCCCGGAGGGAGAAGGGAGCGTCGAGTCCCCGCCCGAGCGGGGAGGTTCATGGGTAGGGTGGCCGCTAGGCCGGGAGAGGGCGCGGCGGCAGTGGCTAAGCCAAGAAGCTCGTGTAATTAGTTTAAGCTGTGGGTTGGACGAAGCCATGTTCGCGACCAATTGCTGCCGTGGCTCTTGCAGGCTCACTTCGGGGCGTCGGGATTTCCGGGGGGTGCCACTTGGACTCCGCGCAAGCCAGCGCGCTCGATTGCTCGTTGCACCAACCCCGAGGCCTTAGCCTCTTCGATGAATTCGCTGATGTAGGCGAGACGTCCGGCGTGCCCCTTCGGGATCAACGCCGCTAGGGGGATGACTCCGAAGCGATCCTCCAGCACCCGAGAGCCGGGCAGCCGCGTTGCGTCCGGTAGCAGCCCCGGGCGAACCCCTGCTCGCACGTCGATCTCTTCGGCGCGCAGCAGATCGAAGCCGGCGCTTACAGTCTCGACGCGCACCAATTCGGCTTGCTTCAGTATGCGGGTGAGAGTGATGTCGCCCACGCCCCCGCGTTCCACCGCGATGCGAACCCCGGGCCGTTCCGCGTCGGCAACTTTGCGGATTGCGGAGCCGGCCGGCACCAAATAGGTGAGGTCATATTCCATATACGGGGGCGAGAAGTCCGCTTCAGCGGCCCGGGATGGATCGATCGCCAGAAACGCCACGTCCCACGCGCCAATCCGGACACCTTCCATCACCGCACCAGGTCTCGGGTATTCGACAGGTACGAATTCAACCCCGATTCGCGCGGCGAGTGCGCGCCCGAGGTCCACTGCTGGCCCCCGCACCTCACCCGTGCTGGGGTCCTTGATAGCTAAAGTGGGAACGCCCAGGCCGAGCCCCACGCGAACTTTGTCGGGGATTCACAGGATCAGATACTTATGGTTCTGCCGCAAACCATCCCCGGCCGGAAGATAGGCTGTGCGACGCGATCAGGCGCTACACTTACTTTCATTCCAGGGTTCGAATTGGTCGATTGTGAATCACGGTGGCGCCACGGGAATCTCAGCTTTTCACGGCGGTCTACGGTCGGCAATGGGTCGACAGCGTCAGCAAGGATGGGCACGTCTTTTGTGCCCACGCGAAAAAGAGTTATTCGTGTCGCAGTATTTTCATTTCGGAAAAATCGCTAACGTGTAGGCGTCGTTACGCGCCGCTCGTGGGCACGCTGCGCTTTGCCCACCCTAAATTTGCATCCGATTGGACTATCCAATAGCCGACTGTCGTCTACGCCCGCAGCGGGTCGGGAGTGAGCCTTCGTCCAAAGTGGAAGTGGACATTGACGAGATCCTGATAGCGTAATGACCCCGAACGGCCGCTGTGGCCGGCAAGCGGAACATCGGGGCCAATTGGCGAGCGACGGCTCCGCCACGGATAGCCGGCATTCATGACGCCGAAGGTCGAGCGCCTCGTTTGGGTCGAACGCCGTGCTACGAGCCCCTTCTCACCCAATGGAAACTTGTTTGCCAATGACCGCTTCATCGATCTTGACCTGCTTTGCGGGGCATTTCTGACCGGGCGCCAGCGGGCCGCAGCCGGCCCTTTGCTTTCTATCGTTGTTACATTCCAACTTGCCGATTGATCGACACTCTGCATCTGGTTGTCGCTAAAAACTCACTGGCCTGCCGTCCATTATGCCTGCCGTGGCCCGGCCTCGATGGCAACAACAACTTGACTCGGCCGCCGCGCAGTAGCAATCTGCCATCCGCGCAGCAGTCTAATACTTCGAGCCGCGCGTAGCACCAAGATAATACGTTTATCAAGAAAGGCGCCAATTTTGGATTCAATCAGTCTATCCCTGGAAGGACCCGCCGGAACTGAAGGCGCGGACCATTAACCGGGTGCGCACCTTCCTGAAGGCGCATCGGCCGGCGGCGGCGCGACGCTTTGAGCGAGCTCACGATGCAAACTTCGTCTCTGCATGCAGCCGAGTTGAATTCTGCCTTGCGTTTAATCCGTGCGCTCGTGCGGGCACTGCCCCTGTGCGCGCTTCTTACGTATGGTAGCGCAACGCTTGCTCAAGCGTATCCGTCCAAACCAATACGCTTCCTCTCAGGACAGCCGCCGGACGGTGCGACGGATTTTTTTGCGCGCATGGTCGCGCAAAAACTGAACGAAATCTGGAAACAACCTGTGATCATCGAGTATCGTCCCGGCGCATCCGGCTCGATCGCCGTGGAGCTGACGGTGAAATCGCCACCAGACGGTCATACCCTGGTGTTCGTCACCGCGGGACAGATCGTGATCAATCCTCATCTGCTGAAGCTCAACTTTGACCCGCTCGTCGATCTGGCGCCGGTGGCGTTTCTCGTGCACACCGCCATGCTGCTGGTAAGCCACCCGTCGGTTCCGGCCAAATCTGCCAGGGAGCTGATCACGCTGGCAAAAGCCCAGCCCGAAAAATTTAACGTCGGTTCGGGCGGCAACGGCGTACCCTCGCATCTCGCCGCCGAGCTCTTCATGTCGCTCACCGGCACACGCATGACGCACATTCCGTTCAAAGGCGGGGGCAGAGCGTGCTGGCGCTGATGACCGGCGACATCGATCTCGCGTTTGGTTCGTTACCTGCCACGCAGAGCCCGGCCAAAGCCGGACGCGTGCGCGCCCTGGGGTATCGACAGCGAAGCGATCGCAGGCCTGGCCTGAGCTCCCGACGCTTGCGGAATCGGGCGTGCCCGGTTTCGAGATGACCAGCTGGTACGCCTTCTTCGGTCCGTCCGCGCTGCCGAAGGACACGGTCGCCCGTATTCATGCCGATATCGGCCGCATTGCTGTGCAACCGGAGTTTCAGGCGCGCCTGGCGAGTGAGGGCGCGGAGCACGAGGCGATGACGCTCGAGCGCTTCGCCCAATTCATCCGTAGCGAATCCGCACGCTGGGCGAAAATCATACGCGAGCGCAATATCCGCGCGCAATGACGACTCGGCTGCAGTCCAATCAATCACTCGACAACAGGGGAATCTCATGGGACAACTGACAGGCAAGACAGCGTTGGTCGCCGGCGCGGGGCGCAACAACGGCAAGGCCATCTCGATCGCGTTCGCGCGGGAAGGCGCGGACTTGATACTCGTCGCACGGGAAAACAAGGACGCGCTGAGCGCGGTGGTGAAAGAGTGCGAAAAGCTCGGCGCGAAAGTGCTGCCGATCATGGCCGACGTCAGCGATCACGTGCAGGTCGAGCGGCTGGTGCAGCAGGGACTTGACCACTACGGCCAGATCGACGTGCTCATGAGCTGCGCCGGCCGGCGCGCCCATCAGGACTTCTGGCAGATCAGCTACGAGGAGTGGGACAAGACCTTCGCGGTCAACCTCAACGCGCTCTTCTACCTCGCCAAGGCCGTCGTGCCCTCGATGATGCAGCGCAAGACGGGCAGCATCATCGCGCTCGGCGGCCAGGCCTCGGTCACGGCGCAGTCGCAGCGCGCCCACGTGATCGCGTCCAAGCACGGTCTGTTCGGTCTCATCAAGGCGCTCGCGCTGGAGCTCGGCCCCTACAACGTGCGGGCCAATCTCATCGCGCTGATGACGATCGAGAACGTGCGGGCGAACCCGGAGTGGTATGCGGATGGGAAAGGCGGATACAGCGAGGAGGACCTCGCGGCGATACCGTTGAAGCGTGCCGGCAAGCCGCAGGAGGTCGCAAACGTGGCGGTCTTTCTCGCGTCGGAACAGTCCTCGTACGTGACCGGCGACCGCATCCTGTGCGGCGGCGGGAAGTACATGTGACGCGGGTGGACCGATCACGAGCTGAAGTGTAGCCGCAATGGTGCACGTTTATACTCGGTGCGCAAAGCACACGTATATGACTAGCCCCTTCCGTCAACACATCATCCAATCCCCAGGAGCAGCGCATGATCACCGACGCCCAGGTCCACATCTGGAACGCAAATACACCTGAAGAACCCTGGGGCCCGGGGGCGGAATCGCACTTGCCCGATTCCATGCCCGCCGAGCGCATGCTCGGGCTGATGGACGAAGCCGGGATTGACCGTGCGGTCATTTCCCCGGCCGGCGTGGCCCCCAATCGCAGCCCGGCCTGCGGTCAGGCGGCTGCGGCCAAATACCCCAAGCGCTTTCGCGTCATGGGCTGGTTCGTGCCCCAACTTCCCGAGCAATTCAAGCTGCTGCCGCGCTGGCTGGAGCAACCCGGCATGTGCAGCCTGCGCTTGTCAATGAACGAGCCTGAACACCAGAAACTGTTCGCCGACGGCGCCTTCGAACCGGTGTGGAAGGCGTGCATCGACCAGGACATGGCGGTAGCCGTGTGGACCCGCAGCGGGCCGGCCCTGATGGAGCCGGTGCTGAAGAAATATCCGAGCCTCACCTTTATCGTCGATCACTTCGCCTGGGCCGTCCCCGGCGAGGCGCGCGAAAGTAAAGTACGGGCCATGGAATCCCTGGCGCGCTTTCGCAACGTGCACGTGAAAGTGTCATCGCTGCCGCTGGTGTCGGGCAGCGCGCCGCCCGAGTATGAGGACCTGCATCCGCTGATCAAGCGCGTGCACGCGGCCTATGGCGCCGAGCGCCTGATGTGGGCTTCGGACCAGACCCAGACTATGGGCAAGAACCGCGGCACCTATGTGCAGAATGCCGACATCATCCGCAAGTACGCGGCGGCCTACCTGCCGGCGGCCGACGTGCAGATGATGATGCACGGCACGGCCACCAGGGTGTTCAAGTGGCCGGCGGCGTAAGTGTTCCGCAGTAAATTGCCTTGAGGATAGGGGCATTGCATGCTGAGCCCATCATGCTTTGCAGTGCGCGTCGATCATGCGTTCTATGGCCGCCGCGCACGCCGCGCAGAAGTGCTGTGTTTGCAATGAGAACATGATGCAGTCCGCTTCGGCGTGGAACATCCCTTTCGCATAGCCGTTCGCGCCTTCGTAGTACCCCACCTTGCGTTGCTTGCCGTTCTGCGCCAGCAGCGCCGCTTGCCGCTGGCTCTCCCGCGCCATAAATTTCTCCACGGTTGCTTCGTCGGCGCCGCCCGCCCGTAACGCCTCGTAGCGCTTCACGTAGTTGGCGAAGTCCTGGTCATACGCCGCCTTGTTCCACGCGCTGGGCCGCAACACCGGCTCAGAGCCTGTGAAAAATTATAAAAATATCTGTAGTACCTGGTCCACGGCCAGAGCGCTGGTACGTTAAGAGAGCTATGACAACGCGAGATGGAATCGAGATGACAGGCGAAAGCGGAGAATTGTTCGAGGGGACTCTGGTGCAGGTA
>CAMBCF010000186.1 GCA_945864585.1 Bordetella parapertussis | reverse complement strand
CATGGATCACTTTATAGCAGAGACCGGCGGAAAAAGCCAGCCCCCGGCAAGTCCGCCAAGCGATCAGCGCGTTACGCTGAACAATGACCCGGACTGTGCCTCAGTGAGTCCCGAGTTTTAAGCCCCAAGTTTTAAATTGAGAATTGCTGTTTGCGCCGGGCGTTTTGTGCGAGATAATAAAACTGGAGTGCAAAACGGGCGACAGCGATGCCCTGAACGTACTGCTACCGCGCTTTGAGGAGAAACTGGCTATTGTGGAACACTATCTGAAATTGAGTTATTTTAATGTATAGCGACAGAAATCATGATCAATAAATCTGCAACAAACATCCTGCTGGTAGACGATGAACCGTTGGTGCTCAGATTGCATCAGCGCATGCTGGCGAATCTGGGATACACCTCGGCCATCACCTGTGCAGGCGCTGCGCGGGCGCTGGAGACGATGGAGCTGGCGGCCAAACAGCCAGACGTGATTCTGCTGGATCTGAACATGCCGGAAATAGACGGCATCGAATTCCTGCGCCACCTTGTCAAGCGCGACTATCGCGGCAGCATCATCCTGGTGAGCGGCGAAGACGAACGTATGCTGCACGCGGCAGAGAAACTGGTGCGCGCGCACCAGATCACGGCGCTGGGTTATCTGCGCAAGCCGGTCAATCCCAAGCTGCTGGCCGCGTTATTGGAGAAATGGACGCCAGTTTCCGATAGCAATGCCGCAGCGGCAAACAAAACCTACACCGCGCAAGAGGTGCGCACAGCCATCGCCAGCGGCGAGCTGATCAACTACTACCAGCCCAAGGTCTCGCTCACCAGCGGACATGTGATAGGCGTGGAGACGCTGGTGCGCTGGAAACATCCGCTGGACGGCCTGGTGCCTCCCGACCAGTTCATCAGCGTGGCGGAAACCCACGGGCTGATCGGTGAGCTGACCCGCGCGGTGGTCGCCAGCGCTTTGACGGATGCCCCGTTTTGGCAGCAGGAATGGCAGGTGGAAACGGGGCTGCTGTTGCAGGTGGCCATTAACGTGTCGATGGACGACCTGCAATCGCTGGACTTTGCCGATTACGTAGCCGGGTGCGCAGCCGCAGCAGGCGTGCTGCCGCAGCGCGTGACACTGGAGGTGACCGAAAGCCAATTGATGGGGGATATGCGTGTTCCACTTGAGGTGCTGACCCGGCTGCGGCTTAAGCGCTTTCGCCTCTCGATCGACGATTTCGGCACCGGGAATTCTTCGCTGGCGCAATTGCGCGACATGCCGTTTGACGAACTGAAGATCGACCGCGGCTTTGTGCATGACGCCGGGACTGACGAGACGGTGCGCGCGATCTTCAACACCAGCGTGAATCTGGCAAAACAGTTGAATATGGAAGTCGTGGCCGAAGGCGTTGAAGACCGTGCAGACTGGGATTTTGTGCGGCGTTCAAAATGCGACAGCGCCCAGGGGTATTTCATCGCCATGCCCATGCCCGGCAATCTCCTGGCCGACTGGATCCTCGATTGGGAAGAGCGCGAGCTTGTAACCCGGGACTCGTGAATAGCAGCCTGGGCGCGGCATTCAGCCGCAGCGGCGGGTTACGCTGCGCTAACCCGCCCTACGTGACTCAGGCGTAGAATTGCGCTTCCATGAACCTCGATCGTGTTCCTTCCGGCAGTGATGTGCCCAACGACGTCAACGTGATCATCGAAATCCCGATGCACGCGCCGCCGATCAAATATGAAGTCGACAAGAAAACCGGCGCGATGTTTGTCGACCGCTTCATGTGGACGGCGATGCATTATCCGTGCAACTACGGCTACATTCCGCGCACGCTCGCGGGCGACGGCGATCCGGTGGATGTGCTGGTGCTCTCCCCGGTGCCGCTGATTACCGGCGTGGTGGTGCGCTGCCGGCCGGTGGGCATGCTGAAAATGGAAGACGACGCGGGCGACGACACCAAGCTGCTGGCGGTGCCGGTGGATAAACTCACGCCGCTGTATCGCACGATTCATTCGCCGCGCGATCTGCCCGAGGCCGTCACCGCGCAGATCACGCATTTTTTCCAGCACTACAAAGACCTTGAGCCGGGCAAGTGGGTAAAGGTGATTGGCTGGATGGACGCGGAAGAAGCCAAGGCGGAAATTCTCGCCGGCATCAAGCGCTATAAGGGCGCGAAGACCAAGCCCCGGTTTTAGGCGCTCGCCTGTTCACCGCTGCCGGGATGGCAGCACACCTGAACGCGCTTGCATTTTGCGCGCGATAAGGCATTATCGATTCGGAAAATATTGCCGGGTCGAATCGATGCACGCCACACTGCAACCTGTTCTGGTGCTGCTGGCTACCGCTGTGCTGGTGGTGGTGGTGTTTCGCCATCTGAAGCAGCCGCCGCTGCTCGGTTATTTAATTGTCGGCGTAATCATCGGCCCCCACGCCTTTGGCTGGGTGAGCCAGACACAGCAGGTGAGTGATCTGGCCGAAATCGGCGTGATATTTCTGATGTTCAGCATCGGCCTTGAATTCAGCCTGCCCAAGCTTCGCACCATGCGCCGCACGGTGCTGGGGCTCGGCTCCGCGCAGGTGGCCATCACGATGCTGGTGGTGATGGGGGTGTGTCTGTTGCTCGGCCTGTCGTGGCAGGGCGCGTTGGTGCTGGGCGGCGCGCTCGCCATGTCGTCCACCGCGATACTGGCCAAGCTGCTGGCCGAGCGTTACGAACTCAATACAGAACACGGCCGGCAAATCATCGGTATCCTGCTGTTTCAGGATATCGCGGTAGTGCCGCTGCTGATCATCATCCCGGCGCTGGCCGCACCTGCCGGCGATATGGCGGCGAGTATCGGCTGGGCGCTGCTGAAGGCGGCCGCGGTGCTCGGCGTGCTGTTATTCGCAGGCCAGCGCGTGATGCGCTCCTGGTTTCACGTGGTGGCACGCGCCAAATCGTCCGAGCTGTTCGTACTCAACGTGTTGCTGGTGACGCTGGGCGTGGCGTACCTCACCGATCTGGCGGGCCTGTCGCTGGCGCTGGGCGCGTTCATCGCCGGCATTCTTATTTCGGAAACCGAATACCGCCATCAGGTCGAAGAAGACATTAAACCGTTTCGCGATGTGTTGCTGGGCTTGTTTTTTGTCACCATCGGCATGCTGCTTGATGCGCGCGTGGCCATGCAAAACGCCTGGGTATTCGTAATACTGGTGGTGTTGGTGATGGCAAAGACATTTCTGATATTTGGCATCGCCCGCCTGTCTGGTACCGCTACCAGCACGGCGCTACGCTCAGGCCTGGCACTGGGCACCTGCGGCGAATTCGGCTTTGTGCTGCTCGCCCATGCCAACACTACACGCTTGATCAGCCCGGAGTTTCTGCAACCGGTGCTGGCCGCGATGGTGCTGTCGATGCTGGCAGCGCCGTTTATTATCCAGCGCAGCGAAATGATCGTGCGCCGTCTGAACACCAACGAATGGATGCTGCGCGCGATGCAACTGCACAATATCGCCGTGCAGTCGATGGCGGCGACGCAACATGTGGTGATCTGCGGCTACGGGCGCAGCGGCCAGAACCTTGCGCGATTTCTGGAGCAGGAAAAAATCGCGGTGATTGCACTCGACATCGATCCGCAACGCATACGCGAAGCCGCGGCTGCGGGAGAGAAGGTGGTGTTCGGCGATGCCGCGCGGCGCGAAGTACTGACCGCCGCCGGCTTGATGCGCGCACGCGCGCTGGTCATCGCCTACGCCGACACGGCTTCGGCGTTGCGCATCCTCGCCCAGGTGCAGGTGCAGCGGCCGGGCCTGCCCGTGATCGTGCGCACCTACGACGACACCGATATCGACAAACTCAAAGCCGCCGGCGCCGCCGAAGTGGTGTCGGAAATCATGGAAGGCAGCCTGATGCTCGCCTCGACCACGCTGCTGCTGATCGGCACACCCTTAAATCGCGTATTGCGCCGCATTCGCGACACCCGCGAACATCACTACCATCTTTTCCGCGGCTTCTTTCGCGGCGTCACCGACGCGCGCGATGGTCCCCTTGGCGACGAAAGCGCGTTGCATCCACGCCTGCACTCGGTACTGGTCACACGGGGCGCGGCAGCCATCGGCAAAACCTTTTCCGTTCTCAACCTCGCCGCACTGCAGGTTGAAGTAACTGCGGTGCGCCGCCGCAATGTCAGAACCATGGCGCCTGGACCCGATACCATCGTCGAAGAAGGCGACGTGGTGGTTATACTGGGAACGGAGGAACACGTCGCGGCGGCAGAGATCAAGCTGTTGCAGGGCTAGTGTAGTGCTTCGCTCTATGCGGCACTTATGCAACGGCACGGCACCAGAGAAACTCCTCCCCTTTCAAGGGGGAGAGCGTAGCGAGGGGGCATCTGGGAGGGGGATGGGGTAATGGCGCGCGAATGCCACCCCATCCCCACCCTAGCCCTCCCCTTGAAGGGGAGGGAATGTCTCTTGATGCGAAGCTGTACACTAAATGCGCATCCCCGCAACCCCACGCAGCGCAGCCTAGATTGGAGGAGACCACATGAAAATAGCTCTTACCGCAGTGCTTGCAGTCACGCCATACCTCGTCCATGCCGGTGGCTCCAACTACGGCATAGCACCGGGGTCCCTCACCAACTTCACCGGCAAGGTCAGCGAATGGCCAGTGCCCACGCCGCGTTTCGCGCGCGATCCGGCAGTCGCGCCCGATGGCAGCATTTTCATCGCGGTGATGAGCGGCAATAAAATCGCGCGCTTTGACACCCCGACGCAAACCTTCAGGGAATGGGAGATGCCTGCCGGCCACCGCCCGCATGGGTTGCTGGTGGATAAGCAGGGCATGGTATGGACGACCGGCAACGGCAACGGCACTATCGGCAAGCTCGATCCAAAAACCGAGCAGATGAGCGAAGTGGACATGGGCCGCAGCTCGCGTCCGCGCCGCGTCGCCACCGCGCCCGACGGCATGCCGTGGGTAGCCAACTACGGCAATGGCATGCTGGCGAAACTCGACCCGGCGGCGATGAAAGTGGTGAAGACGTATCAACTGCCCGGCGGCGACGCCGGCGCTTATGCGGTCAACACCGACGGCGCAGGCATGGTGTGGGTGAATGAAATCAATCTCGACACGGTGGTGCGCTTTGATCCCAAAACCGAACACATGCGCGTGGTGAAACTGCCTTCAACCAATGTCGGCATCCGCAAAATGGTGGTCGATGCGCAAGGCAGGCTATGGTACATGGGCAGTCACAATGGCCGCCTCGGGGTTGTGGAATAGTTCAATAAAAGTTACTGTTCAGGTCGCATTAAGCTGTTACGGGATCGGCTATCTGATCTCGAAATACCCCGGTGAGTGCTTCGAAGACATTGCGTCCCTGTTTGCGTAGTGTGGCGGTGTAGGAGCGGATCACGGCGAAGGCATCTGCACCCGCGACAG
>CAMBCF010000185.1 GCA_945864585.1 Bordetella parapertussis | reverse complement strand
CAGATTAATCGCGTGCTCGAGCACGCCCACGGGCTTCATGGATCACTTTATAGCAGAGACCGGCGGAAAAAGCCAGCCCCCGGCAAGTCCGCCAAGCGATCAGCGCGTTACGCTGAACAATGACCCGGACTGTGCCTCAGTGAGTCCCGAGTTTTAAGCCCCCAAGTTTTAAATTGAGAATTGCTGGCTTGGCGCGGATGCTTGGCGCGGCTTCGCGGCTGATGCGATAGCGACACCCGACTATCTATTACCTGCGTTCGTCTGGTAGGCGTAAATGCGTTGGCGCTGTTTCACATCCTTCGCGATTGCAGTCGGGCGACTTCTCGACGCCAGCGTCCTCAACACCGTGTCCAGGACCCCATCTAGGTGTTTGCCGAGATCATCGGCCAGGAAGCGCAGAACAAAGTAGCCATGCGCCTGCAATAGCGCATCCTTGCGGCGGTCGCGTCGATAGGCAGCGACATCGCCGAGGTGCTGCAAGCCATCGATCTCGATGACTAGCCGCGCTGCCTCGTATAGCAAATCAACCTCCATCTGACCGCGATCATCGAAAGGGATTGGCAGCAGTGCATTGAGACGGAATCGGCCCGTCAACTCAGGCAGGGTTTCGAAGCGCCGGAAAATGAAGGCCTCGCTCGCACTGCGCGCACGATCAGCACCCTCGGCATCAGCAACGAGTGGCCGCACAGCATGTACAAAGAGCTGGGCAAGCGGTTGATCCACACCATCGCGGATGAGCCTTTTCACGCTCGCGGCGTAGTCCAGCTTCCACTGCGGATCGATCGGCAAAGGCACATCGACCGGCCATCCAGGCAATGCGCTCGCAGGCAGCAGAATGGTGTAGCCGACCGCTTCGTAGCCCCTGCAGCGTTTGTCGAACATGCGCGAGAGCATCGGCACCTCGAGATCGGCGTAGTCATAGACTTGCACCACGCGTTTACCGTCATGCAGACGATGCAGGCGGCCCACGTACTGCGCGACGGTGCCGCGCCAGGACACCGGCATCGTGAGAAAAAGCGTATCGAGCCGCGCGTCATCGAACCCTTCGCCAATAAAGCGCCCGGTGGCGATGATCACGCGACCCACACTGGCCGGGATGGTCTTGAGCAGATCCAGGGTCGCCGCGAGCGACTTGCGCCCCATACCCCCTTGCAAGGTGATTACATGGGCAACGTGTTGCCGCATGGCCTGCGCCAACATCTCCAAATGTTCTGTGCGCTCGGTGAGAACCACTGGCGAGCGGCCCGCCTTTAGCGCCTGCACGATCTCGGCCACGATCAGCCGATTGCGCGACGCCGAGTTCATCAGGGCAGCGCACAGGCGCTGGAACTCGACACGTTTGTCTTCGTTCGGTTCGTCCGCCGGCATGAAGCCTGTCGGGCGCACCAGCACCTCATGCGTAAAGGGCCGCTCTGCCGCCTGCTGCCGCGCATCCACGCGATAACGCACCGGGCCGCATTGCATGAAGATGATCGGATGATGCCCGTCCTTTCGTGCCACGGTCGCAGACAGACCGGTGACGAACTTTGCCTTCGCGCGCCGTGCTACGAGTTCGAAACTCTTCGCCGAGAGATGATGACACTCGTCCACAACGAGATGTCCATAGTCCGCCACCAGATCGTTCACCGTGCCCTTGCGCACCAGGCTCTGGATCAGCGCCACATCCACAGCGCCCGTGAGTTTCTTGCGCCCGCCGCCCCAGCGTCCAATGTCCTTTACGTTCAAGCCGAGAAACTGGGACAAGCGCTCCACCCATTGCTCCATCAACTGCTGACGATGCACCAACACCAGTGTGTTTACTCCGCGTTGCGCGATCATCCACGCCGCGAGCACCGTTTTGCCAAACGCGGTGGTTGCTGAGAGCACACCGAAGTCGTGCGCCAGCATAGCGTCGCCGGCCTTCTGCTGATCGGCTCGCAGCACACCCGCGAAATGCACCTCAAGTTTGCTTCCGGCGAAACGCTCATCGCGAGTCTTCATCTTGATCTTCAGCGCACGAAGTAGATGCTGTGCATCATCAAGACAGCCTCTCGGCAAAGCAATGTGCTCCGTGTGGTCCTCCGCACACGCGATGATGCGGGGCTTGTCATAGGTCGGCAAACGCAGCGCCTGCGCCTTGTAGAACTCCGGATTCTGGAACGCTGCCAACCGCACCAGCGCATTGCGTAGCGAAGGCGGCAGATCAGCCTTCGGTATATAAACCTGATCAGACAACACCAGTTCCAGCGCCTTTGGCATCACGCCGACTGGCAGCGAATCACGCCGTCGCGACGGCTTGAGTTTCCACGGCTCCGCGTCGTCCTCATCCTCAGGCAACGCCATCCGCACACCCACAACCCGGCCGCGCCCCTCAGCCGCGCGCACGAGGGCTTCGACGCGCTGGTTCGGCATGCGCTGAATGCCGGAGAGAAACACCCATTGATCCGGATACGGCGCGAGCTTCGCATCGACGAATACGCTATTGCCCTTCTCTCGCGCCGCCTTTTGCAGCGGCAGCGCGATGAGATTTCCGAAGCCGCCTCGCGGCAGCGTGTCCTGATTCGGAAAGAAGCGATCATACGACTTCAATCCAGCCTCCGGCCTGCGCTCCATCGTCTCTGTCAATACATGCGAACCCAACTTTCGCGCTAGAGACGCTGGTATCGCCTCTGCGAAGAAGATCCAGACATGTCCGCCATTGCCGGACCGCGATCGCTCCAGCGCTGCCGGTATTTGCAATCGCGCGCATGTGTCCAGATACGCCAGTGCATCGGCGCTCCAGTCGCCTTTATCAAAGTCCACCGCCAGGAAGAAACAGTGTTCATCGAGCAGCATCGGGTACACACCCGCCACGAAGTCGCGTCCGCGATCATCCACGCCGGACAAATGACAACGCACCACGTCGTCGGTCACTAGCAACCAGCGTTGATGCGGGCAATCACTGCATTTGATGCGCGGCTTCTCGCACACCCCGCGCACCCATTCGTTCCCACAGACTGGTGAGTATCCCGCCTTCCCCGATTTCGCGCTCTCGAAGCGCCTGGGATACACTTCTTCACGCCCCCGAAACAGCGCCCGGAACAACGCGATCTTCGCGGATGCGGGAGAGGTTTGGGTGACGGACATGGTGATTCCAGAGACTAACCGTCCGAACGGATTGGGGACAAACTACGCCCCCAATCCATCATCACGCCGCTAGTGCCTCAAAGCGATGTATCTGCGCCAGCACACCTGATAATTCCTGCGCTGCTTCCTCAGTATCGTAATCCGACTGTAAGCCCAGCCAAAATCCGCTCGTCGTGCCGAAAAAGGCTGCCAGACGCAATGCTGTATCTGCGGTAACTGCCCGCTTGCCGGAGCAGATCGCCGAAATGCGTGCTTCAGTCACACCGATCTCTTTTGCCAAGCGGTATTGCGTGATATTAAGGGGAAGCAAGAATTCTTCGCGCAGCACTTCGCCGGGATGGATGTTCCGTATTTTTTTTTTGGTTAATTTACGCATTGTGTTTGCTCCTTAGTGATAATCACAGATTTCCACTCGACTGGCGTGTCCGTCTTTCCACACAAAGCACACGCGCCATTGATCGTTTATACGGATGCTCCACTGCCCGGTGCGGTTGCCTTTTAAAGCTTGCAGACGATTGTTCGGCGGGATACGCAAATCTTCTATCCGCTGCGCGTTGTGCAACATTCGCAGCTTGCGCCGCGCCACTCCCTGAATCTGGTTCGGCAGACGGCGAAAAAATTCGCCGCTCCAGACCTTTAGGGATTCTTCGTCGCGGAAGTCCGTAATCATGAGGCGCAATACTCTCGTGTAACGATAGTATTGTCAAGAGGGAGGGACTCTTGAGGGAAAAAAGCGTAAACGACCCCATGTCAAGTTGGTCTCGTGTCGATTCGAACTGAGCTCGCAATCAACACGCGCCAAACGTTTGTTTTTCCGTTCATCATCATCTATGATTCCATTTGGAGGCATGGTATGAGCACTGCGGCAGCAATTGAACCTCGTATCGCCGGCTTGAAAGGCTAACGTTCGGTGTAGGCACAGGCAGGATATGCACCGATTTTATTGAACCCAGGGAGACCCGCCATGACCATTCACGACACACTCACCGCCGCTGCCCATCGCACCCGGCTCCTGGGATTTCACGATTTACAGGGGCGCGAATCGCTGCAGGTCACGCTGCAGGGCGACTGGTGCTATGTGGGGCACCTGCCGGGATACCTGCCCAACCCGCTCAGCGGTAAAACTGAACACAGCGGTACTTCGATACTCGACGTTGCCGACCCCGCCAAGCCCACGCTGATTGCGCATATACCCAGCGCGCCGGAGGCGAATTGCCGCGCGGTGCAGGTGGTCAATAACCCGCACGACGGCAAGCGCTACCTCGCGCGCAATCACGAGACTGCTGCTGCCTGCAGCTTTCAGATCTTCGATATCAGTGACCGCGCGCATCCGGTGATGGTCGCCGATGTCGCTTCGACCCCGGCAGGGCCGATGAACATGGCGCACAAGGGTTGGTGGGACGAAGCCAGCGGGCTTTATTTTGGCTGCGCCAACGAACCGGGATTCCGGCCGGGCGGCCATCTGGTGATATGGGATTTTTCCAACCCCGCGAAACCCAGGTACGTTACGAACCACTGGCTGCCCGGCCAGTTGCGCACCGAGCCCACGCACGTCGAGAAGGGACTCAACCTGCACCATCCGGTGGTGGACATGGCCAACAAGCGCGTCTACCTGTCCTACGCGCGGGGCGGCAATGTCGCGGTACTCGACATCAACGACATCACTAAGCCCAAACTCATTTTCGATTACAGCATTGAGCCGCAGTTCAAAGGACCCCACACTTCGATGCCTTTTTTGGGCATCAAGACGCCCAACTTCACGCCCGGTTTCGGCGATATGCGCGACTACATTCTGGTGTGCAACGAAGCCAGCGACGCCCAATACCAGGGGCTGGAAATCCGCTGCATGGTGTACATGCTGGATGTCACGGTGTGGAAAAACCCGATGATGGCCGATATCTTCCGTGTGCCCGACGCAGACTTCCTGACGCAGGGCGGACGCTTCGGCCCCCACCAGTTCAACGAGACGCAGGACAACAAGCTCTACCGCCCGCAGGACAATCGTAATCTGCTGTACGTCGCGTATTTCGCGGGCGGGTTGCGCGTGCTGGACATTTCCGACCCCTACGACATGAAAGAGGTCGGCTACTACATACCGAAGACCACCGCGACCACCATTCCGCGCCTTAAGACCTGCATACAGACCAACGACGTTGATCTCGATTACCGCGGCCTCGCCTACATCAGCGACCGCGCGGGAACCGGATTGCATGTGGTTGAATATCTTGGTTGAGGGCAGCGCTTATTTGTACTGTGTTAATAATTATGGCATTCTTCTGACATCTTCATACAGCCACGGAGGTTTGTCATGGGAATCGGAGCGGAAAGGCGATTTGAACGCTACGCTGAGTCGATGGTTCAGGCACTGGGGCATGCGGATCGGGCGGCGCCGGCGCGCCAGTATCTGCGCGGCTTGATGCTGCCGGGGCAACGCAAGAGTGTCGAGCCGATGGCCGCACGGGTGCAACCCGAGGGTGTGCGCTCGGCGCACCAGTCGATGCATCACCTGGTAGCCGAGTCTGAATGGAGTGATAG
>CAMBCF010000184.1 GCA_945864585.1 Bordetella parapertussis | reverse complement strand
CAGTTCATTCGCGAAGACACCAAGCGCTGGGAGCCGGTAGTCGCCGCCACGGGGGTCAAGCTCGACTGAATTACGTTATAGGGTCAAAACGTCCGGCGCGCGGGCGATGGCGCGTACAGATGTTGCCTGCTTCTGCGCATACGGGTAATCTTAGCGCCCCCAAACAAATCCACAATCAGGAGAACCCCATGTCCGTGCAAGTAGGCGCAGCCGCGCCGGATTTCACGCTCGCCGCACACACCGGAGCCTCGGTGTCGCTCGCGAGTTTTAAAGGTCGCAAGACCGTGGTGGCTTTTATGCCTTTTGCCTTCACCGGCGGATGAAAAAATCAAGTATCCGGGTTCCGTGAGAACTACGAAGCATTCAAAGCGTTAAACGTTGAAATCCTGCAAATCAGCGCAGATACTGTCCCCAGCCTCAAAGCATGGGTTGAACAACTCGGCGGCATGCCTTATCCGCTGCTGTCGGATTACTGGCCGCATGCGGCTGTGGGCAAAGCCTATGGCATATTGAACGAAGAAAAAGGGTTTGATAAGCGCGCGGCGTATGTGCTTGACGAGAAAGGTATCGTCCGGTTCGCCAAGGTGTACGAGCCCGGCACGATTCCGGAGAGTAAAGATTTACTGGCGGAGTTGGCCAAGCTTTAACCCTCGTCTGACGGGCCGGCCGCGATAGAGTGCGGCTGGCCGCCTTCTGATTTTGCTGTATCCGCAATGATGCTCGCCGTGTCTTTTCCACTTGCCGCATTCAAGGAGTCGTCATGCCTTACGATCTGCTGATCAAAAACGGAACTGTGGTTGACGGCACCGGCGCGCCCAGGCGTCACGCTGATGTGGCGGTGCGAAACGGCCGCATCGTGGAAATCGGCAAGGTGAAGGACAGCGCCACACAGGTAATCGACGCCGAAGGTCAGGTTGTCTGCCCCGGCTTTGTCGATCCGCACACGCATTACGACGCACAGATTACGTGGGACCGGTTGCTGTCGAGTTCCGCTGACCATGGCGTGACCACGGCGGTAATGGGCAACTGCGGCGTCGGCATTGCGCCGTGCAAACCCGAGGCGCGCGAGTTGTTGATCGGCGATCTGGTCAACGTCGAGGGCATGGAAAAAGAAGTATTGTCCGCCGGCATTCACTGGGACTTCGAAACGTTTCCCGAATACATGGATGCCGCCGCGAGAAACGGCGGCGGTATCAACCGTGCGTTTCTCGCACCATTGGCGCCCTTGCGCACCTACGTGATGGGTGCGGAGGCCGCCGAGCGCGCGGCCACGCCCGCAGAAACGCACACCATGACTGCGCTGCTGGGTGACGCGATCAAGGCCGGCGCGGTGGGCTTCAGCACCACCGCGATGCTGTCGCACATCGGCCATGGCGGCAAACCGTTTGCGGCACGCATGGCGAGCCGCGATGAACTCGCGTCGTATTGCGGCGTGCTGAAAAAAGCCGGACGCGGCGTGATCGAAATGGCGCTCACCAAGCAGTTTGGCCGCCTGCAGGACGACGAATACGAGCTGCTGGATTTCATGCTCACACAAAGCAACCGTCCGGTGACATGGCTTTCGCTGCACAACCTCGCCGAGTACCCCAGCGCCGTGCAGGAGGTGCTGGACAAGGCGGCGCCGTTGATCAAGCGCGGCGGCATCCCGCAAATTCTCACCCGGCCGCTGGTGTCGGACATGAATCTTCGGCGGCCGTTTCAGCTTAGCGAAATGGCAAGCGCGAAAGCGATTTTCAATGCGTCATTCGAACAACAGCTCAAGATTTACGCCGACCCTGCATTTCGTTCGGCGTTCAGCGAAGAGCTCAAGCAGGGCCGCAAGTGGAGTTCGAAAGGCATCACCGTGTTCAAGGTGTCGAACCCGAAGCTCAAGCAATTTGAGGGCGCGACCATCGGCGACATCGCAAGCAACCTCAATAAAGATCCCGATACCGTGTTTTTCGACATGGCGGTTGAGGACCAACTGCAAATGAAATGCGTGGTGCCGCGCGCCAACACCGACCGCGCGCGCATCGCCAATGTGTTGAACGATCCGCGCACCATGATCGGCTTGTCGGATGCCGGGGCGCATGTGGACATGTTCGCCGAAGCGGGTTACACCACGTATTTGCTCGGACACTGGGTGCGCGAAAAGCAGGCGCTGTCACTGGAAGCCGCGGTGAAGCGCATCACGCAGGACCCGGCGGATTATTTCGGCTTCAGCGATCGCGGACGGCTGACGCCGGGGGCTGCCGCCGACATTGTGGTGTTCGACGCCGCGCGCATCGGCTCGCCCGAACGCGCGAGTCTGGTGCGCGATTTGCCGGCGGGCGGCGCGCGCATGGTGGCCCAGGCGCAGGGCATAGCGCATGTCGTGGTGAACGGAACAGCGCTGTATCGCAACGGCAAACATACCGGCGATTTTCCAGGTCAGGTGCTGCGCTCGGTGTGAAAAAAACACTATGGAACGGTTGAGCGTCGTCAGCCCCGCTGGAATCGAGGCCGTGGATCTAAAGCATTCCGCCGCACGCCTCGACGACCTGAATGGAAAAACCGTCGGCGAAATCTGGAACGGCGTGTTCAAGGGCGACATCACCTTTCCCGTGATACGCAGATTGCTGAAGGATCGTTATCCTCGTCTGAACATCATTCCGTACACCGAGTTTGCGCATCTGTCAGGCAACGATCATCCCGCGCAGCAATGGGAGCGCGCCCGGCGCAACGCGACGCTTGCCAGGGCGAAGGGTTGTGATGCGCTGATCACCGGCAACGGCGCCTGAGGCACCTGCGCCCCGGCCGCGGCGCGGCCGGCGATTGAAGCCGAGAAAATCGGCATACCCAGTGTCGTTGTCACCACCACAGGCTTCTCGGTACTGGCGCGCCATACCGGAAAATCCGCCGGCGTCGAAGACCTGCGCATCGCTGAATATCCGGGGCCGCTCGGCATCCACGACAGCGCGAAGATTCAACAACATATCGAAAGCACGCTGATCGACAAAATCGTCGCTGGCTTGACGCAATCGGATGACGGCAACGTTGTCGCCGTTCGCACCCCAAGCCATCCGCGCGACATCGTATGCACCGGCACGCCCGATGAGATCAACCGCTTTTTCATCGGTAAAGAATGGAGCGATGGCCTGCCCATTGTGGCGCCAACGGTTGCGCGGGTCGAACATTTTTTGCGCTACACCGAACGCGCCGCAGACGAGCAAATCGCGGTATTGCAATCGGCCAATCTGCGCGCGACGCCGTGGAACATTGCGGTCAACGCGGTAATGGCGGGCTGCGCGCCCGCGCATATGCCCTTGCTGATCGCGGCGGTGGAGGCGCTCGGCGATGAACGTTGCAGTCTTAACAATATCGGCAGTTCGTCGGGAATATTTCCCTTCGTACTCGTCAATGGGCCGCTTGCAAAACAACTCGGCATCGAAAGCGGCGCGCAAGTGATTTCGCGCGGCGCCAATCCTGTGATAGGCCGCGCTATCGGCCTTATCGTCAGAAACATCGCCGGCTTTCGTCCGGGCGCGAGCTACATGGGCACCTTCGGCTACCCGCTGGCGTTCGCGCTGGCGGAACATGAAGACAGTCCGTGGGAACCTTTTCACGTCGGCCAAGGCTTTGATCGCCATGCCAACACCGTCACTGTCGGCGTCACCAACAACTGGGGCGCCGCGCCTGCACCTTATGACACGCCCGACAAAGCCGGCGCACAAGTCGCGCTGGAGTTGCTGTGCCGCGAAATCACCGGCAAGACGCGGCTGTTCATTTTCCCGGACGCGGGCCGGACGCCGAAGCGGTGATGATCACGTTGCTGCTGTCGCCGCCCGTAGCCAAATCACTTGCCGACGCGGGCTATTCAAAAGACGACGTAAAGCGTTACGTCTATGAGCACACGCGCATGCGGCTCGCCGATTTCGAGTGGGTGCTCAAGTACACCAACATCGCGCGCACCACATCGCGCGAAAAAGTGGAAGAGGGTGTTTTCCCGCAGGCATTTCTTGGCGCGCCCGACGACCTGGTGCGCGTGCTGTCGAGTCCCGATATTCTGCACATCATGGTATGCGGCGACCCGCATCGCAACCGGGTCATGGTGCTTGAGGGCGGACATACGCAGCCCACCACGCACGAAATCAAGTTGCCGGCGAATTGGGATGCACTGCTACCCCCACTCACTGCGGGCGTAGTCCAACCAGCCTGGCCACCCTGGTAAAGGTCTCGATCTCGGCACGCCGTATTTTGTCGTATTCCTCCGGCGTGCTGGTTGCGGGAACAAAGCCCATGTTGCGCATGCGTTCCTTGATGTCGGGTAACTCAACAATGCGTGCAACCTCTTTCGCGAGCTGATGCAGAATCGGACGCGGCGTTTTTGCCGGTGCCATCAGACCGTAAGAGCCATCCCGCTGGTAGCCCGGTAAAACTTCCGCCATCGCCGGCGTATCCGGCAATAGCGGCGAGCGCTGTGGCGTAAACACCGCCAATGCCATTAATTTCCCGTCCTTGATCAAGGGCAAAGCGGGTCCGAGCGGGGCAGCGGCAAAGTGGGTACGTCCAGCCACAACCTCTATCATGGATTCCGACGTTGCTTTGAATGCGACGTGTCGCGCCTTGATGCCGGCGGCAAAGCGGAAACGCTCGACGTCCATGTGGGTGCCGGTACCGGCACCGCTGGTACTGAAGAGCATTTGGTCTGGCCGCGCCTGCGCCCAGGCGATGAACTCCTTGGCAGATTTCACGGTAAGGGACGGCGACACTATCAGTACCTGGGTGGAATACCCGATCTGAGTAATGCCGGCGAAGTCCCGCTGCGAATCGTAAGGCAGGTTTGGCTGGATCGCCGCACGGATAGCGAATTGGCTCGATTGCAATAAGAGGGTGTAGCCGTCCGCCGTCGCCTTGGCAACAACGTTCGCGCCGATCGCGCCGCCGGCTCCCGCACGATTCTCTATCACCACCGGCTGTCCAAAACCTGCGCTCATCTTGTCGCCGATCAAGCGCGTCACGATGTCGGTTTGGCTGGCGGCCGATGCTGTCACTATTCGAATCGGCTTGTTTGGGAAATTCTGGCTTTTCTGCGCGAAGCAAAGTACGGGCGTGGTCGCGGCGGCCGTGGTGATTGCGATGACCAGTGTGAACCGCCGCATTGTATGCAATAAAATCATCGCGCATTCCTTTGGTGATTTTTGGAATCGTACTCAGTTTGACATGGCTATAGCGCGTTTCAGCCGCGCGAGGATAGCAGCCTCACCACATCCGTGGCGACTTCGCGCGCTTTCGCTTCGCTGTCCGCATCGGATTCGCGCGCGGGCGCATCCTGCTTGTAGACCAGTATCAGCGGGTCTTTTGCACCCAACACCTGACACTGCGCTTTAGCGAGTGTCGCAAACGGCTCGTGCACCAGCACCACTGCGGGGATGCCGAGTTTCCATGCTGCAAACGCGTCGCGCACGGCGGCGCCGGTGCAGGAGCCTCAGGCGCCGACACCGACCACCAGGTAATCCACGTTTGCCGCCAGCGCTTCGAACTGCGGTTGTTCCAGCGGCATCCAGGTATTGCTCTTGTACGCGCGCTGCAGCGAAGGCGGCGAGCATTGCGCTTCAAGCGCGCGCTCAAGGCGCGGCCAGAAGTTGCGCGTGACCGGATACTGGTTCCAGATGAATCCCACGCGTTTGCCGATTGGCGTATCCAGCGCACGGCGCTGTGCCTGCGCTTCAACGCGCGGATGACCTATGGGACTTACAAGTTCGATCATGGTTACCTCCTTGTCATGCCGGAAAAAGAATACGCTTCGTCACGAACGGCCTGCCTGCGGAACTGCGGCTGGACAATGACACGCATTGCCCCATCTGCGGCGCGACCCCGCCTCCCACGACCACGTAGACTTCATCCGGCAGCACCGGCGCCACAAACATCTTGCGCTCGCTCGGCGCATTGCGATCCGCATCATCATAG
>CAMBCF010000183.1 GCA_945864585.1 Bordetella parapertussis | reverse complement strand
GCGCGCGAGATACGTGAGTTCGAGCGCATGTCAACGGTGGCGGCCAACGCCTATGTGCAGCCGCTGATGGCAAACTATCTGGCTCGCCTCGACACGCGAGTGCATGAACTCGCGCCCTCGGCGCCGCTGCGCATCATGGTATCGAGCGGCGGCTTTACCTCGGGCAAAGCGGCTGCGGAGACGCCGATTTTGCTGCTGGAATCCGGCCCCGCGGGTGGTGTGTTGTCGGCGCTTAACACGGCGCGCAACGCCGGCATCGACCGCATACTGGCGTTCGACATGGGCGGCACCACCGCTAAGGCGTGCGTGGCGGTGGGTGGTGAGCCGTTGATTTCCCACAGCTTTGAATGCGCGCGCGTGGCGCGCTTCAAACGCGGCTCCGGCCTGCCGATACTGATGCCGAGTATTGATCTGATTGAAATCGGCGCCGGCGGCGGCTCGATTGCGCATGTCAACGAACTGGGTTTGCTCAACGTCGGTCCGGAGAGTTCCGGCGCTGTGCCGGGACCTGCGTGTTATGGGCAGGGCGGCGTTGAAGCGACCGTGACCGATGCGGATTTGGCGCTGGGCTATCTTAACGCCGACAATTTTCTCGGCGGCAAGATGAAACTGCGCAGCGACCTCGCGCAACAGGCGCTGGGAAAACTCGCGGCGAAGCTAAAGCTCACCGCCAACGATGTGGCGTGGGGCATCTGCAATATCGTTAATGAAAACATGGCGGCCGCGGCACGCATCCACATTGCCGAGAAAGGCCACGATCCTCGCGAATTCACCCTGGTGGCCACCGGCGGCGCGGGGCCGCTGCATGTGGTCGAAGTGGCGCGCAAGCTGCGAATTCCGCGGGTGCTGGCGACGATAGCCGCAGGTGCAGGCTCATGCCTGGGCCTGCTTGCTGCGCCCGCGCGCGTGGATCGCGCGTGGTCGCAACCGTGTTTGCTGAAAGACATCGAGTGGAAGCGCGTCGCCACTGCGTACCAGGGCATGCGCCAGGACGCCGAATCCGAATTGGCGTCGGCGGGCGCGGGCAGCGCTGCGATCAAATGGTTTATCGGCGCCGAAATGCGTTACGCCGGACAGGGACACAACGTGTCGGTGAGCTTGCCGTGGCGCAAGGCCGCAGCCGCGATGGCGCCCGCCCTGCTGAAAGCGTTCGAAACCAATTATCGCCAGCTCTATGGTCATCTGGTGCCGGGGGCGACGCCGCAGGTGATTACCTGGCGGCTCACCGGCCGCTCCGCAGTGAAGCGCCACAAATTTACATGGGGCGACACGCGCTCGTCGGGCACATCCGTGAAGCACGGCAAGCGCGAAATCTATCTGCCGCTCAAAAAGAAATACGCCCCGGTTCCAGTGTACGAGCGATACGCCTTAAAGCCCGGCACGCGGCTCGCGGGCCCGCTGGTGCTGGAAGAGCGCGAATCGACGCTGGTGGTGCCGGTGAAAGCCGAGGTGCGCATTTTGCCGGACTACACGGTGTCGATAGTGATCAAGGAGTTCTGATGAAACAATACAAACTCGACCCGATTACGCTGGAAATCCAGTGGAAGCGCTTGGTGTCGATGGTGGACGAAGCCTCCGCGGCGTTCGTGCGCACCTCGTTTTCGGTGCTGGTGCGTGAAGCGAACGACTTCGCCGTGGTGCTCACCGATGCGCAGGGGCGCTCGATTGCACAATCGGTGCTGTCGATACCATCTTTCATCGGCACGCTGCCGGCAACGGTAAAACATTTTTTGCAAAAGTTTCCGGCGCACACCCTGAAGCCCGGCGACGTGATGATCACCAACGATCCGTGGATGGGCACCGGTCACATTCACGACGTCAACACCGCGATGCCGATTTTCCAAAAGGGAAAAATCGTCGCCTATGCGGCGGTGGTGAGCCATATGCCCGACATCGGCGGACGCATCCGCAACGCCGGTATCCGTGACATCTACGAAGAAGGCTTGCAGCTACCGCGCATGAAGCTGATCAGCGCCGGCAAGCCCGATCAGAACCTGCTCGATGTGATCGGGCAGAACGTGCGCGTGCCCGAGCAGACGCTGGGCGACATCTGGGCGCAGGTGGCGGCGTGCAAAATGCTTGAAGAACGTCTTAGACTTTTGCTGAGTGAGATCGACATTGAATCTCTGGGCGCTGAAATTCGCCGCCGCTCCGAAGCCGCGATGAAAAAATCCATCCGTGAGGTGCCCGACGGCGTGTACCACGGCCGCACCCAGCACGATGGCTTCGAGGAACCGATCATCATCAACTGCAAAGTCACCGTCAAAGGCGACAGATTATCGATTGACTACACCGGTTCCAGTGCGCAAGTGCCGCGCGCGGTAAACGTAGTGCCGATTTACTGCTTCGCGTACTCGGCGTTCGCGGTGAAAGCACTGCTGTGCCCGGACGTGCCGAACAACGAAGGCAGTTTTACGCCGATTACCACCTCCGCACCGCTGGGTTCCATATTTAACCCTACTTATCCGGCAGCCAGCGGCGGGCGCGGCATGATAGGGCACATGATGGTGCCCGCAATCATGATGGCGCTTGCCGACGTGCTGCCCGGACGCGCACTGGCGGAAGGTTCATCCAATTCGTCGATCACCGTGACCGGCGAGCATCGCGGCAGGCCCTATGCGGCGGTGAATTTCATGAACGCGGGTCAGGGCGCGACCCAGCATCGCGATGGTTTCACCATGCTGTCGTTTCCGTCGAACCTGTCGAATACGCCGATAGAAGTATTCGAACAGATGGCGCCGCTGCGCGTGATCGAGCGCGCGATCCGGCGTGGAAGCGGCGGTTCAGGTACGCATCGCGGCGGCGACGGGCTGCGCTTTGAAGTCGAAGTCGTCGCCGACACGCCGATGATGGCCTCGATGATCATGACCCGCTACAAAACCGCGCCGCAGGGTATTTTCGGCGGTGAGCCGGGCAAGGTCGGCGCGCTGCTGCTCAATGGCAAACCGATCAATCCGGCGGATCACTGGGTGCTGAACAAAGGCGACCGGGTGGTGATGGAGACGGCGGGGGGCGGCGGATTTGGGCGCGCAGTGTAGTGTCGGCGGCGAGAATTGTTACGGCCTCAGGCCGGCCTTGCGATGCCGTTGTGTGCCGGTGAACTCCAACGTTAGCCGTCAGAAACTAATCGCCCATGGCTTCCCTTCGCGAATATTTCGATACCGATTTCACGCACGTTTTGAACGTCGCGCAGCCATTGAAGATTCAATTCGAGAAGTCTCCGGAACTCGAAATTCACGCGCGGCTTCACCTCGATTTCACTGGCAACGCGAAGTACATATCATGCTTTCTCCCGGCGCACCCGGTGCCTATCGCCGCGTTGGTAGCCGTTTTGGAGCAGATAGGCCTCATTCTTGAATTCACAAAGCAGGTCTGGGCTTTTACGTTATGCGTCACTAAACAGTCGCTGTTCTTGGCATACCATTCGTGGTATATACATAATGCAACATGTAGAAACTCGGAGAGCACCGTCGCGTCGACAAGCAGCTTTCTGGCTCTGTTCCTATGGAGGTTTTGAAGCGTTACGAGAAATGGAAAGACATTGCTGAAATCTCGGGGCCGTTGGGATTGCGGGCCATCAAGGGATTTCACGATGAAGCCATCTCTGGTGAATGGAAGGGCCATCGCTCTTCCCGGCTAGGGCTTCAATGGCGGATGATCTACCGAGTTACCGCGAATGTCTTGCTGATCCAGGTTGTTCAAGTTACCGCCCACGATTACAGGAGACCATGAAATGAAAGAGTTTCGTCCAGCGAAAAAACGAGTTGAAGTCTCAGTGGGTGAGTCTGTCCGTATCTTGCGCGAACTCCAAGATCTGAGCCAAAGCCAACTTTCCGAACTCACGGGCATCCCGCAAGCCACCATTTCTGCGATCGAGAATAATCGAGTGAATTTAGGTGTCGAGCGCGCAAAAGTTTTTGCCCGTGCCCTCAAGTGCCATCCCGCCGTGCTCGTGTTTCCGGGCTGGCAGGTTCCACTTGAGCGTGCCGCATAACCCTACGGTTCCCGCGGACTTCGCGCCTGTGGCGCTCCGCCGGTGACTTCCACGTTAGCGCTAAATATCACACGTTCGGATTATTTGACAGATATGCATAACGTGCATACACTACGCTCGTGTCCGCTAATTTCGACCCGAAGAAGGATGCAGCAAATATCAAGAAGCACGGCGTGTTACTCGCCGAGGGTGATGGGGTGCTGAATGATCCCCTCGCGCTCACCGTCGAAGATGACGCCGCAGAGGGTGAACAGCGCTTCGTCACAATTGGAGCGAACATATTCGGGTCACTGATGGTAGTGGTTCACAATCCCAGGGGTGGTGAATTGCGAGCCATCTCGGTGCGGAAGCCCGATCCCAAAGAACGGAGAAACTATGAAAAAGGTGTATGATTTTTCCAAAGGCAGGCGTGGTGCGGTGATTCCTGCGACCGCGAAAACGCGCATCACCATCTACATGGACGACGCAATTCTCAAGCGCTTCAAAGCTCAGTCAGAAAAGTCCGGAAGGGGTTATCAGACCCTAATCAATGAAGCCCTGAATTCGTACCTTGGGCTCACGGAGCAGGCGGTGACCCAAGATCTTGTGCGTAAGATCGTGCGCGAAGAGCTCGCAGCGCATGGTTGAGCATTAACTTGGCGCCGCGCACGGACGCGCCGGAAGCCATGCGCCACCGCGAGGCACCGCACGCGGCGCGCCGGTGCCCGTGAAGTTTCCATCGGCTACATCGGGCTAACGCCGGTAGGCGCGAAGTAAGCGCTCTCGCTGGCGCGTGTCGCGCGCCACGGTAATTCCGTGCTTACGGTTTGCTGGCGAATCAGGCGCTGCAACTTGACGGTGCCCACGATCTCATGGCCTTGCACGGTGCCGCTATAGGTGTGCGTCACGAATCCGGCGTTACCGATGGTCATGCCCAGCGTGAATTGAATCTGCGCGCCGCGCAGCGTCATTTTGTCGAGCACGCCGCGGCGGTTTTCGACGCGCACCACGCCTTCGGCTTTTTGAAATTGTTGTTCCAGCACGCCGGCGTACTCGCGACTGATGCCATCCACCGGCAATTCCCACGTCCAGTAACCTTCCACACGCGCGGGCACGATCCACAGATGCACAGGCGAATTGTGGAGATCGTCCACCTTGTCGGGCGTCCACGTGCCCATGCCCCAGATGTTGGTGATTACGCGTGTGCCGGGTCTGGCCTCGGCGAGAATTTTCGTGCGCAGCATGCGTTGCATCTCCGGCCACATCCACATCGTTATCACAGTTGCGCCGTCCAGGTCGGCATCGAATACATCGCGCTGGTAAAACTGCACGCGTTCGCTCACGCCCAATTTTTTGGCTTCGGCATTGGACTGTATTACCAGTTTTTCGTCGATATCCACACCCCAGCCTTTGAGCTTGCTGTTAGCCTGGGCTGCGCTGAGCACGATGCGCCCATCGCCGGAGCCCAGATCAATCACCACATCGTCGTCGCGCAAATCGGCGAGCTTGATCATGCGATCCACATTCTCCTGTGCGCTGCCGACAAAAATGGAAAAGCGTTCCTGCGCCAGGGTTACATTGGTGGCGAGCAACAGCACACACGCGAATAACAATCGGGTCATGGGAATTTACGTCGGGATAGATAATTGTACTGTGTTATTAATGTTTAGCTGGCCTTACATACGACTTCCCGCAGCACGGGCATAGCGAAAGACTTCGAGCGATGGCGCGCCCCAGCCGATAGCGTACGGTTGTGATGGACCACGGGACGTGGCGCTGCATCGGGGACAGACCCGCGCGGGAGGAAGCCTTCGGGTATGGCAGGCGTTTGAAGTCGATCGGTGTTTTTTTTAACGCCGGACAATCGCTCCAACATGAGGAAGCCATAGGCAGCGACACACAAGCTCGCATGATGCTGAAAACCACGCCAGTTGCGCCCCTCGTAATGCCCCAAGCCGACCTCCTGCTTCAGTTCGCTCGCAGGGCGG
>CAMBCF010000182.1 GCA_945864585.1 Bordetella parapertussis | reverse complement strand
AATTTTTTGCGTTTCTTTTCCGGCAGGCCCCTGCGCGATGCGCCTTCTTCGTCGTCGCTATCGTTACCTTTTTCGTCCTCGCCGTTGCCCCATTCGGCCAGCCGCTGGGCCAGCGCTTTTTCCGCGCTGGCGAAATTCTCGAACAGCGCATCGCCGAATTCGTCGTACAACTGCGCGCGAATGTCCTCGTCGCCCGACGCGAAGCGCAGCGATTCAATCGCCTTAACCGTCAACTGGCTGTGCAGCCGCAGCGGTCGCTCCACGATGACCTTCCAGTAGCCAAATGCCTGATTTTCAGAGATTTTTGATTGTTCGCTGCGCTCAAAGCTAAGGTAAGCATCGCAGATGCGCTGGATGTCGTCGTCGGACAATTCGCAGTTTTTCTTGCCGAGGTTTTTGTGCAGCGGCTTGAACCACTGCGTGGCGTCTATCAGTTGCACCTTGCCTTGGCGAGCATCCGGTTTGCGGTTGGTGAGCAGCCAGATGTAGGTGGCGATGCCGGTGTTGTAGAACAGATTCAACGGCAGCGCGACGATGGCATCAAGCCAGTCATTTTCGATGAGCCAGCGCCGGATATTGCTTTCGCCCTGCCCGGCGTCGCCGGTGAACAGCGATGAACCGTTGTGAACCTCGGCAATGCGGCTGCCCAGCGGAGTATTACGGTTCATCTTCGCCGCCATATTGGCGAGGAACAGCATCTGCCCGTCGCTGGAACGCGTGATCAGCGAATACTCGGGATCATCGGCATGGTTGATTCTGAAGCGCGGGTCGCGCATGTCGTCCTTGCCGCCCATGGCGTCGAGGTCTTTTTTCCAGCTCTTGCCGTACGGCGGATTAGAGAGCATGAAGTCGAACTCCATTGCCGGGAACGCGTCGTGCGACAGCGTGGAGTGTTCAGCGCCGCCGATGATGTGGTCAGCGTTTTCGCCCTCGCCTTTCAGCAGCATGTCGGCCTTGCAGATGGCGTAGGTTTCCGGATTGATTTCCTGTCCGTAGAGATGCGTGGTGACCTGCTTGCCCTGCGCAGCGGCAAGCCCGCGCAATGCATCTTCCGCCACGGTGAGCATACCGCCGGTGCCGGCCGCGCCATCGTAGAGCAGGTATGAGCCGGACTGAATTTCGTCGGCGATGGGCAGGAAAATCAAGCTCGCCATCAGCTTGACGGCATCGCGCGGCGTCCAGTGTTCACCGGCCTCCTCGTTGTTGTCTTCGTTGAACTTGCGCACCAGTTCCTCGAAGATGGTGCCCATCGAGTGATTGTCCATGGCGGGCTGCCGCACGGCGCCGTCGCTGTCGAGCACCGGGTTGGGGCTCAGGTTGATATCCGGATCGAGAAACTTGTTGATCAGCGTGCCCAGCGAGTCTGCTTTCGACAGGCGCGGAATGGTGTTGCGAAACTCGAAGTTGATCAGTATGTCCTGCACGTTCTCGGAGAAACCTTCGAGGTAATCCTCAAAATCCTGCTTCAACTGCTGCTGGCTGCCGCGCGACTTGAGATCGCGCAGCGTGAACTTCGACTTGTTGTAGAATGCTTGCCCTGCCGCCGCACACAACGCAGCGCGCTGCGCGGTGATGCCCTGCTGATCGAGCATATCCCTGGTTTCGAGCACGGCTTTCTTGGTGGGCTCCAGCACCGCGTCGAGCCGGCGCAGCACGCACATTGGCAGAATCACATCGCGATACTTGCCGCGCACGAACACGTCGCGCAACACATCGTCGGCGATGCCCCAAATGAACGAGACGATCTTGTTATGGGTGGCTTGATCCATTGGGTTTGTTGTTATAGCGGCATTCTGCACAGATTGTAGCTGCTGAATTCCACAGCGCCGGAGGAAAGTTACGCGCAATTTTCACCACGGCAGACGTACGCTGCGCCAGCCCGCACATATGCCCCACATTGCTCAAGCGCAGAATACGTAATTACGTAAGTTATTGTTTTTATGTATGTTTTAAAAATTATCTTCACGCGCGCGTCGCGACCGACCGGATCAGGCCTCGCCTTGCCATGCTACCCTGCCACTCGTTACAAAAAGGAAGCGCCCATGCCCAACCTCCAAACCGCTGCCACAATCGTACTCGCCTGTCTGTCACTCCCCGCAGCCGCGCAACAGTACCCCACACGCCCTATCCGCATGCTGATCCCGTTCCCTGCCGGCAGCGCGGCGGACATCATCGCGCGCGCGATGGAACCGGCGATGCGCGAACGGCTCGGTCAGGCGCTGGTGATCGATAACCGCGGCGGCGCCGGCGGCAACATCGCGGCGGAACTCACTGCGAAAAGCCCCGCCGATGGCTATACGCTGCTGATGGCGACCATCGGCACGCAGGCGATCAACATCAGTCTTTACTCGAAAATCAATTATCACCCGCAGAAGGATTTCACCACCATTGCGCTGGTGGGTGAAAGCCCGAATGCGATGGTGCTGAATCCGACCGTGCCGGCGAAGACGGTGAAAGAATTCATTGCACTGGCGAAATCCAAGCCGGGTGTGATCAACTACGGCAGTTCGGGTTCCGGCACCACAGTGCATCTGTCGGGGGAACTTTTCAAAGTAATGACCGGCATAAATATGCTGCACGTGCCGTACAAGGGTGCGTCGGAGTCACTGACCGCATTGATCTCCGGAGAGACCGATCTGCAGTTTGCCAGCCTCTCGTCGGCGATTCCGTTGATCAAGTCGGGACGCCTGCGCGCGCTGGGCGTGACTTCGCCGATACGCTCGCCGGCGCTGCCCGAACTGCCGACCATAGCCGAATTGGGATTGCCCGGTTTTGCGGCGGTCGCGTGGTTTGGCATCGTGGGCCCCGCCAAACTGCCCTCCAACGTGGTGGCGACAATTCACAAGGTGACGCTCGCCACACTGGCGCAAGAGGATGTAAAAACGCGGCTGTTCAACTCCGGCGTCGAAGTGCGCACCATGGGGCCCGAAGAATTCGCCAAATATACCGACACCGAAATCGTGAAATGGGCGAAGGTGGTGAAGGCATCTGGCTCGCGAGCGGACTAGCGATTCAGTCGACGCGCACCTGGCGCTGCGCTACCGCCATCGGCAGCGCTGCATCAGGAAAACTTCACCACCTTGGGATCAAACTCCAGACCCAGCCCGGGCTTGTTGGGCACGGTCAGCATGCCGTTTTTCGGCACCGGCACTTCCTTGTAGCAGCGGAAGGTCCACGGCATATACTCAACCGTGAGGCCGTTGGGTATGGCCGCGACGGTGTGTACCTGAATTTCGGGTATGAGATGGCTCACCACCGGCAGATTAAACGCCTCGGCCATGGCGGAGATTTTCATGAATCCGGTAATGCCGCACGAGCGCATCAGGTCGATCATGATGATATCCACCGAGCGCGCCTCCATCATGTGCCGGAACGGCACCGAGCCATAGACATACTCGCCGCCGGCGACCGGCGTATCCAGCGCATCGGTCACCCGCGCAAGCCCCGGATAGTCGTCATGCGCGGTGACGTCTTCAAGCCAGAACAGATGGTATTTCTCGACTTGCTTGCCGATGGAAATGGCCTGCCGCACGTCCCAGCGCTGGTTGATATCGCACATCAAATCGATCTCGTCGCCGATGGCTTCGCGGATGCGTTTGATGCGATCAACTTCCAGCGGCGGGTTGGTGTAGCCGGGGAGTGCTAACTGAGTCTTCATTTGCGTGTAGCCGCGTTTCACCAGCGTCTCGGCCGATTTCACCACTTGCTTTAACGGAAAGCCGCGCATCAGCGCGCCGCTGGCGTAAGTCGGTACGGTCTTGCGAAAGCCGCCGAGCAGCTCCGACACCGGCTTGCCGAAAGCCTTGCCCTTGATGTCCCACAGCGCGATGTCGATAGCGGATGAAGCCAGCGTGAATATGCCACCCGGCCCCGCATGCGAGGCGGCCTCGCGAAACTTCGCATGTATCGCTTCAATGGTGAGCGGATCCATGCCGATGGCGAGCGCGCCCAGCGAATCGATGGCCGAGCGCAATGCGGGCGTAATCGCTGCGCCGAAAAATGCGACGGAAATTCCCTGCAGACCCTGATCGGTGCTGATTTTCACGCCGATAAGCTTGCGCGTGGCGCCCTTTTCGGCAGGGCCGTTGGCGAGCGGTTCATCGGCGGGCACTTCAACAAACGTGGTCTGGACTTTGGTGATTTTCATGGGGGTTCCGCTGGTTGATTATGAATACCTGAAAACGTTTATGGCACAGTGGTCACAGAGAAACACAGAGAACGTCAACTGCCAGGTCCCACCCTGTGTGCCTCTGCGACTTCAGTGGCAAAAGCTTTTCACGAAGTTTACACGCTAGCAGCAACGCTGACACTGCCGCCCGCTGCAAAAATGATCAAACCATGGACGCGTTTGGCGGGAAATGCGCGCCCCACCTGCGCGCAGTAAGCGCCGACCTGTGCGCGGTATTCGGCAAGCAGACCCGCTTCCACAGCGGCGAGCGCACCCGTTTTGTAGTCGAGCACGCATACCTCATCGTCAAACGCCACCAAGCGGTCGATGCGCGTTGTGTCACCGCTGTTCGCAACAATGGACACCTCGTTCACCGCGCTCGCATAAGCGGTTGCATCAAAATAGCGCCGGTATGCGGGCGTTTCCAACACCCGCTGTGCATCGCGCCACAGCGCATCGAACACGTCGCCCGGTACTGCCAGTTCACGCCGCAGCGCTGCGGCGTCCGTGGCGCGTCCGCACGTCAGGCGATCCATGATGAGATGAAACTGCGTGCCGTAGCGCAGTCCCGCGCCGCCAGGTGCGGCGACGCGCCTGCCGGTAGGCATGGGCCAGGTCAGGCGTGGATCGGCCGGCGGCGCCGCTGCACCTGCGAGTTCGGGTGCGGCGGCACTGATGCTGCCGGACGCGGGTGATGTCAGCAGGGCGCCATACTCGAGCGAGCGCGCAGGATCGTCTTCGACACCCGCAAGTTGCGCCACTGCACCGCGCAGGCGTGAGTACCAGGACTCAGCGCTGCCGTTCTTTTGCGCTCCACTCACGATCAGCGCTTGTTTTGCGCGCGTCGCCGCGACGTACAGCAGATTCAGGTCTTCACGCGCGGCAATCTCGTCCTCGCGCGCATGATGCAGGCGCTGTGCGCGGCTCAACTCGTCTTTCTTGCTCCACAGCGAAAAATGCGCCGGCACCGGCGCATCCGGCGGCCAATCGATCAGCGCGTCATAGCCGCGCGCAGGCTGCGTGGCGGTGGTATCGAGCATCCACACGATAGGCGCCTCCAGCCCTTTCGCGCCGTGCACGGTGAGTATGCGCACCGCGTCGGCGCTGTCGCCGATGACGCCTTCGTCGGGCGCCTCTTGCGCGGGGGACAAGCGTAATTGGTTTATTTCATTGATAAATCTTGGCAGGCTTGGATAACGGCCCGCATCGCTCTCGAGCGCGCGCTGCATGTACGCCTGCAAATTCGCCCACACCGCGCCGCGCGCCGCGGGCGCCACGGCAGCCGCGTAGCGCCGCAGTATGTCGGCCTCGAAGTAAATGCGATCGAGCTGATCGTGCACCGGCAATGCGCCCACGTTGCCCAGCCAGTGTGTGAGCAACTCGCACGCGCGGCACAGGGCCTCACTGCAGGGACCTCCGGCGGCAAGTGCGCACAGCCGCTCCCACCACGGGCCCGTCCCCGCCTGCGCCAGGGCAATCAGGTCATCGTCGCTGCACCCGAATACCGGTGAGCGCAGCACGTGCGCGAGCTTCAGGTTGGAAAACGGGGCGATTAAAAATTCGAGCAGCGCGGTGATATCGCAGGCTTCAAGCGTATCCAGCAAGCCGCCCAGGCGCGAGGTAATGTAAGGAATGCCGGCGTGCCGCAGTGCGCGCTCATACACCGCCAGGTGCGTGCGCCTGCGCACCAGCACCAGCACATCCGCGTAACGCGCCGGGCGCGTGTGCTTGCCGGCGGGATCATCCGCAACCTGCCATGCACCCACCATGCGCGCGATGCCCGCGACCAGCGCATCGGCCTCGCGTGCGCGCCGCAGGTCTTCCTCCACCTCGAGCGGCATGTGCAACGGGTTGCGCAAAACCCTGGCGTCTTGCGTGGCCGGCTGCGCATCGTTCATCGCCAGCGGCAACACTTCGATGCGCCCCGGCTTGCCCGCGTAATGCGTGGTGTGCGCGGCATAGCCCTGAAAATTTGCCTCGGGCGCGCTAAACACGGCGTTGACCAGATCGATCACCGGCTGCGCGCAGCGCCGCGACTCGTCCTGCGCCAGCCGCACCGCGCCGAACATCGCTTCGAGATCGTC
>CAMBCF010000181.1 GCA_945864585.1 Bordetella parapertussis | reverse complement strand
AGGGGAAACGCCGGCCGCGGCGATGCTCATGTATTGCCCCCGCTCGTTACCACCGCCAGCCCGCTGCGCGCACTTTGTACCTGGGCGCGGTAGATGCGTGCATAGAGGCCTTGCTGTGCCACCAGCTCGTCATGCGTGCCTTGTTCCGCGATGCTGCCGCGTTCGAGTACCAGCACGCGATCGGCCTGGGGAAAGGCCGCGAGACGCTGGGAACAAAGCACTATGGTTGCGCGCTGGTGGGCGGGTTGTTGCGGCCCAAAGGCTTCGCGCAGCGCCGCGACGATGCGCGTCTCGGTCTCGACGTCGACCGCGGAGAACGGGTCATCCAGCACCAGCAGACCGGGCGTATGCGGGGCATAGGCCGCGATCGCCCGCGCCAGGCCCAGGCGCTGCCGCTGACCGCCGGAAATGCGCACGCCGAGCTCGCCGATCGCTGTGTCCATGCCACGCGGGAATAGAGCAACATCGATGTCCAGGGCCGCGAGCCGCACCGCCTGCGCCGTAAAATCCGGGTAAGTGGCCGCTGTCGCCGTAGCCGCCATAAGGACGTTCTCCCGCACCGAACCCGAGAAAAGGTGCGCGTCCTGCGGCAGGTAGCCGACGAGACCCCTTTGGTACGCTTGGTCATCCAGTGTCGAGCCGTCCGCTGCGGATAGCCGCACCGTGCCCGATGCAACGGGGTAGATGCCGAGCAGGGCGCGCGCCAGTGCGCTCTTGCCCGAGCCTACCGCACCGGTTACCGCCACCAGGCTCCCCGGCGCAAGCGCAAGCGAAAAGTCGAGCAGTGCTGGCTGCGTCGCACCGGGGTAAAGGAAGGTGACGTTTCTCAGTGCCGCGCCGAGCGCACCGGAACCGCCGCGCTTACTGGTCAATTCCTCGCTGCCGATTCCTGCGACATGGCCGGATTGGAACGATGCGTATGGCGGCTCGTGCGCTACGCTCAGCGCCGGCGCCAGCATCGGCGCCAGCCGCTCGTAGGCGGCGCCGCCGCTCTGGATGGAATTGACCATCTGCGGAATGCGAAAGCCGCGTTCAACGAAGCGGATGAACAACGCCAGGTAGCCGACGAAAACGCCGACGCTCATGACGCCATTGACCACGCGCTCGCCACCCTGCCAGATCACGAACAGGATGCCGGACATCATCAGGGTGTTGTACAGCGGCGGCAGGCCCAGGCGCAGGCGCGTCGCGCTCAGGTTGCGCTGGGCGAAGGCCTGGGAAAAGTTCTCGATCACGCCGGTCGCCGCGGCACCGCGGCCGAACAAGCGCAGCACGCGCAAGCCGGACAGCAACTCATGAATGCTTGCGGTCAGCGCGGCGTTCGCCTCCCGCGCGCGGGTGGTGCGCGCCCTCACCCAGCGGCCCGAGGCGTGGGCGATGATCATGGCCAGCGGCGCCGGCGCCAGCGCCAGCAGTGTCAATTGCGCATCGATGACCAGCATTGCAACCACAAACGAAAGAGAGAACAGGACGGTATCCCAGGTCTCGATGGTGAACTCGCGCAGGCCGACACCGAGCACCTCGACGTCGCCGACGATGCGCGCCATCTGCTCGCCGATGGAAGTCTGGTGCAGATCGGCGAGCGGCCGCGACAACGCGCCACGCAGAGCGTCGGCGCGCAGATTGGCGCGGATGCGCGCGTTGGCGGTTATCAGCCACCAGCGCTTCAACACGCGCGGCCCCTCTGTCAGCAGCGTGCCCGCTATCAGCAGCAGCGCGGCGAGCGTCACGTCGTGCGGCGTCGCTAGCCCGCGCTCCAGCGCAAGGGCCTTGTCGATCGCATTGCCCAGAAGGATGGCCGGAAGAATCACCGCCGTATTCATGACGATGCCACCCATCGAGCCGAGCACGAGCTGGCCCGCGACCTGGCGGAAATAAGCGCGCAGCTTCCAGAGATAGTTCACGTTGCCAGGACGCTATAAAACGACGGGGCGCAGCGCCCCGCTGCTAATGACAGCTGGTCATTTGGCCAGCATCGGCAAACCGGCCGCCTTCCAGTCATGGAATCCACCGAGCAGAAATTTCGCGTCGACGCCCCTCGCCTGCAGAATTGCCGCGGTAGATTGCCCCACCTCGTGACCGTAGACACAGAACACCACCACCGGCTTGCCGCGCGGCAAAGCGTCACACCATGCCGCTACTTTTTCGGGATCCTGCCATGTCGCACCGGCGATGACCTCCTGCGCAGTCTGGTAGGCGGCGGCACGGCGCACGTCAATGATTTGAACCTGGTCTCTTTTGCTTAAAATCTCGGCGCTGGTCGCGCATAGACTCATAGTGGCCTGCTCAACGGCGTGCGCATAACGCTCGTTCGCTTTTCCCCAGTCGATATTTTTCATGTAGGCGTCCACATAAGCTGCGGCGTTGGCGCCGTAGTCCATGTGATAGGAATGCTCATACATATCCAGCGCAAGAATTGGCGTGGCGCCGGCCAGCAAATGCGCATGATCCGCTGACCAGTGGTTCACCAGGCTGTTGGTGCGGGCCGACCACGAACATATCGCCCAACCTGAACCTCCGCCGAGCGCTTTGCCGATGGCCGTGAATTCCGAGTGCCCGCGTTCGACAGCGCCGAAGTCGCGCGTGAATGCGACGCTCAAGCCGCCCGGCTTCAAAGCGCCTTTTGCACCCAGGCAGTCGAAGTAAAGCTCGTGAAGAAACGCCGAGTTCGCGGCAATCAGTTCTTCACGCTTGAGACCGTTTACTGTGAACACCGGCGTTTGCGGCCAATCGAGTTGCGCCAGCTGCGCGCGAATTGCATTCAGCCGTTTTACCGCGCCGCCATAGTTGTTTTGGTATTGGCTGGTGACGAGTTTTGCGGAAAGACCATCAAGGACTGTTGGATCGCAACCCAGAGGTTGCATGGCATAATTCATAGCATTCATAACAAGGCTCCTTCGCGGCGTTGCCGCGACAATTGAGCGAGCCTTGGATGCGGGAGAGCATCTTTAGACGGGGAGGCTGCCAAAGTCCCCAGTGGGAATAAGTATCATCGCCCATAATACCTGTCAAGCCGGGCTATCGCGCGGCGGCGATTCAAACTGATGTCTGAGCAGGGGCTGTATATACCCTGCGGACCGTCCCTTCCCCTGAAGGGGAAGGAGTTTCTTTAATCTATATAAACTCCCGTTCTTAGACATCAGTTTGAATCGCACCCCAAGGCGTTCGAAGCCACCGCACGTCAGCAGAGTTTCACCAAGGCGGCTGATGAGCTGTGCGTGACGCAAGGCGCGGTCAGCCAGCAAGTCAAGGCGCTCGAAGCTGAACTGGGTGTGCGCTTGTTTCACCGCGAACGTCAGCGGCTGGTGATTACGGATGCGGGGCGAGCTTATCTGGAGGTAGTGCGCGACGCGTTCGACCGCCTGGCCCTGGGCACCGAGCAACTGTTGCAGCGGCAAAAGTCCGGCACTTTAACCATCACCACATCGCCCAATTTCGCCGCCAAGTGGCTGGTGCGCCGGCTCAGGCGCTTTTCCGAGGCGCACCCCAGAATCGATTTACGCGTCAGTGCTTCACTTGAGCACATCGATTTCGCGCGCGAAGATATCGACCTCGCGCTGCGCCACGGTGACGGTCTTTGGCCCGGCATGCACGTGACACGGCTATGCACTGAGAAACTTTTCCCGGTGTGCAGTCCGAAGCTGTTGACGGGACGGGACGGGACGGGACGCGCTGCGCTTGCCGCGAGACATCAGGCACCACACGCTGCTCCACACCAATGGCACGGATGACTGGACCCATTGGCTGCAACGGGTGGGCGTCGATGGCGTCGACAGCATTGACCATAAGCGCGGCGTCGTTTTCAATCAGGCCAGCATGGCGCTTGATGCCGCGGTCGACGGCCAGGGCATCGCGCTGGCGCGCACGGCGCTCGCGTCATGGCACCTGATCTGCGGGCGTCTGGTGCGGCCGTTCGCGCAAGCTCTCGCAGTGCCGTATGCCTTCTGGATCGTGTGTCCGAAATCGGCCGCTGAACTGCCGAAAATCTCCGCGTTCCGCAACTGGCTGCTGCAGGAGGCGGCGGAGGATATGCGGCGTATTGCCGCGCTTGATTCGCCTTCGAGCGCGACCGTCGCGCCGCGCACCGCGCGCGCATGAGCCGAATGAACGCCGGGCACGCCGGGCGGTTGTATCCAGCACCCGCTGCGCTTACCATAAGCGCCTTCCAGCGCGAGGTGTTTTATACAGCATGTCTAGTCCTATGAAACTTTGGCATCCATCATGGTTGGGGCGAATCGCCGCTGCCGCGCTCGCATCCGCGCTTTTGTTGCCCGCGCACGCGCAGTCGCCCGTCGCTACGCCGGCGGCCCAGCCCGGCACCACGGCGGAGGGCAAGCCTGCCGCCAAGCCGCGATCACTGCGCAAACTGCCGCTGGTGGACGAGGGCGCCGTGGACCCAACCTGGGTGCAGTTCCGGGCCTGGCTGCTGGAAGTGTTGCAACGCGGTGACCGGCGCGCGCTGGCGGGCATCATCGATGCCAATGTGCTCAATGCCCTGGAGGCGCCGCGCGGCATCGCGGAGTTTCGCAAGCAATGGGATTTGGACGGCAAGGACAACCAACTGCTGCGTGAGCTGTCCGTGATACTGCAACTGGGCAGCGCGTGGTATCAGCCTCCAAAAAGCGCGCGTTTGCTGTGTGCGCCCTATGTGCCGATCAAGTGGCCGCTGAACGACGTTGACCCGTACCACAGCGGCGCCATCGTGGTCAAGGAAGCGCTGGTCAAAGACGCGCCTTCACACAGCGCACAAACGCTGGGCAGCCTGAGTTTCGATATCGTCGCGGTGCGCGATTGGGAAGTGGCCGACCGTGAGCCACAGGTGCTGCAACGGTGGGTGAAAATCCGCTTTGCCGCTCACGACGGTTATGTGCCCGATGAGCATATACGCAGCGCCGTCGAGCATCGCGCCTGTTTCGCCAAAACCGCCGCCGGCTGGCGGCTGCAGGAATATGTGCTGGGTATCGAGTATCTGGGCGGTGCGGATTAAACGTCAGCGCGCGATACGCACGGTTTCGCCACTGGCAACAGCTTCCTCTATAGCCAGCGTTACCTCAAGGGTGTTGCGCGCTTCCTGCGGCGTGGTCAGCGTGCAGGCGCGGCCGGTGGCGGCGTAATCGAGCCACTGTCGTGTCTCACTCGCCAGCGGCCCCCAAAAATCCCCCGCTACCCAGTCGCCGGGCGCCGAGCTGCCGAGAAACGCCATGTTCACACTCACCTCCGGCAGATAAATGTGCGGTATGCTTTTTTCGGTGTAGAGCAACTGTTCCATATGATCGTCGTCGATCATCAGCATCCCATCCCTGCCGATGATTTCGATGCGCCCGCAATAACCCAGCGATGGATATTTCTCCGGCAGCGCAAAGCTCACGTTGCAATTCACCAGCGCGCCATCGGCGAGCGTCAGCACGGCGTAGGTCACATCATCGCAATCGTAACCGGCTTCACGGATCACGCCGCCCTGCCCGCGCGCCCACACTTCAACCACCGGGTTGTGCGGCAGAAACCAGCCCACGAAATCGATGTAGTAGGTGAGCGAATCCACCACCGGTGTGGCGCCCGGATCGCGCTTTAACGTCGCAAACGCCTGCGCGCGCGAGTTGTAAATGCGCGCCGAGATGCCGGTAACCATGCCTAGTCGCCCCTGCGCGATTTGCTCTTTCGCCAGCAGATAACGGCGCTTGAAGCGCCGGCTGTAGCCCACATGCAGGCTGCCGCTGCTGGCAGCCAGCGCGCGCAGCATGCGGTCGGCATCTTCGAGCTTTAACGCGACGGGTTTTTCCACCAGCACCTTTTTGCCCAGCGCCAGCGCCATCAGCACCGCTTCGGTATGTTCATGTTCGCTGGTCGATACAATCACGGTGTTGACCGCAGGATGCTCGATGGCCTCACGGTTGCTGCCGGCGACAAACTGTGCACCTGCCTTGTTTGCCAGTGTCTGCGCCGCGTCGCGATTCAAATCGGAGACGGCGATGAAATTCACCGCTGGATGCTGCGCCGCCAGGCGCGCGCGCAGGGTGCCGATGCGTCCCGCGCCGATGACGGCGATGCCGAGTTGTTTGCGTTGCAGTGTGTTTGTCATTTCTGGTTTTCCTGCGCTAATGATCGAAAAGATACGCTCGTTCTTATCTCATTGTCGTTCCCGCGCAGGCGGGTATCCCCTTCCCCCAGGGGAAGGGGATACCCGCCTGCGCGGGAATGACGGAAGGGTAGGATTGATGCATCTGAATTTCATTGTAGCCCGATCACAAGCCCGTGGCACAATCACGTGATGCGCTCATTCGACATTCAAGGCCACCGCGGCGCGCGCGGGCTGATGCCCGAGAACACCTTGCCGGCGTTCGCGCGCGCGCTGTCCATC
>CAMBCF010000180.1 GCA_945864585.1 Bordetella parapertussis | reverse complement strand
TCGCTGGCGCATTTGCGCGGTCGCTGGCGATTTGGCCGTCGACCAGTTCGATGATGCGGTCACAACGTGCGGCCAGTCGCGGATCATGTGTTACCACCAAAAACGCCGTGCCCTGTTCGCGATTAAATTGCCGCATCAGTTCGAAAATGCTGTCGCTGCTGTGCGTATCGAGATTGCCGGTCGGTTCGTCCGCCAGCACCAGCCGCGGCGCCAGCACCAGCGCGCGCGCTATCGCCACGCGCTGCTGCATGCCGCCGGAGAGTTCGTTGGGTTTTTTATTATAGGCATCCTGGAGTCCCACCGAGTCGAGCAAGCGCGCTGCACGTTCACGCGTGGTGTTGCGTGTCGAGTCCGCTTTGCCCGCGCCGCCGATCATCGCCGGCAGCATTACGTTTTCCAGTGCCGAAAACGCCGGCAGCAAATGGTGAAACTGGAACACAAAGCCCAGCGTTGCATGCCGCGCGTGCGTGAGCGCATCGTCATCCAGCGCCGTGACGTGGCCACCTGCCAGTTTATACACGCCGCCGCTTGCACGCTCCAGCAAACCCAATATATTCAGCAGCGTACTTTTGCCCGACCCCGAGGGGCCGATCAGCGCGCAGAATTCGCCAGCGTTCATGGCCAGATCAATGCCATGCAGCACCTCTTGTTCGTTGGGCAGGCCGGCGTTGTAGGTTTTGCGTATGCCTTGCAAAGCGACCAGCGGCACGGACTCGGCACTCATCCTCTATCCCCGGATCGCCTGCGCCGGATCCAGATTCGCGGCAGTACGCGCCGGCAACACGGCGGCCAGCACGCCGAGCAAGGTGGCCGCGGCCAGCGCAATAAACGTGAGTTGGTAATCAAAAGCCAGCGAGAACAACGGCTGCCCAGCCGCATTACGCAGGATACGGCTGAAAATTGCTATCAGCGCCATGCCGAATGCGGAACCGGTCAGCGCGCCGGCGAATCCCACGAGCGCGCCCTGCATCAAAAATACGCGCAGCATCTGCCCGCGCGTAGCGCCTATCGCACGCAAGATGCCGATCTCCTTGCGTTTTTGCACCACCGACACCACCAGTACGCTGGCGATGCCGAGCACCACCACCACCGTGACAAAAACGCGGATCAATAACGTCATGATGTTCTGGTTGCCGATTGCGGAAAACACAAAGGTATTGGTCTGTATCCAGCTTTCGATCTGCTGCCCGGACTGCGCGCGCAGACGCGTGGCGATGCGGTCTGCGCGCATCATGTCGCTGACCGCTACGTCGATGCTGGTGATGCGTCCGGAAATATTGAGCAGGCTTTGCGCGGGCCGCAACGCGAGGTACACCGAGCGCCGGTTCAGCTCACGCGAACCCAGGTCGAGCAAGGCGCGTATCTGGAACACTTCGCTGGCCCCATCCACCGCTTGCACGCGAAAGCGGTCGCCCAGCACCGCCCCCAGATCGCGCGCGAGATCGACGCCGATCATGGCGTCGCCCGCGTCGAGTTTGAGCACGCCCTCTACGATTTTGTCATCGAGACGCACCACCCGCTGGTAACGCTCAAGATCGGTGCCGGTAATGATAATGGAGCGCGAGGCATCGCCTTTCAATGCCAGCGCGCCGCCACTGGCTACCGGCGCTGCGGCTCTGACGCCCGGCGTGATCTCGGTCTGGCGCATCAGCACCGCCCAGCCGTCGATGGTGGTCAGACGCTGCGGGCGTGCCTGCACGCTGGACAGCCGCGCGCCTGCTGATTTCCCCGCGATCAGCGGTGCTACCGTGTCCTCCGGCGGTTTGAGCACGACATGGGGCTGTGCACCCGTCACGCGCTTGATGAGATCGGCCTGCACGCCCACCAGCACCGCGGTGATGAAATAAATCACCGCCACGCCGACCGCTGCACCGCCGATAATCAGCGCGGTCTGCATGCGGCCTTCGCGCAGGAAGCGCAGCGCAACCGTCAGTTCAAATGCCGCCATGGGCCATTACCGCCGTTCTCTGACCCGCGCACCGGTCTCGACGTCACGCGAGAGTATGACGCGGTCGCCGGGCGCCAAACCATCGAGTATCTGCACGCGCCCCTGCATCTGCAGGCCCGTGCGCAGCGGTGCGCGCGTAGCGATACCGGCACGCTCCAGCAACACATACGGCGCATCGGATTGCAACTGGCGTATGGTATCGGCGGGAATGATCAATGCCTGCTTTAACACCGGGCCGGTGAGATCAATCGCCACCGTCATGTCTGACTTCAGAAAGGGCGGCGGTTTGGGAATATCCAGCCGCAACTCCACTGTGCCGCGCGTGGCGTCTACGCCGGGCGAGATATACGCGATTTCCGCATTGAAGCGTTCAGTCGGAAAAGCATCCACCACGGCTGTTGCCGTGCGCCCTTTTTGCAGCAAGGGCAGATTTTTTTCATCCACCTGCACGATCAGCCGCGATGGCCCGTCCAGCGCCAGTGTCATCATGCGCTTGGCCGGTTGTGCGATGTCGCCCGGCTCGGTTAAACGTTCCAGCACGACGCCCGCCGCCGGTGCGCGAATTTCAGTCTGCGCCAATTTTGCCTGCGCCAGGTCCAGCGCGGCCTCGCTCTCCAGCAGTTGCTGCCGCGCCTGTTGCGCTTCGGCGCCCTGCGCGCCTTGCGCGCCGACTTGCGAGCGCGCAGCGGCCAACTGGCTGCGCGCTACCTGCAATTGACGTTCGGCTTCGTCCATACGCGCCTGACTGATGAAATTGCGTGCGAGCAGGTCTTGCGTACGCTGGTGCTCGCGCTCGGCCAATGCCACGTTCGCTTCGGCCTGCGTCTGCGATTCGCGCGCAGTGGGCAGCGCCAGCGTGGTCACCGATTGCACCCGCGCACGCGCGCGGTCACGCGCCGCGCGCGCCTGCGCCACGGCAGCATTCAGTTCCATTTGTTCCAGCAAGATCAACAACTCGCCCGCACTCACGCGCGCACCCTCGCGCACCGCCACGCGCTGCACGCGCCCGGTGATGGTGGCGCCGATATCCACGCGAGCCGGCGCCAGCACACGCCCGCTCGCCACCACGCTCAATTGCACGTCTTCGCGTTTGGTCACCAGCACATCCACCGCAAGCTGTTTCGGGCGCGTCGCAACATAGGCCACCGCGGCCGCGATCAGCAGCGCCAGCACGATCCACACCCCGCGCGCACCCGTTATCATCAGCTATCCAATTAGCCAATAAAAACAAAATGTTATCACAGTGCGCCATAAAAACTTTGACCGCGATCAACGCTATGCGTGGGTAAAATATGCTATCAATGCATAACGCGTTCAATCCCAATTTGCCGGTGACGAAGCCCGTTCAATCGCGCAAGTCCTTGCGCGCAGTGAAACGCCCGACGGATGCAGTTTCTTCGTCACCGGCGAAGGTGAGTGGGAAGCTGCTGCGAATTCGTAAGGGCAACGCACCCGCCTGACCGGCAATAAACACAGCAACGCGCTGCTGGCAGCCCTTTGGGATTTTGAGAATATCAAGGAGGTGCGGGTGCTGCGGATTGCCGAACAGGCAAACGCGAAACGCATTGCGCGTGAAATCACGCCGGCTGCGGCGTAGAGTCTTGAGCGCAAGCTCGAATGGTATTGTGATGGCGATAATGAGTTCGCGGATAACGCTGCGCTGCATCCGGGCCTGCTGCTGAATCTCCAGTGGAAATATACGGTTCAATCTCCAACAAAAATACACACCAAATTGGGTTTGCCCAGCAAGCAGGTCACATGCACCCACAAAAAAAGGAAGGCCGTCAGCCTTCCTTTTTTTTGAGCGCGAACCCGTTATTTCTTGGCGGGCGCCTTGTCGTCTTTCGCGCCGCCTTTGGATTCGATGCTGGTCGCCGTCATGTTGTACTGCACGGTAACGCGGTCGCCCTTCTTGATATTCTTGTCGCCTTTGGTTGACTTGTCGCGGGCGATTTCATGGCGCTCCCCGGCTTTGTCCACCACGATTTTGGTATCGGTCACTTCGAGCACCGGGCCAGTCACTTGATACGCGTAGGCTGCTGTGCCTACCAACATCGTTGCTGCGAATAGCGCTATCAAACGTTTCATGATCTTGATCTCCTCCGGGTTGGTTTTAACTACAACGTAACAATAGAGAATCGCTACGCTTTCGGCAATAGCATCGCGATGAATTCGTTGTAACTGTTTGTTTTTATTGAATACTTTATATGGCCGCAACCACCGCATCGCCCATCTCGCTGGTGCTGGCCTTGCCACCAAGATCCGGTGTGAGGTGTTTTTGTTCGGCGATGACTTTATCCATCGCGCGATCCATCAACGCCGCAGCCGCAATCGCTTTGACTTCATTGCGCTTGCGGCCCAGCCATTCGAGCAGCATTTGCCCTGACATAATCAGCGCATAAGGGTTGGCAATATTTTTGCCGGCGATGTCCGGCGCGGAGCCGTGTGTCGCCTGCGCCATCGCCTGGTGTTCACCGCACACCAATCCCGGCGCGAGACCCAGGCCGCCAACGATGCCCGCGCCCAAATCGGTGAGGATGTCGCCGAATTGATTGGTGGTCACCACCACATCAAACGGCGCCGGGTTCATCGTCACTTTCATCGCAAAGCCGTCAACCAGCACTTCGTTGAAGGTCACATCGGGAAATTCCTTCGCCACTTTGCGGCATTCCTCGGCGAACATGCCGCACACCAGCCGGTACACCGGTTCTTTGTGCACGGCGGTGACAGTCTTTTTAGTGCGCGTGCGCGCGATCTCGAACGCCGCGCGCGCGACTCGGTTAGCGCCCTTGCGCGTGACCACGCGCGAGCCGATGGAGATTTCATCATTGGGACGAAACTCCCCCGCGCCGGCGGTAACGGTGTCGCTGGACTGAAAGCCCTCGGTCACCTCGCGCAGAAACACGATATCGACGTTCTTGTGCACCGATGGAATATTCGGGTACGACTTCACCGGTTTGATGTTGGCGTAGAGTTCAAAACGCTTGCGCACCGGCGGCATGATCCAGGTCGGATCGTTACGCGGGTATGCATTATGCCCGATGGGGCCGCACAGCCAGCCATCGACGTTTTTAAGTTCGTCAATGGTCTGTTGCGGAAAAGTGTGGCCGTGCAGTTCATGGCCGCGTTTGCCGATGGCGTGTTCGCTCCATGCGATGGAAAGCCCGGTTTTGGCCGCCGCTGCCTTCATCACTTTGACCGCCTCCGGCACGACTTCAAGGCCGATGTCGTCGCCCAGCAGAATTCCAATTTTCAGCACGCAAACTCTCCCTGTTCCAAACCGGCGTGAAGTATAGCAGCGGCCAATGCCACCACCGTGCGTTCATTCTGAACCGTAGCGCACGGCAGCGTCTTTGAGATCGTGCGCATGGCGCACGCTACTTTGATGGTTGACAAGCCCGCGAATTGCTGCAAACTGGCCGGCAATTCAACCAGTGGAAAGCTTACGATATGCGTTTCACCCCAACACTGATAGCCACGGCAACGGCGGTCACTTGCCTTGCAACAGCGGCAACACAGGCGCAAACCTATCCCACCAAAGCCATCCGCATGATCGTGCCCTTCCCGCCGGGCGGCGGTGTTGATTTTGTCGGACGCGTGGTGGGACAAAAACTTGCCGAACGCATCGGGCAGCAGGTCGCCATCGACAATCGCGCCGGCGCCAACGGCATCGTCGGGCTGCAGGCGCTGATGGCGGCAGCGCCCGACGGCTACACCATCGCGGCGGTATCGGCCGGACCGCTGGCGATCAACCCGCACCTTTATGCCAAGCTGCCGTACAACACCTTGCGCGATTTCACGCCGATCGCCAACATGATCAACTTTCCGCTGATGCTGGTGGCGCATCCCTCGCTGCCGGTTAAGAACGTGAAAGACCTGATCGCGCTCGCCCGCGCGCGCCCTAACGAGATCACCTACTCGCACCCCGGCGTCGGCAATACCGGGCATATCGCGGGCGAGGTTCTGAACGCCGTGGGTAATGTCAAAACCGTGGGTATCCCCTACAAGGGCACCGCGCCCTCGGTGATCGCGGTGCTTTCCGGCGAAGCGCATCTTACTTACAGCAGCATACCCACCGCGTTGCCGCACATCCGCGCCGGCAAATTGCGCGCGCTGGGTGTGGGCAACGCCAAGCGCCTGCCGTCGCTGCCGGAATTTCCGACAGTGGCTGAGGCCGGTCTGCCCGGCTATGAAGCCTATGCGTGGGCCGGCATGTTGGGCCCCGCCAATATGCCCAGGGATATCGTGCAGCGTTTGAGCCGCGAGATCATTGCCAGCGTAAACACCAAAGAGGTAACCGAGCGCATGCTCAACGAAGGCACGGTACCCACGCCGTCCACACCCGAGGAGTTCACCGCCTATATCACGTCGGAGATTAAGAAATGGGGCAACGTGGTCAGGGCGGCAAACATCAAGGTGGA
>CAMBCF010000179.1 GCA_945864585.1 Bordetella parapertussis | reverse complement strand
GCTGGAGCGCGGCGCGCACAAAATACAGGGCCGCGCATGGAGCGGCATGGGTAGGGTGAAGCGTGTTGAAGTGAGTGTCGATGGCGGCAAGTCATGGACCGATGCCCATCTCGAAGAGCCGCTCGAACGCTGGTTGTGGGTGCGCTGGTCGCTGCTGTGGGAAGTAGATAAGCCTGGCGCTTATCAGATCATGGCCCGCGCCACCGATGAAACAGGGCGTGTGCAACCGCAGATACCCTGGAATTATCAGCGCAAGCACTTTGATGGGATCGTGCCTACGGATGTGCAAGTTGTTTAAGGGCGTGAACGAGTGAACGGGTTAACGGGTTAACGGGTGAACGAGTAACCTCGTGGTGTATTCGCGCCGTCTCTCTACGCTAGTCCCTTACCCCGAGACATGGGTTTAACCCGTTCACGCTTCACCAAAAGAAATGCACCTCGTCGTCTGCATCAAATACATTCCCGATCCCGAGGCCGCCTTCAGCATGTTCAGCATCGATGAGCAGGCGAGAAAGATCAAACCGGCATCGGGGTTAAAACATGTGGTCAGTCCGTTCGACGAACAAGCGATCGAGGCGGCGCTGCGCATACGCGAAGCCCATGCAGGCACACGCATCACGGTGCTGACGCTCGGCGATGAAACTTCGCGCAACGCGTTGAAGCATGGCCTCGCAATGGGCGCGGACGATGGCGTGCTGCTGGCGGATTCCGCGTTTAATGAGGGCGACAGCACCACCACGGCGCAGGCGTTGACGGCTGCCGTGAAGAAACTCGGCGCCGTCGATCTGGTGTTGACCGGAAGACAGGCGGCGGATTGGGATGCCGGCATCGTCGGTGCTGCGGTGGGCGAATTGCTGGGTGTGCCGGTACTGAGTTTTGCGATGAAGGTGAGCGTTGCGGATAATCTTGTGCGCGTGGAGCGTGTGCTGGATGACGGCAGTGAAATGGTTGAAGTCGAGTTGCCGGCGGTGGTGACGGTGTCGAACGAGATTGGACCGCCGCGCGCGCCTACCCTGCGCGAGACCATGCGTGCTGCCCGCAAACCCATCGTGAAATGGTCGGCGGTGGATTTGGGCTTGCAGGAGGCGAACCTTGCCGCGCGCTGCGTTCGTGAACGATTGTTTGTGCCGGTAAAAGACGGCCGTTGTGAGTTGATTGCGGGTGCTACGCCGGAAGAACAGGGCGCGAAGCTCGCGTTGCGACTGCGTGAGGCACGGGTGTTATGAGCGGTGCGCTGGTGATCCTCGATCTGGTTGGCGGCAAACCAGCGGCGGTGGGCTTGGCGTTGCTTGCGCTCGCACGCACACTTGCGGGTGATGGAAGGGTTGCAGCGCTGTTACCGGGCGCGGATGAGAGCGTCGCGCAAACATTGATCGCGCGAGGCGCTGATGCGGTTTACGTCATCGACGATGCTGCGGCCGCTGAATACAACAGCGATGCCTGGACAGGCTGTGCCGAGCGCCTTGCGCGCGAACTGAATCCAGCGCTGATTCTTGCTGCGCACAACAGCACCGGCGCTGATCTCGCGCCGCGGCTCGCGTTTCGCCTCGGCTATGGCTGCGCGACAGGGTGTATCGCCATTGACGACAACAATGGCGCGCTGCATTTCACGCGCCCCTGTTACGGCGGCAACGCGCGTGAAATAGTGAGCTTCAAAGGCCGCCCGGCGGTAGCGACGGTGCGCCCCGGCATCTACCACGCGTTGTCCGTTGACGCGATGCGACGCGGCGGGATAATTGCCGTCGCGTTGCCGCCGTCGCGCGTGCGCGTGATCGAACGCAAACGCGACAACGGCGGCGCACAACGTCTTGAAGACGCAAAGGTTATAGTTGCGGGCGGGCGCGGATTGAACGGGCCGGAAGGATTCAAAGTGCTGGAACCGCTCGCAGCAACGCTCGGCGGCGTGGTCGGCGCGAGCCGCGTGCCGTGTGATCTGGGCTGGTGCTCGCACGCGATGCAAATCGGATTGACCGGCAAGACGGTGACCCCGGAGTTGTATATAGCGGTGGGTATTTCCGGTGCGAGCCACCACCTCGCCGGATGCGGTAATGCAAAGACTATAGTCGCGATCAACAGCGATGCAGATGCGGCGATTTTTCGGGATGCAAAATTCGGCGTGATAGGCGATTATGCGAAAGTCGTGCCGGCACTGACGGCGGCGATACGTGCTCTGCCGACCATATCGTAAGTATCTGTTTTAAAACAAATTTTTGCCACAGATTTCACAGATTAACACAGATGACTTCAAAATCCTGTGCGGGGTTTAATCTGTGAAATCTGTGGCAGAAAGCTTTTGACGTTGTAATCGGAGAACCACATGGCACTAGAAGCATTACTCGCCGAATACGAAGCCCGCCGCGCCAGGGCGCTTGCCGGCGGCGGCGCTGACAAGTACGCCAAGCGCAGCGCGAAGGGCATCCTCAACGCACGCGAGCGCATCGCAAAACTGGTGGATGCGGAATCGTTCATCGAATCCGGATTATTTGGCACCTCGGGCGTCTATCCGGAGCAGGCCGATGAAACGCCAACCGACGGCAAGATCGCGGGCTACGCCAAGATTGACGGTCGCGATGTGGCGGTGGTGGTGAATGATTTCACCGTCAAGGGTGCATCGACTTCGTACACCAACGGCAAAAAAGTCGGCCACATGAAGCGCACCGCCACCGAGCGTGGCATGCCACTGGTGCTGCTGGGTGAATCCACCGGTGCGCGCCTGCCCGATGCCATGGGCGGGCACGGCATGGGCATGCTGTTGGGCAACGACAACACACAGTTCCGGCGCACGCGCGAGACGCCGATGGCGGCGGCGGCGTTTGGTCCGTCGTTCGGATCATCGACGTGGATGATTTGCCTCAGTGATTTTGCCGTCATGCAAAAAGGCGCAACCGTCGCGGTTTCCAGCCCCGGGCTGGTGTCGATGGCACTGGGCGAAAAAGTGAATGCCGAAGACCTTGGCGGTTGGCGCTTGCACTCGGATATCACAGGGCTGGTCGATCTCGCCGTCGACACCGAGGAAGAAGTGTTCGAGGCGATCAAGAAATTCCTCTCATACATGCCCAGCCACCACAACGAAGCGCCGCCAGATGCACCGGTGCCCGCGGGGTCGGGCGCGGACATGGACAAGGTGTTTGCCATGCTGCCGGAGAGCCGCACGCAGGTCTACGACATCAAGCGCATTATCCGCTGCGTGGTGGACAAGGACACGATGTTTGAATTGAAGCCGCGCTTTGGCAGGAGCGCGGTCACCACGCTGGCGCGCCTGGGCGGCAAAAGCGTCGGCATCGTCGCCAATAATCCGCTGCATCGCGGCGGCGCGCTCGACGCCGATGCCTGTCGCAAGATCGTCGATTTTCTGGTGCTGTGTGATTCGTTCAACCTGCCGATTGTGCTGCTGGTGGATACGCCGGGATTCCAGATCGGCACCGAAGCCGAAAAAGCCGGCGCGCCGGGCCGCATCATGAATTTTATGAATGCAATGACCTTGCTAACGGTGCCGCACCTGTCGGTGATTATTCGCAAAAGTTATGGGCGCGCCTATGTGTGCATGGGCGGCGGGCGGCACTCCGATGACATCGCCGCATGGCCCAGCGCGGAAATCAGTTTCATGAGCCCTGAATTCGCCACCAAGATTGTGCATGGCGTGGGGCAGGGGGAGCCGGGCTATGAGGATGCGTTGAAGGATATTGAGAAAGCTATCGACGTGTGGGGGCTGGCATCGGTGTACGCGGCACAGGCGGTGATCCGCCCGCAGGAGACGCGCGATTACTTGATTCGTATGCTGGATGTTTACAAATTGCGCATCAGCAAAGGTGTGGGACAGCATCTGATGCGCAATTGGCCTACATCTTATTAAATGCGTGAACGAGTGAACGGGTTAACGAGTGAACGGGTGCAGTTCGCCTGCCTTGCAGGCTCTCCCCCTACCGGGACGAAGGCGCGCAACGCGGGGTTACTCGTTCACTTGTTCACTCGTTCACCCGTTCACGCACTACCACAAAAATGTTCTCCAAAGTCATCGTAGCCAACCGCGGCGCAGTGGCCTCCCGCGTCCTGCGCGCCCTCAACCAAATGGGCATCCAGTCCGTTGCGCTGTATTCCGAAGCCGATGCCGGCGCGCCGTATCTGGCGATGGCGAGTGAGACCTACGCCATCGGCCCCGCGCCCGCGCGTGAAAGTTATCTGAATCAGGAGTTGATCCTCGACGTGCTGTTGAAATCGCAAGCCGATGGCCTGCATCCGGGTTACGGTTTTCTGTCGGAGAACGCGGGTTTTGCGCAACGGGTGATCGATTTGGGATCGCGCTTTATCGGGCCGTCGCCGAAATGGATAGACGCGATGGGGCACAAGACCCGCGCGCGCGAACTCGCGGCGCAGCATGGCATGCCGATGTCCAGGGGTTCGCCGGTGTTGCCGATGGACAATGAGGCGATACTTACAATCGCGCGTGAAATCGGTTACCCGGTATTGGTGAAGCCTGCGGGTGGCGGCGGCGGCATCGGCATGCTGCCGGTGAAAGATGAAACGCAGTTGCTGGAAGCCGTGGAACGCTCGCGCTCGATGGCGACCCGCGGCTTCGGTAACTCTGAGGTCTATCTGGAGCGCTTGTTCGAGCGGCCACGCCATGTGGAGTTTCAGGTGTTGGGCGATCAGCACGGGAACGTTGCCCATTTGTTCGAGCGCGATTGCTCGACCCAGCGGCGTAACCAGAAAGTGATTGAAGAAGCGCCGGGGCCGAAGATTGCGCGCCAGAAAGCAGCCGAAGTCGCTGAACACATCACCGGCATCATGCGCACCCTGGGCTACGACAACATCGGCACGGTGGAAATGCTGATGGGTGCGGACGGCTCGTTTAACTTTCTGGAAATGAACACGCGTTTGCAGGTGGAGCACGGCGTGACGGAAGCGGTGACTGGTGTTGATCTGGTAAAAGCGCAGATACGTTCCGCCGCGGGCGAACGTTTGCCGGAAATTTTGCCACACCCGATCGAAATGAACGGCCACGCGATACAGGCGCGCGTGTATGCCGAAGACCCGAAAAATTTCTTCCCGTCGCCGGGCAGGCTCAATGTGTTCCGCCCGCCGGCGGACGCAGCGGTGCGGGTGGAGACGGGCTACGCGGAAGGTCGCGAGGTGACGCCGCATTATGATCCGATGATCGCGAAAGTGATTGTGCATGCGCCTACACGCGAGGCCGCCATCGGCAGGTTGACAGGCGCACTGGAGGCATTCGAGATTCAGGGCTTAAAGCACAATATACCGGCGGTAATTGCCATTCTGAAATCACAACAATTTCGAACCGGTGATGTGCATACCGGATTAATATCGGAAGTATTGACAAAAAAATTTGAGAGGGATTAAACCGTGAGCGAAGCTGAAGTAGTTCGATTCGATGTCGAAGACGGTATAGGCGTAATCACCGTCGACTATCCGCCGGTAAACGCGCTCGGGCCAGGCGTAAGAGAGGGCATCATTGCCGCGGCAGGAAAAGGCGAGGCTGATGCCGGCGTTAAAGCCATGGTGCTGATCGGCGCCGGGCGTAGTTTCATCGCCGGCGCGGATATCCGCCAGTTCGGCAAGCCGCGCCCAGTGTTGCCGCGCTCCAGTGTGGATGTGCTGGACAGCGCTACCAAGCCCGTTGTTGCCGCCATCCACGGCTTTGCACTGGGCGGCGGGCTCGAACATGCGCTGGGCTGCCATTACCGCATCGCGGTGCCCAGCGCCAAGGTGGGTTTGCCCGAAGTGCTGATCGGCATTTTGCCCGGTGGCGGCGGCACGCAGCGCCTGCCGCGGCTGATCGGCCCGAAGTTGGCGATGGAGATGATCGTCAGCGGGCGCCATGTGCCGGCCGCGGAAGCGAAGACGCTGGGCATCGTCGACGCCATTGTGCCGGGCAAGGATTTGCGGCGTGAGGCCATAGACTACGCAAAAAGCATCGCGGACAAACGGCCGCTGCAACGTGTGCGCGACCGCACCGATCGCATCAATGAGGCCAAGGCGGATCCCGGCATGTTTGACGCCATGCGCAAATCGATAGCGCGCAGGGCACGCAACCAGAAAGCGCCTTATCACTGCATCGCCTGTGTCGAAGCCGCAGTGACGCAGCCTTTCGATGAGGGCATCGCCACCGAGCGGCGCTTGTTCAGCGAACTGGAGAACGCCGACGAGGCCAAGGCGCTGCGTTATGCGTTTTTTGCCGAGCGCGAAGTGGCGAAAATTCCCGGTGCGCCTAAAGACTTCAAACCCCCGCACATTAAATCCGCTGCTGTCATCGGCGCCGGCACCATGGGCGGCGGTATTGCGATGTCGTTTGCCGATTTCGGCATACCGGTAAAGGTGCTGGAAGTGTCGCGCGACGTTCTCGACAAGGGCATGCAGCGCGTGCGCGACAACTACGCCACCAGCGTCAAGCGCGGCAGCACCACGCAGGCGCAGATGGACGAGCGCATGCAGCGCATTACCCCGGTCGAGCGCTA
>CAMBCF010000178.1 GCA_945864585.1 Bordetella parapertussis | reverse complement strand
GCTATGCCTGATTCGCGCGCGCCGCCGGGCAGGGTGAGGCGCACCGCACAGCCTTGATGCACATGGCGGCGCTGCCAGTCGTCGCGAAACGGCCGGAATCCCGCGCGTTCAAACTGCAGCAGCGTTTTGTTGAATTCCGTCAGCAGCGTCGCCAGCAACTGATTGCGATCCACTCCCTGCGTGCCGCTGGTTGTCTTTCCACCAATCGCGTTTAGCATGGTTTCCAAATCCGCGGCCGCCTGATCTATGCGCGCACTCACGGCGGGCGACAAGCGCACGTTGATGCCCGCGCCTATCACCACCGCGCTGGGCCCCAATGCGTCACCTTGCATTTCAATCAGAATGCCGGCAATTTTGCGTCCGCGCCACAGCACATCGTTGGGCCATTTCAAACCCGCACCCGTCACACCCAGCGTTTCGAGCGCGCGCACCACCGCCAGACCAACCGCCAAACTCAGTCCCGCCAGCGTCGCCGCGCCCTGCGAAAACCGCCACAATACCGAGAACGTGAGTGCGCCGCCGACAGCCGCGTGCCACGGCCGGTTCATGCGGCCGCGCCCGGCGCGCTGCCATTCCACCGCGATCACGCTGGCGTGAGGCGCACCGGCTTGCGCGCGCAGCGTGAGCAGCGTGTTGGTGGAATCGGCTTCATCCATGATGTCCACACTGAACGGTGTGGCGTCTCCCAGCATGTGCGCGAGCCGCCCCGCATCCAGCATCGCCAGCGGCCGTGCCAGACGGTAACCGCGCCCGCGGATACGATAGACCTCCAGCCCTGCGGCTTCGATTGCCTGCACCGCGTTCCACACGCTCGCGCGAGACACCTTGAGCGCCTGCGCCAGTGCGGCGCCGGAGTGGAACTCACCGCCGGCGAGCACGCGCAGAATGTTGTAAGCCAAGGGTTTCATGGGAAACGCCAAGGATACTACGTCAGCGCGACCTCGCCGCGCGTTCGACAGCATCGCGCTGGACAGCTACACTAAACAAGGAGTCAACCTGTTACCCGAGGAGAGTTTCATGCGTTTCATCGCCTGCATCGTCACTGCCATTTGCGCCACGCTACCGCTCACCGCCATTGCCCAAACCTGGCCCACCAAGACGATCCGCATGCTGATTCCGTTTCCGCCGGGTGGCACCTCGGACATCCTCGCGCGCATGATCGGTCCCAAGCTGACCGAAGCGTGGGGGCCGCTGGTGCTGGTCGATAACCGCGTCGGCGCCGGCGGCAACATCGCGATGGAACTGACCGCGCGCGCGCCCGCCGACGGCTATACCATGGTGTTGACCGATCTGGGAGGTCTCGCCATTTCTCCCAGTGTGTACACCAAGTTGCCGTTCGATATTATTCGCGATCTCACGCCGGTAAGCATGGTGTCGTACTCGCCGCATCTGTTGACCGTGCATCCGAGCGTGCCGGTGAAAACCGTAAAAGAACTTATCGCACTGGCAAAGGCAAATCCCGGCAAACTCAATGTGCCGGTCGGACTCGGCAGCGCGCCGCATCTGGCCGGACTGTCGCTCGAACAGCGTGCCGGCACGAAGTGGGTGTACGTGCCGACCAAAGGCGGGCAGGCAGCCGTCATGACCCTGGCCACCGGCGAGGGCGACCTTATGTTCATGGGCATGCTGCAAATCATGCCGCACGTCAAATCCGGCAGACTGAAACTGATCGCGGTATCCAGCGAGAAGCGCGATGTCAATCTGCCCGGCACCCCCACCGTCGGGGAAACGGCGGGACTCGAAGGCTTCGTCACCGGGTCGTATCAGGGCATCATGGGGCCGGCCAAGCTCGCGCCCGAAATCGTCAACAAAATGAGCAACGAAGTCCGACGCATACTCGCGCTGCCCGAGATCAAAGAAAAACTCGCCCTGCAAGGTACCGTGCAGCTCACCATGCCGCCGCCGGAAATGGGCAAATGGATCGCCTCCGAGAAAGATCGCTGGGCGAATGTGATTAAAATAAGCGGCTTCAAGATCGAGTAAGAATTTAATAAAAACAAATAGTTACAAAGATAATGCTGTTCGCTGCCTGAACCAACTGAAACAGCAAATCATGAGACTGCGGCAGACGACTCATCTTGCGTTTAGCAGCATGGCCGCACTGCTGGTGGCTTTTGTTTGCACTGTGATGGGGTCCGTGCTGCCTGCACAAGCATCGAGCGAATGGATCGACGTGCACGTGCATCTGTTCGCGGACAAGGGTGCGCTTGCCGACTTCGATGAGGCAGCGCGCACGGCGCTACGGATGATGGGGACGGAGCGTATTCGTACAATGCTGGTCATGTCGCCGCCCCGGGTGCGCGCGGGTCCTGATACGGAAAGCTTCACTGAGATGACCAAGCTGTACGGCCCGCGTCTTGCCATGCTGGGCGGTGGCGGGACGCTGAATCCCATGCTGCAGGAGGCGGGGAAATCCCCTGAGGTGTCCGAGCAGGCGCGCCAGAAGTTCGAGGAAACGGCAGAGCGCATTATTGCGAGCGGGGCCAAAGGGTTCGGCGAAATTACCGCGCATCACCTGTCCCTTGCACCCGGCCACGCGTACGAAACAGTAGCACCAGATCACCCGCTGCTGCGCCTGCTTGCCGACATCGCGGCACGACACGACGTGCCCATCGACCTCCACTTCGATCCGGTGCCGTCTGACGTCGCGACGCCGGCAAGTCTGCGGGCGGCGCAGAATCCTCCGTTGCTGCAGGCCAATATTGCGGGCTTCGAGCGCCTGCTGGCGCACAACCACAAGACAAAGATCGTGTGGGCGCACGCGGGTTCGGGCCCGCTCGGCTATTTCACTCCCGCGCTGGTACGCGCGTTGCTCGGGCGGCACGCCAATCTGTCACTCAGCATTCGGCCTACCAGTCCCAGGCCTGGTGCGATGGTGCATCCGGCAGGCGCGGTGAATGAGGATTGGATCGCGCTCCTGAAGGATTTCCCTGAGCGCTTCGTGCTCGGAAGTGACACCATGATCGTCGCCACGCACTACAGCGGCCCGCATACCCCGCGCCTGTTTGCGAGCCGGGGTGAAGGTCAACGGCGCGGCATCCGGCAACTGCTGTCGGTACTGCCCCCGGACGTGGTGCGCCTGATCGGATACGAGAATGCCGAGCGGCTCTACAAACTTGGCCGGTAGCTGTCCAGAGACATGACGCCGCTGGCGCAGCGGGACCCGCTGCTCGTCGCCGTCTGCGCGCTCGGCGTTGCGCAGATCACCGCGTGGGGTACTGCTTATTATTGCCTCGGCGTGCTGGCCGGCCCGATAGCGGCCGACACCGGCTGGGGACTAAGCCTGGTCTACTTCGGCTTCACGGTCTCGCTGCTGGCGATGGGCGCGGTCTCGGCATGGGCAGGGCGGGCGATAGACCGGCATGGCGCGCGCGCGATCATGAGCGCAGGCACGTTGATGGTGTCGCTCGGCCTCTACGCGCTGTCACTGGTGACATCCGAGTGGAGCTACCTGGCGGTGTGGGCGTGGCTCGGGGTGGGCATGCGCCTTTGCCTCTACGACGCCGCATTCGCTGCGCTGGTGCAAGTCGTACCCTCGCGCGGGCGCCTCGCGATCTCCTATCTCACCCTATTTGGCGCGTTTGCTTCGACCGTGTTCTGGGTGGCCGGCCACTACCTCAACCAGGCGGGTGGCTGGCGGCAAACGCTGGTGATGTTCGCGGCGATCAACCTCGCGCTGTGCCTGCCTCTGAACTGGATCGGACTCGCGCGCAGGGAACCAGCAGGCAAGGCTGACGAAGTTGCCGTGGCGACGTCTTCGCGCGACGGCCCGCCGCTTGCAAGCAGCAAGCGCGTGGTGGCGATGGCGCTGTTTGCGCTGGTGATGTCACTCAACGGTTTCGTGTTCAGCGTGGTGTCGGTGCAACTGATACCGCTGCTGGAAGCGTCGGGCCTCGCCGCCTCGGCAGCGGTATGGGTCGCTTCACTGAAGGGCTGCGCGCAGTTCGGCGGGCGTGTGGTAGAAATTGTGTTTGCCCGTAACTTGCACGCCATGACGGTGGGGCGGATCGCCATCGGGGTGCTGCCTGCGTCCTTCGTCCTGCTGCTTTTCTCCGGCGGCGGTGTTGCCGCCGTGGTTGCCTTTACGCTGCTGATGGGCGCCTCCCAAGGGGTTATTACCATCGTGCGCGGCGCAGTGCCGCTGGCGTTGTTCGGCACCAATGACTATGGCGCCGTCCTCGGCATACTTGCCACCCCCATCCTCATCGTCAACGCCGTCTCGCCGACGCTGTTCGCCATGATCGTCGAGCGCTGGGGCTGGTCGGCAGGCCAGACGGCGCTGGTGGCGGCGGCGTTGGCGTCGTGCATCGCGATGGAACTGATGTCGCGCTGGTACAGCAGGAGCCGGTGATTCTGGAATGGGCAGCGGGTTCTTGCAAAAGCACGCACTGTCACGCAATTGAACGTTGGTCAGGCGGGGGATATATTGCCGGTGCGTAAAAAAGGGTGTCAGTTTCTTAAGCCCCGGGCGCCACCTGCCAAAACTGTTAACAATTAACGGAGGAGGGCTGTCATGTTAGAAACCAACACCCTGATGGGTGCCGCCGGGCGCGTGCTGGCCGTTGCGGCACTTGCGTTGGGCGCCATAGCTCCAATAGGCCTGGCGCAAGGGCAAGAATATCCAAACCGCCCGATACGCGACATCGCGCCCTTTCCACCCGGCGGCGCGGTGGACACGGTTACGCGTATCGTGACCGCCAAGTTAAGCGAGGTGCTGGGTCAAACGATCATTGTCGAGAACCGCGCCGGCGGCGCCGGCGACACCGTCGGCGCGGACTTCGCGGCCAAAGCCGTCCCCGACGGCTATACGCTGTTTACCTGCCAGATCGCCTCGCACGCGATCAGCCCGGCGCTGTTCAGGAAGCTGCCCTACAACCACATCAAGGACTTTGCGCCGATCTCGCTGCTTGGGACCACGCCCAACGTACTGTCCGTGCACCTGTCGATGCCGGTAAAGTCCGTAGCCGAATTCGTCGCTTTCGCCAAGGCGCGCCCCGGCAAGATCGATTACGCCTCTCCCGGCGTCGGCACCTCGCCGCATCTGACGATGGAACTGTTCAAATTGTCCGCTGGCATCAACCTGCTGAATGTGCCCTACAAGGGCGGCGCACCGGCGCTGATCGATTTGCTCGGCGGGCATGTCCCGGTGATGTTCGCCAACCTGCCGGAGCACCTGCCGTCGATCAAAGCCGGTAAATTGCGCGGACTGGGCGTCAGCAGCGCGAAACGCAGCGCACAGTTGCCTGATGTGCCGACCGTCGCGGAGTCGGGTGTCAAGGGATTCGAGGTCACGGTGTGGTACGGTTTGTGTGTGCCGGCCGGAGTGCCGCAAGCCATCATTGCCACACTCAACGCCGCCGTCGTCAAGACGCTGGCCTTCCCCGAGGTGCGGGAGCGCCTGGCGCAGTCCAGCATAGAAGCTCAGTCATCAACCCCCGAGCAGTTCGCCGCACATATCCTATCGGAGACGGCAAAATGGGCGAAGGTGGTGAAGGAGGCTGGCATAAAGGTGGAGTGAGGCGCGAGGGGTGAAGGGGGAGCGGTGAGCCGTAACGGTGGCGCCGCACGCCAACGCCGCAAGGAGCAGAGTCACCAGTGTTTTCAGTCTTGCGCGCATGGTGCAGTTGATCCGGCAATCGAAGCGCGGTGGAAACTGGGGGTATTTGCATTTCCGATTTCGGACGTACTAAAATTGGCTAACGATCTGATTAATTTAAATGTTTTTTCATAAAGCTGATATTATATACAGTATTTTGGTGTATTGTAAAGCGTCGTTGGCGACGCCTACTTTAAGCCATCTGGAGCAACCATGGTCTCTGAGCGAGGGTTCTTTTCTCCTGAAGCAGCTGACTCGCGACACCAGTTGCGTCAGGTCTACCAGGAAGTCTTCGAGATCGCAGAACAGCTCACTCAGTTGCTCATTCGCCCCCTCAGGGACGCCGAACTCGACGAGAAGTTGCCTAAGAACATGGCGATGTACGCTCTCGCGGCAAAGTCCTTGGAGCTTTTCCAATGCTCCATCCTGTTGCTTGAAAGAGGTTGCATTCCGGCCGCGAAGATACTCTGTCGAGCACTCATCGAGACAGTCTACAAGCTCGTCACAATCCATCTATCGACCAACGCCATCGATCTATATGTTCAGCAAGCTGAACAAACCCGATTGCAGAAATTGAAGAGCGTCGTGAAGTACAAGCAAAAACATAAGAACTCCGGGGTCGCTCCAGGTATAGAAGCCGAAATCCAATGCCTTTCGAAGAAGAAAAACGCGAAGACCGAACCTTACGAGTGGGCGAAGCTTGCTCAGATGGAAGACTTCCATACCTGGACGACCCGGAGGTGCCGATCGACACCAACCATGGGAGAAAAGGCATTCTACGATGTGGGTGATTTTGGCGATGCGCGTTTAAAAAAATGGCGCTGTTCTGTTCCAGCGCATGATATCGCAGCAAACCGTCTGTTTGCGGCAACTGGCGGGTAACCGGGCGCGGGAAGTTCAATTTGGCTG
>CAMBCF010000177.1 GCA_945864585.1 Bordetella parapertussis | reverse complement strand
GCGGCGGCGTAGACCAACAGTGCCGTAGCGGATAGGCATTACTCACCAAAGGTCAGTCGGGCCAGCTCTTCCTTGAGACGTTTCTGATCGTCTGCATCGCGGGAATGCACCAGACGGTCGGCCAGATCGAAAAAGCGTTTCCTTTCCTGCTCCCGGGCTGCAATACCGGACTCAATCAGATCAACAATAATGCGGTTAGCGCTTGTACCGCTGGTTTTCGCCAGCGATTTCACCCGGCGGGCGACGCGCGGGGGGAGGCTTACGCTCTGACGGACGGTCTTTTCGGCTATCGACATGAGATCAAAATACACCATCTTGCACCAGAATGCACCAGCCCGTGTCCGGAAGGAGCGTGGGCGCCGACGCCAGCGAGAATCAGACCGCGACACCCGCGTCGGTCGAGATCGCATGTAACAAATCGGCTATGCCGCTACCGGTGGCGCGCTGATCTGTCCGCAGTTGACTGTTCGCCCAGCGGTGGTTAGATTGCAGTCTGGTGAAAAAGGTGACTTAAATTTCCTCTACCCTGTTTTGCAGTGGCACGGCAAGCCCGCTCCTCCAGGACAGCCGGAGAACGCGATTGCCGGCGCTGCGAGCTGCGTTCGCGGTATTGATGTTTCTGCAGTTACCGGCAATTGCGCATGCCGCCGAACCCTGGCCGGCAAAGCCGCTGCGCATAGTGGTGGCCTACGCAGCGGGCGGTCCGGTCGATCTCATCGCGCGCCCGCTGGCCCAACGCCTGAGCGAATCCTTCGGGCAGCCGGTGGTGATCGACAATCGCGCCGGCGCCAACGGCAACATCGGCGCCGAGCAAGTGGCGAAGTCAGCGCCCGACGGCTACACCCTGTTGATGGGATCGAAGAGCCAGCTCACCATCAATCCATTGCTCTACGGACGCACGGGCTTCGACCCCGCGCGGGATCTTTCGCCGGTCTCACTGATCGCCTCCAGCCCCTCCGGCCTGATGGTGCATCCGTTGCTGCCGGTGAAATCGCTGAAGGAATTTACAGCGCTGCTCCGTGCGCGCCCTGCGAAGTTGTCCTACGCCTCTGCCGGCAATGGCAGTGCCAACCATCTCGCCGCCGAGCTCTACAAGATGCTTGCGAAGGTGGATCTGCTGCACGTGCCGTTCAAGGGCGGCGGGCCGGCGCTCAATGCCGTGGTCGGCGGCCAGATCGAAGTGATTTTCATCAGCGTGCCGCTCACCTTGCCGTTCGTGAAGGCGGGGCGCCTGCGCATGCTCGCGGTGTGTGCTAACAAGCGCATTGCCGTAATGCCGGATGTGCCGACCATGGCCGAGGCGGGCCTGCCGGGACACGAGTCGAGTGCCGGGGCGGGCCTGCTGGTCCCCGCCGGCACGCCGCGCGAGATCATCGCCCGCCTGCACGCCGAGACGGTTAAGGTGCTGGCCCAAGCCGACACACGTGACAAGCTGGTGGCGCAGGGCCTGGACGTGATCGGCGGCACGCCGGAGCAGTTCACGGCCGTGCTGCGCGAGGAGACCGAGCGCTGGGCAAAGGTGGTGACGGCAGCAAAGATGAAGCTCGACTGAAATCAGCGCATGCAAAGCCTGTGGAACGAAACGGATGCCGCTCGCTGCGACGGCGAACTTGCGCTGCGCGCCTATAGCTCGCGGCTGCTGGGCGGCGACGACTCGCTGGTGCTGCACGGCGGCGGCAATGCCTCGGTGAAGCGCGATGAAGGCGGCGCGCGCGTGCTCTACGTCAAGGGCACCGGCAGCGATCTTGCGCGTGTCGATGAACACGCGTTCACGCCGCTACGGCTCGATGGTGTGCTGCAACTGCTGCAACAGGGCAGCCTGAGCAACGCCGAAATGATGCGTGCGCTTGATGCCTGCCTCGCGCGCCGGCCCGCGCCGCGGCCCTCTATCGAAACGCTGTTGCACGCGGGACTGCCGTTTCGCTTTGTCGAACACACCCACGCCGATAGCGTGCTGGCTGCCATGAATGTAGAGAACATCGAAGCCGTGCACGCGGCAGTGTACGGCGACAGCGCGCCGCTGGTGCTTTATCACCACTCCGGTCACGCGCTCGCGCGTGCATGCATGGCGGTGTTCGATGCGCGCCGCACGCCGAACACCATCGGTCTGGTGCTGGCGTTTCACGGCATCGTCGCGTTCGGCGACACTGCGCGGGAGTCTTACGCACACATGATCGAACTGGTGACGCGCGCCGAGAATTACCTGCGCGCACGCAACGCGTGGGACATCGTGCCGGGCGCCGGGGCGGCGGCAACACCCGACGCTGCGGCACTGGATCAATTACAGCGTGAGATTAATGCAGTAGCCGGCGCATCGCTGATGATGCATGTCGTGAACGATGTGCAGTGCATGGCTTTCGCGCGACGCGCCGATCTTGCTGATATCTCCCAGCAAGGTCCGGCGACGCCGCAGCATGCGGTGTACACCAAGCGCGTACCGATGCTGGGGCGCGACGTGCGTGCGTATGCGACGCACTATCGCGCCTATCTCGACCGGCATCTGGGCACAGCGTCAAGCGCGCTGATCGACGTTGCGCCGCGCATAGTGCTCGATGCGAAATTTGGCCTGTGCGCGTTTGGCACTAGCGCGCGCAGTGCGCAGATTGCGGCAGAAATGTACCAACACGACATCGCCGTCATCACCCGCGCCAGCGCGCACGGACGCTATCGCTCTGCGCCGCCGGCAGCAATCGCGCAGGCGGAGTTCGAATACGGCGGCTACGCCGCGCGGCGGCATTGAACGCCATTCTCATGAATAAAAAATTAATCAATAAATACAATACGTTACGTTGGAGCGATAGCGCGCTGGAATTGCTCGACCAGCGCGCATTGCCGGCACGTATCGTGTACCTGCGCTATGACTCAGCCGCCGCGGTGGCCGATGGCATAAAGCGCATGGTGGTGCGCGGCGCGCCGGCCATCGGTTGCGCGGCGGCTTATGGCGTGGCGCTGGAAGCGCGGCGTTTGCGCGAGCAACCGCGCGCGTCGTTCCTCGCAGGCATGGCACAAGGCATTGCGGTGCTTGCCGCCAGCCGGCCCACCGCGGTCAACCTGTTCTGGGCGCTGAATCGCATGCGCGCCAAACTCGATACGATGCACACTGCGGCAGCACCTGCGATGGCCGATGCGTTGCTGGCCGAAGCTCACACCATTGCTGAGGAAGACGTACGCCTGAATCGCGCCATGGGGCAGTACGGCGCGGCACTGCTCAGCGACCCCATGCGCGTGCTCACGCACTGCAACGCCGGCGCGCTCGCCACCGCCGGCCACGGCACGGCGTTGGGCGTCATCCGCTCCGCGGTCGAAGCCGGCAAGCACATCCATGTCTATGCCGATGAAACACGGCCCTTCCTGCAGGGCGCGCGGCTCACGGCGTGGGAGCTGATGCAGGACGGGATTCCGGTAACGTTGATCGCCGACAACGCCGCCGGGCTGCTGATGCGCCGTGGTGAAATTGACGCAGTGATTGTCGGCGCGGACCGTGTGGCCGCTAACGGCGACGTGGGAAACAAGATTGGCACCTACAGCGTGGCCGTACTGGCGCGACGCCATGGCATCCCGTTTTATGTCGCTGCTCCGCTGTCGACGATAGACTCCGCGATGGCTACAGGCGATGATATTCCCATCGAGGAGCGCGCCGCCAGCGAAGTGACCGGCTACGGCGACACGCAATGGGCGCCGCCAGGCGTAGCGGTACGCAACCCGGTATTTGATGTCACGCCCGCAGAATTGGTAACCGCGTTGATCACAGAACGCGGCGTGCTGCATGCGCCGGACAGCGCGAAGATGCGCGCACTGCTTGAAGGTCAGGCGTAAGCGGTGCTGTTTACGCCAGCACGCCGCGAATATCGGTAAGCACCGCTTTCGCCAGATTTTCCAGCATGATGTCCGCGCCCTGCATCAGGCAGATGCGGATACCGTGATCGTGCATGCGCTTGACGCGGTCGCGCATCTGCTCGGGCGTGGTGAAGGCGTAACCCATGTTGGCGGCGACCACGACCTTGCGCGCCTGCGCGCGGGCGACGATGCGATCCACTTCGCGCCACAGGTCGGGGTGATCATAGGCAAACGGCAGGTTGAGCGCTTTGCTGAGATCGGTCATCGCCAGCATGATCACGCGCAGGCCTTCGATGTCGAGAATTTCGTCGATCTCCTTGATCGAGTTTCCCGCTTCGATGTGCGGCACGAACACCGCCGCGTCGGCTTCCTTCTGGTGCATGGCGGCGAACGATTCATTCGAGTTCGGATACTCGCCCGCGCCGGAACGATGCCAGTCGCGCGACACTTCCATGCACGCGCGCGCCTGCGCAGCGGACGCAATCGACGCGCCGACAAACGGAATCCCCAGACTGAACGCGCGCTGCACCTCGACGGTGACTTGCAATGAGTCGTTGCCCGCGAGCCACGGGTTCGCGGGCACCCGCACCCAGGTGGTGATGCCGACCGCCTGTGCGGTGCGATTGATGTGATCGAGCTCGCGCCAGTCGATGGCGGAAAACATCATGTCGGGCCGCACGAAATCGAATCCGGCGCGCGCAATGGCGGCCACCCAACTCGGTCCGCCTTTGATCCACACCCCTAAACCCATTTCACCGGATGCCAGCTTTTCAAATAATTTGCTCATACATATCCTTTTCACTGAATTTGCAATTTGAGTCCCGCCGTGACCTTGGCCCACTTTTGTAGGGCACATGCAAGGCATCGATTTTCGCCAGTGACACGAACAATTCAAACGCGAGATGCGTGCCGGAGCCGGTGCCCGCCGACGCAAAATAGAGTTTGCCCGGATGCTCGCGTGCCAGCGCGATGAGTTCGCGGACGGAGCGCGCCGGCACGCTGGGATGCACCACCAGCAGATAGGGCAGGGTGGTGACGAAACTGATTTCCGCAAAATCGTTGAGCGGGTCATAGCGCAGATTCTTGTGCAGGCTGGCGTTGATGACGTGGCTGTTGGTGACCATCAGCAGCGTGTAGCCATCGGGCTGCGCTTTGGCGGTGAGTTCCGAGGCAAGCATGGTGCCGGCGCCGGGGCGGTTTTCTATTACCACCGGCTGGCCGAGTGCTGCGGCAAGCGGCGCGCCGACGATGCGTGAGACGGTATCCACGCCGCCGCTGCCTGCGGGAACCAGCATGCGCAATGCGCGGGTTGGATACGTTAGTGCTGAACCTGTCGTCGCAGCGGTCTGCGCGTGGGATGCGTTCGCGCTACAAAGCGCCGCGCCCAGCGAGAAAGCGGCGGTGCGACAGCCGATCAGCAGCATTTTGCGGTCATGACGCAACGCAGGTTTTGGCATAGCGCGTCAATCCGCCCTGGCGCCTGACATCTTTACTACTTTTGCCCACTTCGCGATTTCGCTTTTGATATGCGCCGCAAACGCTTCCGGCGTAATGCCACCCGGCATAGAGCCTTCGGCGGCAAGCCACTCCGTCACTTCCGCTGTGCGCAGCGCCTTGGCGATTTCCCCATACAACTGGTTAATGATTGCGCGCGGTGTTCCAGTGGGCACCACCACGCCCTGCCACGATGTTGCCTCGTATCCCGGGCACGCCGGTTTCCGCGATGGTCGGCACTCCGCCCAGTATTGCCATGCGCTGCGCGCTGGTGATCGCCAGCGCCCTGACCCGGCCCGCCCGCACCTGCGGCATTGCGGTAGGCACCAGATTGAAGCTCGCCTGCACTTCTCCTGCGATAAGCGCGGTGAGTTGATCGCCGCCGCCCTTGTAGGGCACATGCACGATGTCGACCCCGGCCATGAACCTGAACATTTCCTGCGCGAGATGGTTGCCACCACCGCTGCCGGCCGATGCACAATTAAGCTTACCCGGCGCGGCTTTGGCCAGCGAGACGAATTCCTTGAGCGTCGCGACCGGCAGCGACGGATTCACCAGCAGCAGATACCTACCCGCGTTCAACGCCGAGTTTGCCCAGCCGGCTATGGAAGCGGGGACAGCCTGTGTGCCCTGGGTCGGAGTTTACCTAGAGGACATCTTGTGCGAGTAATACGAACGTACGGTGAGCGCGGATAACTGCGTGCGTTTTGAGACCCTGAATTTGCAAATACCGGCTGATCGGCATCGTTGCCACTACGTCAAAGCCCGTGTACGCATCCATCGCTATGCCAGCGGTGATCTGGCGGTGTTTCACGGACCGCGCAAGTTGGCGGACTACAACCGCGAAGGAAAAGTCATAGACCAGAACTTGAAACAGGCCGCCTGAACCGTCCGCCAGACGCGCCGTCGAGAGCGTATACCGATCGCGACAGAAAAAGCGGACAGTTCATGTGCTACAAAACCGGGCAAGTCTAAAAACCCGCGACAAGTTTTAGGTAGAGTGCTTGGCAAGCGCTGCGCGACTCTGTAGTCTTTGCGGAACAATAAAACCTAGGAGTTGCTCACATGCGTGTTTATGCTCGTTTTCACATCGCCGTTGTCAGTCTGTTGTCGCCGCTGCTGTTGCTCGCTGCCGCTGGTGCGGCATGGGCGCAGCAGCAGAATTATCCGACCCGGCCGGTGCGTTACATTATTCCCTTTCCGCCCGGCGGCAGCACCGATCCGATGGGGCGTTTTATCGCCGGTAAGCTGACGGAAAAATGGGGTCACTCGGTGGTGGTGGATAACCGCCCTGGCGGTAACACGGTGATCGGTACCGAAGTGCTGGCGCGGGCGCAACCGGATGG
>CAMBCF010000176.1 GCA_945864585.1 Bordetella parapertussis | reverse complement strand
TATTCGCCTTCGACCCAGGCCCACAGACGGCGATTGAGCATCTCCAGGCTGTCGGTGTCGGTCACGGTGAGACGGCTGACGAACTGGGCGCGTACGGTGCGAAACCAACGTTCCTGCTTACCTTTGCCTTGTGGCTGGTACGGACGGGCATGGATCAAGGCAACGCCGAGCTTGGCGCACACCAGCGCGAGATGCTGCGAACGGTAGTTCGCGCCGTTGTCCACGTACAAACGTTGCGGAATGCCGCGACGAAGCAGCGCTTGCTTGAATATCGGCAGGAAGGCCTGGGTGTTCTCGGAGAGCGCAAAGGCGCAGTAGGGAATCACGCGGGTGGCATCGTCGAGGAATGCGATCAGATAGCTCTTGCGCCGCCCGCGCCCGGGCACCGCAACACTGGGCCCATGCATGACATCGCTCATCCACAGTTGCCCGGCATGGGCGAAGGCGAAACGACGCCGATCCTGAGTAGTCACCTCGGCGCTTGCCTTATGCATGAGTCCGGCGCGGCTCAGGAGGCGATGCACGGTGGATGGCGGCAGCACCAGGGACTCGGGTGTGGCGCCACTTTGCTGTACGGCGCGGATCAACTGCGGAATCGACAGTCCCGGTTGCTCGTCCTTCAAACTCACCAGTGCATCGGCCACCGCCTGGGGCAGTGCACGCGAACGGCCACGATCGGCGCGCCCCTTGGGCAGGAGGGCATCGAACCCGCCATGCCGATAGTCCTTGAGCCAGTGGCGCAGCGTCTCCAGGGCCACCCGGGTGCGCATGCTGCCCGGAATGGTGTAATCGGCGCGTGCTTTCTCGCGCAGGCGCGCATACAGCCCGCGGCTGCCAGCGGGCAGTTGGATGAACTCGGCGATCAGCCCATAGCGAAACAGGGCAAGGGCTTGGGCGTATTGCGTATCGGTCATGCTCGTCTCCGTGAACTTGAGGGAGTCGCAACGCTACGCCGGGTGCGGCGGCGGGTCTGGCCCCATGTGTTGTTGGAAGCGGCTTTGGTGTTCACCGCCGGCATACGAGGGGTGGCGCAATCCGAGTGGACGCGCCAGCGCCTGCAGGTGTGCGTTGGCCCGTTCGCGCAACGCCACCAGTACCTGCGTACATGCCAAGCGCACGCGCAAGGCGGCAATCGTTGGCACACAACCGAGCAACAACTGCGGCAACAATCCCACCACGATGGTGAGCAGTGGGCGCACCAGCCTCACGCGCCGGCGCACCCAGCGTATCGCGCTGGGAAGGGTGACCGGATCGCTGCGTAATGTGTCGGCTGCCGCCTCCAGGCTGCTGGCCTGCTCCACGGTAGCGACCACGTGCTCGATCTCGGATAACGTGCCCGGAAAGCGCGCTGCCAGATGATCGGGCAGCAGGCTGAACGTGCGATGTCCCTGTGGGCAGTACCAGCGCGCGATCAATGTCCCCGATGGCCTCTTGCGCTGGTAGGCGCCGTGGCGGGCGAACCTACAGCCCCCGCGCGGATGCAGCGGGCAGCGCAAAAGCCTTGCCTCGCGCCAAGCTTCTCGGGTAACGTAATCGGCGCCGGTAAGCCCCGTCTCAAACCGAAGCTGCACCGGCATCAGGCCCGCGTCGGCGTCTACCTTCGCGGGCCTACCTCTTTGTGTGATTGATAAGGCCGGCAAGCTTACGTCCACCGCCTCCGAATCGGAAGAGCCACCTTCCCCATCAACCTCATTACCTCACCGCTTCACCCCACTTCGCGGTGATACACACCGGAATAAAAGTGCCGGTGAAACGTAAAATAAACAGCAAGACAACACACGTCCCGCAAAGCAACGCCCCGTGCCCGCTTCAGCCACGCCTCAGCAGCCAGCAAAGCGGCGCGTCGTGCGCGATGCGCTTCCAGCCACGCCGCGAGTTCGTTCACTTGCGGTGTTGGCAAACCCTCAATGGCGGTTTCAATTTCAGCAATGGTACCCATGGCTGAAAGTCTAGCATCGCGTCGGAGAAACCGTCAATCTGCCTTTCCGCGCACGGATAAATTTGGGCTGGCGGGTGTCATCGTCCTCCAGGCACGTGCGCACGAACACGCCGGGGGGGCAGGTCTTTCATTATCGTACGATAATATATGACTTGACCCCTTCGCTCTGGTTCGGACCGTCCGCCTGCGGCGTCCGTCCGCACAGCTTTTACGTTAGCCAGACCGGCGCAATTGTTTGGGCCGTTACCTGGTTACAGGCGCGTTAAAGCTGTTCGGCTCTTGTGCGGATAGCTGGTAGAATTCTGCTATGGCGAGGCCGATGACAGCAGACGATATCCTTCCACTTGTGGCGAGCTTGCGCCGCAAGAGCGCGTTCGTCTGTTTCGATTGATTACCTCGCGGCCCAACGCTGATGCAGTGACGGCGTATGACGCCGTGCCTCCTGGACGGGACGAGTTTTCGACAGATGAGGAGCCTCTTGCGTGGGAGGCGGAGGGCTGGGAGGGCGTCGATTGAATTGTGGCGAAATCCGGTGGTACACATTTCAGCTACGGTGTCTCATGTGGCACGGCGTTATGGGTTCCCACCACAGCCTGCCCTCGAATGCTTTAGTCGGGGGCGGGAACGACAAGGTTGGTTTTGATCCACCTGAGCGCTGGTTGAAGCGCTATATGCAAAGGGGCAACTTGTGACCGCCAGTATTATTCTCTACGACCCCACCGCCCCGCGCGCGAAAGTGCCGGCGCAGGTGGAAGCCGCCAGGCCTACGCTCGAATCGCTCGCCGGCAAGGTGGTGGGTTTCATCGATAACGCGAAACCCAACTTCAACCATCTGGCCGACGATATCGGCGAGTTGCTGATCAGCAAGTACGGCGTGAAACAGGTATTGAAACGCCGCAAACGCGCCGCCTCGGTGCCCGCGCCAGATGATGTCTACAAGGAATTTACCGAGCATTGTGACCTGGTAATCACCGGGTCGGGCGACTGAGGCTCCTGCACGTCGTGGAGTATCCACGACAGTGTAGAGATGACCAAACGCGGCAAAGCGGCGTTGACGATTTGCTCGACGGCTTTCAAAACGCTGGGTCACGCGCAGGCGTCGGCGCTGGGTAAAAAAGATTTGCCGATTGCCGTGATGCCGCATCCTTTTGGTTTGCGCAAACGCGATGAGGTGCGCGCGATTGCTGAAAAATGCGCAGACGACATTGCGCAGTTGATGACCAGGGCGGGAGCGAAATGAGCGGCGCGGCCACCTTCGAAGCGCTCGATGATCTCGACGCCATCAACCAGCTCTACCGTGAACGCCGCTGGAGCGATGGCCTGCCCATCGTGCCGCCGACGCGTGAGCGCCTGGCGCGTATGCTGGCCGGCACGCAGCGCAAGCCCGCTGAGGTCATCGCGAAGTTGCCGCCGGGATTCGGCGAGGCGACGGTGGAGCGCATCGCGATTAATGCGGTAATGGCGGGTTGCGATCCCGCGTATCTGCCGGTGTTGATTGCGGCCACCGATGCCGTGGCGCAGCCGCAGTTCAATATTCAGGGTATCGAGGCGACCACCAATTCGGCGGCCGTGTGGCTGGTGCTGAATGGCCCGATAGTGCAGCAACTCGAGGTTAACGCCGCGTTTAATTGTCTCGGTCAGGGCGCGTGGGCGAACGCGACTATGGGGCGCGCGATGCGGCTGATACTGCAAAACATCGGCGGCGCATTACCCGGCGACATGGACCGTGCGACGCAGGGGCAGCCCGGCAAGTACACGTTCTGCTGTGGCGAAAACGAAGCGCTAAGTCCTTGGGATCCGCTGCATGTAGAACGCGGTTTTGCGCGCGACGTGAGTACGGTGACAGTGGTGGCCGCCGAAGGCACACTCAACATGAACACGCACTCGAAGGAGGCCGGCGAGTTGTTGCGCGTGATCGCCGAATCGATGGTGCATCCGACCAGCAACGAATATTGTCATGGCGGCGAACCGTGGATCGTGTTTGCGCCTGAGCATGCGGATATCCTCAAAGCGGGCGGCTTAAGCAAACGCGATGTAAAGCAGCGCTTGTGGGAACTCACCAAAATGCCGGCGCGCTGTTTGTCGGCGAATGAAATTTTGCGCGCGCAGGCTTCGCGTACTGATGAGTACGGTGAGATCACAGCGGACACGTTGTTAAGTATTTCGCGCACGCCGGAGGACATCTGGTTTATCGTCGCTGGTGGGCCGGGCACGCATTCGGTGTATGTGCCGTGTTTTGGCAACTCGTGTGCAGTGACCCGAGAAATATTGTAACCTATTGTTTTTAAAGGAAAGTTATGTTTAGTAGGAAATTCGCATGCGGGATCACCGCGATGCTTGCCGCACTGTGCATAGCAAGGGGCTATGCGCAAACCGGCGACTATCCCAATCGTCCGATACGCCTGATTACACCGGCGCAGCCGGGCGGCACTACCGATATCCTCGCGCGCATCTTCGGGGCGCGGCTGGCCGACATTTACAAACAGCAGATCGTGGTAGACAACCGCGCCAGCGCGTCAGGCGTGATTGCGGGTGAACTCACTGCGAGAGCCGTGCCCGACGGCTACACACTGTTCATGGCGTATCATCAGCACACCGTGAACGCCGCGCTGAATCCGAAATTGCCTTATCACGCGGTAAATGATTTCACACCCGTTTCGCAACTGACGCGCGCGGGATTATTGTTGGTAATCAATCCGTCGACGCCGGCCAGAAATCTCAAGGAATTCGTGGATTGGACCAAAAACTTCAAGGGTGCGCTCAACTTCGGGTCGGCCGGCAACGGCAGCGGCGGGCATCTCGCGGGCGAACTCTACAACCTCGCGGCGGGTGTCAAGGCTGCGCATATACCGTACAAGGGTTCGACGCCGTCGTTGATTGATCTGGTTGCGGGGCAGTTTCATTACGTGTTCACCGGCATGCAGGCGGTGCAGGCGCTGGTGAAAAGCGGCAAGCTGCGCGCGCTTGCGGTCACCGCGCCCAAGCGCGTCGGCGCTTACAAGGATTTGCCGACGGTCGCGGAAGCACTGCCCGGATTCGAAATCGTCGGTTGGTACGGCATCATGGGACCGGCCAGACTGCCCAAGCCTATAGTCAGCAAATTGCACGGCGATCTGATTAAAATACTTAACGCACCCGATGTGCGTGACCGTATCGTCGCGGACGGCTCCGAGCCGGTAGGCTCGGAACCCGAGGCCTTTCGCCTGTACCTGCTGGCCGATATGGCGAAGTGGGAGAAGCTGGTGAAGGAAAGCGGGGCGAAGCTGGAATGATTGCCTGCAACGGCGTGATAGTTATTATCATTTTCTGACCACCGGCAAGCCGCAAGTGGCGCTGCCGGAATAATACGAGTGGTCGGGACCTGCGGAGCGGAATCCCGATCGTGACGACAGTGAAAGGTACCCTGCAGTGGACCAACGCGAAAAAGAAAGCGCAATGACAGCAACCCGCAACATCAATAATTTCTCTGATGTCACGTATGACCAGGCGCTGCAACGCGCGCAGGATCTGATCCCCTTTCTGCGCGAGCACGCTGCAGCAGGCGAACGCGCCACGCGCATGCTGCCGCAAGTCGAGGCTGCACTGCATCGGGCAGGGCTGTTCCGTTATCACCAGCCGAAATCATGGGGTGGCATGGAGCTCGAGTTCATCGCCTATTTTGATATTCCCGAAATGCTCGCGCGCGGCGATTGCTCAGTGGGCTGGAACATCGCCAACTTAAGTTCGCACCACCGCAACGTGGCGATGTTCTGTGAACAGGCGCAGCAGGAAATGTGGGGCGAAAACCGCGACTGCCTGGTGGCCTCGGGGATAGCCTTCGCGCAGGGCCGCGGACAGCCGGTGGACGGCGGCCTTATGCTCAGCGGCCGCTGGTCGTTTTGTTCGGGGGTCGATATTGCGCAGTGGAACATGCTCGGTTGTCAGGTGCGCGAGAATGATCAGATCATCGACTATCGCTACTGCATGGTGCCGCGCGGCCAGTACCAGATCATCGACGACTGGCAAACCCTAGGCATGCGCGGCACCGGCAGTCGTTCGGTAAGCTGCGACAACGTGTTCATACCCGAGCACCGCACACAGTCGATGTATGCGGCAAAACCGGGACATGAGTTCCCGGGGCTGCGTATCAACACCCACCCGGCGTTCAAAGTGCCGACATCATCGCTGGGCGGGCATTGTATCGCCGGCGCCATTGTCGGCAATGCGCAGGCCGCGGTCGACGCCACGGTAGAGATGGTCAGGTCGCGCAGCACCAGTTACACCGGTACTGCGATGCGTGATTTTCAGAGCGTGCAACTGCGCGTCGGCGCTGCGGCCGCCAAGGTTGATGCCGCACGGGCGGTGCTGCGCAATGACTGCCTGGTCGCCGATGCCACCGTCAAAGCGGGAAAAACGCTCAACCTGGAGGAGAAATTGCGCAATAAACGCAACTGTGCGTTGGCGGTAAAACTGTGCACCGAAGCGGTGGATTCTCTGCTGGAAATGTCCGGCGCCAACGGCATTTACGACCAGGCGCCGTTGCAGCGCATGTTTCGCGATGCGCACGCCGCTGCCGCGCATATCAATTTCAACGCCGACGTGCAGTTGGCGCCGTGGGCGCTGGTGCAGTTTGGCGGCGAGTTCAAATCGCCGGTGATGTAAATTCTAAAACAATGGTTACTGTTCAGGTCGCATTAAGCTGTTACGGGATCGGCTATCTGATCTCGAAATACCCCGGTGAGTGCTTCGAAGACATTGCGTCCCTGTTTGCGTAGTGTGGCGGTGTAGGAGCGGATCACGGCGAAGGCATCTGCACCCGCGACA
>CAMBCF010000175.1 GCA_945864585.1 Bordetella parapertussis | reverse complement strand
CCGAAATCGAGAAGCGTCTTAACCTGCTGCGTTCGCCATTTCGCACCGCAGAAACGTTTTGGGTCGAGGAGATCATTGATCCGCGCGACACGCGCAAACTGCTGTGTGAGTTTGTGCAGCTTGCCGAACCGCTGCTGACGCCGGGGCGGGCTTCGTTTACGATGCGGCCGTGAAATACAAGATTCCGTTTGCGCTTAGTAAGTTGTTCACCTGTGGATCGAAAGGTGGAATTGAGAAACACGACCGCAATTGTAGCCCGGAAGGAGCGCAGCGTATTTCGGGATAGCCTTCAAGAATGAGCAATGGCACCTGCACCGATCCAAAGGTGCAAGCCTCTTTGCTTGCACAAACGCATTGCGTAGTGTGACCATCGCCCCCCCGGAATACGCTGCGCTCCTTCCGGGCTACGGGTGTCGTGCGGAAATGACAAAGTAGCATTTCCGCGTTCGCAACCTAATAACGACTGGCACAAGCCGTGATTAATATTCTTTCAACAACAACACCATGATCGCCCAAACCCATACCGATCTCGCCCGCCTGCTCACGCCCCGATCGATCGCCATCATCGGCGCATCCAGCCAATCCACCTCGATCAGCGGCCAGCCGCTGCGCCTGATGATCGACGCGGGCTACGCCGGAAAAATCTATCCGGTCAATCCCAGGCGCGAAGAAGTGCAGGGCGTGAAGGCGTACCCCGACGCGCAATCGATTCCCGGCCCCTGTGACGTAGCGCTGGTGGCCGTGTCAGCGGCGCAGGTGCCGCAGGCGCTGCGTGATTGCGGCAAGGCAGGCATTCCGTTCGCCGTAGTACTCGCCGGCGGCTTCGAAGAAATCGGCGAGGCCGGTAGGGCGATGCAACGCGAGCTCGATGCGGCGATCAAGGAAAGCGGTGTGCGCGTGGTCGGGCCCAATTGCATCGGCGTGGCCAACATCGCCACACGCGCGTTCTGCGCGTTCGGTGGGGCGCTTTACGACAAAAGCCTCGAACCGGGACCGGTGGCGGTGGTGTCGCAAAGCGGCGGCGTGGGCTTAAGCATCATGGCGCATGCGCACGCGCGCGGTGTCGACACTCGCTACCTTGTATCGTGCGGCAATGAAGCCGATCTTGATTTTTTCGATTTCACCCATCAGCTACTCGGCCAGGACGACGTGCAGTTGATCGCCGCGTATCTCGAATCAAGCCTCGAAGGCGTGCGGCTGCGCGAACTGGGCCAGCGCGCGCTGCAACTCGGCAAGCCGATTATTCTGCTTAAAGTCGGCAACAGCGGCGCCGGACGGCGCGCGGCAGGTTCGCACACCGGCAAACTCACCGCCGACTACACCTTGTTCAAAGCGGCGTTTCGTGAAGGCGGTTTTATCGAAGTGCAGGATCTGCATGAACTCGCCGATGTCGCCAAGCTGGTGCTCGGCGGACGTTATCCCAAGGGCCGCAACATCGGCGTGCTCACCGGGTCCGGCGGCTGGGGAGTGATGACGGCGGAAGCGTACGAGCGCAATGGCCTTCATCTGCCCCTGCCCTCGCCAGAAACAGCCGAAAAATTAAAAGCCGTAGTCGCCGACTACGGCTCGCGCGGCAACCCCATCGACACCACGCCGGTGTACGGCAAGCAACACACGGTGCTGGAAATCATTCTCGATGAACCCAACTGGGACATGCTGCACGTGCGCAGCGCCGGCGGCCCCATTCTCAAAGAGTGGCTGCCGAAATTTCTGGACATCGCCAGGCGCACCGACAAGCCGATTATCGTGGGCTGGGCGCCCGTGCCCGGACTAGACCTGGACATAAAAAGCGAGCTGGAAAAGAACGGCATTTATTGCCCCAGCTTCGCCGCCGATGCAGGACGCGCGGTCGGCTTGTTCACCGATTTTGCGATGAAGCGGCAGAAATATTTCTCGCGCAGTGATACACCCGAAGCGCGGCCTTTGGAGAAACAGCTACTCGACTTCGGCAACCACACCGGCGCGCTGGCGGAACATGTATCGAAACAATGCCTCGCGCGCTACGGCATACCCGCGACCAAGGAAGTGCTGCTGTCTCTGGACGAAATACTCGCGCTTAAAGACCAGCCGGTAACGTTCCCCGTGGCCGTCAAGCTCGCCTCCGCCGATATTCCCCACAAGACCGAAGCCGATGCCGTGCGCCTCGGCGTGAAGTCACTCGAAGAACTCAAAGCCGCCGCGCAAGCCGTAACCGCGGGCGGACACAAACACGCGCCTAACGCACGCATCGACGGCATCTCGGTGCAGGAAATGGCCTCCGGCGTCGAGATGATCGTAGGGGCAGTGAACGATCCGCACTTCGGCCCCTACGTGATGGTGGGCCTGGGCGGCGTGCTCACCGAAGTGCTGCACGACGTGGCGCACCGCTTCGCGCCGGTGACGGCGGCGGATGCCCGCGAGATGCTGGCGGAGTTAAAGGGCGCGAAGATTCTCGATGGCTATCGCGGCGCGCCGCCGCTTGATGTGGATGCCGTTGTCGATGTGCTGGTGCGCCTGTCGTGGCTCATCCACGACCATCGCGATCGCGTAGCCGAGATCGATATCAATCCGCTGTTCGTGCGGGGGCAGGGGAAAGGCGTGGTTGCGGCGGATGCGTTGGTGCTGTTGCGTGAGCGCACTTAGCGATTATGCGCCTCGCCCCGTTGATTTACGTTGTTCGCGAGCACGCTGCGTTTTGCTCACGCTACACTTGCTGCCGATGGAAAAACAAAATCATGTAGGGTGGGCAAAACGCTCTTTGTTTTGCCCACGCCATCGAATGTGAACCGCACGCGAACGGAGTGGGCACAAAAACCGTGCCCACCCTCGCTGTCCGATTATCTTTATGATGAACAATACAGAGTATAGCGAGGGCACATGGACAATCCGCTGCCGGTTACCCTGAACTCAACTGCCCACTTCTTTCTCGAAGGCCTGAACGAGATCGGCGTCGAGTATCTGTTCTGCAATCTGGGCACCGACCATGCGCCGCTGATTGAGGAAATGGCGCGCTGGCGCGCTGCGGGGCGCGCGTTCCCGAAAACGCTGTTGTGCCCGCACGAGAATACCGCGGTAAACATGGCCGCCGGCTACGCCATGGTGAGCGGCCGCGGGCAGGCGGTGTTGGTGCACGTGGACGTCGGCACCGCGAACGCGGCGATGGGGCTGCACGACGCCTGCCGCAGCCGCATTCCGCTGCTGCTGATGGCGGGCAAGGCGCCTTACACCGTGCGCGGCGAGCTGCCCGGCTCGCGCGATACCTATGTGCATTTCATCCAGGAGCCGTTCGATCAGGGCGCGCTGGTGCGCAACTACGTGAAATGGGAGTGGACGCTCCCCTCAGGCATCGTCACCAAGGAAGTACTGCGGCGCGCCCATGCCGTCGCGCACAGCGACCCGCCGGGGCCGGTGTACCTGACGTTGCCGCGCGAAACGCTGGCGCAGACCTGGGACGCCACTGCGGTGCGTTCGTTTCCCGCTGCACGTTACGGCGCGGTTGGCGCAGGTGTGGCGCCGCCTGCAGCGGTTGCGGCCATCGTGGAACGCTTGCTCGAGGCGCGGCATCCCATACTGATCACGTCCTATGCCGGGCGCAATCCGCGCGCGCCGCAGGTGATCGAGGAACTCGCACGCTTCGCCGGCATGCGTGTGTTCGAATTCAATCCCGTGCATCTCAACATCTCGCGCGCTTCACCGGCCTGGGGCGGCACCTTGCCAGGACCGCACGTGGCGCAGGCCGACGCGGGGCTGCTGGTGGACGTGGACGTGCCGTGGATCCCCAAGGACACGCGTGAGAATCCCGCGACCTGGTGGGCGCATATCGACGTTGACGTGGTGAAGGAGCGCTTCCCGATCTGGGGCTTTCCGTCGAACCTGCGCCTGCCCGGAGACAGCGTGTTAATTCTCACGCAGGTGTTGGAGGCGTTGCAGGCGGCAGCAACACCCGCGTTCCGTGTAGCCGCGGCGCAACGCCTTGCAGCGATGACGCTTGAGCGCGACGCGCGGCGCGATGCGCTGGCAAAGCTGGCCGCGAACCCAGGCGTCCCGGGCGCGGTGAATCCGCATTACCTGTGCGCCGAATTGGCCAAGGCCCTCACCGAGGACGACATCCTCGTCAACGAGGCGATACGCACCGCGGGCGTGGTGTACAGCCAGATTCCACGCGTGCGGCCCGGCACATCACTCGCTACCGGCGGCGGCGGGCTGGGCTATTCGGCGGGCGTAGCACTCGGCGCCAAGCTGGCGCGGCCCGAGGTAAACGTGGTGCAGGTGGTTGGCGACGGCAGCTTCTACTTCTGCAATCCGTCTTCGGTGTATGCGGTGTCGCGGCAGTATCGGCTGCCGATCTTCACAGTGGTGCTCGACAATTCAGGCTGGTCAGCGGTGAAGGAGGCGACACTGCGCATGTACCCGGATGGCGCATCGAAGTCACAGGATGCATTCGAGGCGCGGCTTGCGCCCGATATGGCGTTCGCCAAGGTATGCGAAGCCGCGGGCGGCTACGGCGAGATGCTGACCGATCCTGCCACCGCAGCGGCGGCGATTCAGCGCTGCCTTGCCGTAGTGCGTGATGGTCGCCCTGCGGTATTGCAAGCGAAGATTCCCGTGCTGTGATCCACTGACTATCCGCCAGTCGCCAGCCCCGCGTCCTTGATGATCTTGCGCCAGCGTTCGGTTTCACTGCGGATTTTTTCCATCAACTGCTCCGGCGTGCTGGTCGCAGGCTCGGCGCCCTGCAGCAGCAGGCGGTTGCCGAACTCGGTCGCGGTGATGATCCGGTTCAGCTGCGCGTTGATCTTGGCGGCAATCGCCTTGGGAGTGCCTGCCGGCAGCAACAGGCAGAACCAGGTGGAGGAATTGAAGCCCGGATAAACCTCGGCAATGGGGGCTGCGTCGGGGGCCAAACGGCTGCGCACAGGATGCCCGCTGGCGATGAGCCTCAGCCGCCCCGATCGCACGTGAGGCAGCAGTTGCGGTATCCCCGTAAACAGGAAATGCATCTCCCCGGCAATGAGATCGGTCATCGCCGGGCCGCCGCCCTTGTACGGCACATGAACGAAGCGCATGCCCGAGCGGATCTTCAGCAGCTCGCCGGCCAGATGGTTGGGCGTGCCGGCGCCGGGCGAAGCGAAATTGAGACCGGCGGGGCGCGACTTGGATAAATCGATCAACTCGCGAATGTTGTTCGCCGGCAGCGCGGTGGGCACGGCGAGCACGAAAGGGATCTCCGCCAGCATCCCTATAGGCTCAAAGTCCCGCAGCGGGTTGTAGTTGACCTGCACGCCGAACAACGGGCTGCTGACCAGCCCACCCGAGGTGCCCAACATCATGGTATAGCCGTCGGGCGTGGCTTTCGCGGTAATACCGTGCCCGATGGTGGCGCCGGCGCCGCCGCGATTGTCGACGATCACTTGCTGTCCCCACGCCTCCACCAGATACGGGGTGAGCTCGCGCGTGACGATGTCGGTTCCGCCGCCCGGAGGATAGGGTACGATGAAGCGGATCGGTCGTGACGGGTAGCTGCGTACTAACGGGTCGCTGCCCGGTTGCGCCTGCGCGCCGAAAGCTATCGACATGACACAGATGCCTGCTGCTGCGCAGGCCCTGGCTGTACAGCGTTGCATAGGCGCCTCTACCGAATGGTGTATGGGAAACTGAAACCCCGTGGTGCTCGCACCTGCACTGTATGCGCGGTCTGCCGCGCGGTCAACCGCGCGCAGGCCGGGTGTCAGGGTAAATTTTTTCTCAGAGAATAGCGTAGGGTGGGCAGACAGGTTTATCGTCTGCCCACGCGGTTTGGTATCCGCGTGGGCCCAAAAGCGTGCCCGCCCTACCGTCATTGATTTTCATCATAAATTTCATAGAACAAATTTACCCTGGGCCGGGTGTTGATATAGCCTGCAATGACCTACCGTAACCATCTGTTTTAATTTATATTTTAGAATATGCCCGGCTGCGGGCGTCGGCGCTGTTTTGTTGCGGCGCGCGCTCTGCTATAACGTGCGCACTACGCCTACAGGGAGACCCGCAACATGAGCATCATCAGCCCATGGTACCAACTCGGCTACGTTATCCCGCATCTTTATACCGATCAGGATGCGTATCAGTTTTACCGCGTCGCGCCTGAAGGCATGATGCTGGTGACCACTGGACTCGATCTCAGGGAATACAGCCTCGCCGCAGTCGAGGAAAATTTGCCGACGCTGTGGGATCGCTTTGCGCTGCTGGCGAAAAAAAAGGTGGACCGCATTTCGCTCAGCGGTGTGCCGGTGGCCTCCGCGCTCGGCCGCAAACGCATGCTGGAAATTCTGGCCGAAGCGCAAACGCGCACCGGCCTGCCGTGCGACACCGATGTCGAAGCGCATATCGCGACCCTCAAGCACTTAGGCTCCAGCAAGATCGCGTTGGCGACGCGCTGGCCGGCGCAGGTGAATCAAATGCTTACCGCTTATCTTGCCGAGGCCGGTATTGAAGTGCTCGCCTGCCGTTCACGCGCGCGTTCGCTCGATCAGAACAAATACTCGGTGGCGCTCGAAGATCATCAACTCGCGCTCGAACTGGGCCGGCAGGTATTGCGCGAAACCCCGCACGCGCAAGCGCTGTTGATGCCCGGCGGCCTGTGGTTCGCGATACACGCGGTGCCGATGATCGAAGCAGAATTCGGCAAGCCGGTGCTGCTGAATATTTTATCGACCACCTGGGCCGCGCTGCATGCGGCAGGCAACAGAATGCTGCATCGGCCTGATCCCAAGTGGGGCAAGGTGCTGGGCAGTCTGAATTGAGCGATCGGCAACTAAC
>CAMBCF010000174.1 GCA_945864585.1 Bordetella parapertussis | reverse complement strand
ACCGGCTTGACGATGGCGAGCCGTCCGGGATGGGCGCGTTGCACTTCCACCGCATAGCTGGCGTCGTACTGATACAGGGAAAAGGCGGAGATGAAGATCGCGCCGTCGACGCCGACCTTGTCCATCGCCGCCACCATCTCGTCACCCGTAACGTGAGCGGGCCAATTCGGCACATTGTGCCAGGGCCGTTGCGGCGTGTTCGCCGCATACGCGTGGACCTGGGAATCGATGATCGTCATCGGGAAAGCTCCTCTGTGTTAAGCGGTTTCATGGTATTCAAACAGGTCGCGCCCGCCGCGATCACTCAGGCTGAATGCCTGCGGCTTTTACGACGTTTGCCCATTTGGCGATTTCCGCTTTGATGAAGGCGGTAAATTCTTCCGGTGAGCTTGCGATGACGATGTTGCCGTCCCGGGCAAGGTATTCGACGGTCTCAGGCTTGCGCAGGTAAGCAACCGTTTCCTTGTACAGCTTGAACACGATTTCGCGCGGCGTCCCCGTGGGCGCAAGCAGGCCCGCCCATTGCAGCGCTTCGTAGCCAGGCAAGGCTGCCTCAGCTATCGTCGGCACCTCCGGCAGCGCCTGAATGCGCGTAGCAGCAGTCACGGCCAGAGCATGAAGTCTGCCCGAACGCACATGGGGCAGCACCACGGACATGCTGCTCGACACCGTCGCATCGATACGCCCGCCGAGCAGATCTACAATGCCCAGGTTGCCTTTGTAGGGCACATTGATCATGCGTATCTGCGCCATGTTGGCGAATAATTCCATGGTCAGATGCGGCAACGTGCCGTGCCCCGCTGCCGCGTAATGTATCTGGCCCGGACGCGCTTTGGCGAGCGCGATGAATGCCTTCACGGTTTTCGCCGGCACGGAGGGATGCACTGCAAGCAGTTGCGGCATCGACATCACGTGGGAGATGGGCGCGAAATCGCGTACCGTGTCAAACGGCAGCTTCTTATAGGTCGAAGGATTGGTGGCAAAAGCACCCGGCGCCATCAACAGTGTGTGACCGTCGCGCGGCGCCTTGGCGGCGAGGTCGGTGCCGACAATCGTGCCTGCACCAGCACGATTTTCCACGACCGCGGACTGTCCCCAGCGTTTGCTGAATTCCTGCGCGATCAGGCGCGCGCTGATGTCGCTGCCGCCACCCGGCGTGGAGGGCACGATGATGCGTATCGGGCGGGCGGGATAGGCGTCCTGTGCCAGTACGTGCAGCGGCATCGCCGCCAGCATTAGCTGTGCGGCGAGGACTGCCTGTCTCGGGATGCCGGACCCTGGTTGCATAGCGCTATGGAAACCCTGTGGGCTACGATGCAGTCACTCTATCCTCCCGCATCAAGCCGGTCAACGGGTGGCAATTTCGCGCCGCGCGCTGTCTACATCCATGCCAGCTGCGTCGCATACAATCCGGGAGCTACACACGCAAACGCAGATCTCGGTTACATTTGGATCCAGTCGAAACCTGAGTGGAGATTCGATGCGCGAAGTCATCACAGCACCGCTGCCCGGGCTCGATCTGCGCAAGCACTACGGACATTGCCAGTCGCCGGCAATCCGCGCCGGCGGGCTTATTTTCTGCTCAGGCATGATCCCGGTAGACCCGCAAACCGGCGAGCGGCAGCACGGCACGCTGACCAGCGAGGCGCATGTCATTTTCGGGAATCTGAAGCTTCTGCTTGAATCGGCTGGGTCCTCGCTCGAGCGGCTGGTGCAGGTGCATGCGCTGATCTATGACAGCATCGAGTACGATGTGCTCAACCGTGTTTACCGGCAGTACGTGTCGAACGGCCCGCCTGCGCGCACCGTATGGACCGCACAGATCGAAGCCGGTTTCAAGGTGCAACTCGACGTGGTGGCCGCCGCATGAAGCGCGCGAAGGACAGGCTATGAGCTTGCGGCGCGAAGTGATTGCGCCACCTCTGCCGGGGCTGGATGCGGGGCGCAGCTTCGATGAGCAGCTGTCGATGGTAGTGCGGGGCGGCGATTTTCTGTTCGTCTCCGGCCTGACCGCGGTTGATTCGAAGACCGGTGAGCGAACGCCAGGCACCACCATCAGCGAAACCCACCAGATACTCGCCAATCTCAAGCTGATGCTGGAGGCAGCAGGTTCCTCGCTCGACAAGGTGGTGAAGGTAAACGTGCTGCTGCACAGTATGCTGGAGGCGCCGAACATGAACGAGGTGTATGCCGGCTACTTCCCTGAACCACCCCCCGCGCGCACCGTATGCGGTGCGCGCCTGCCCGGCAGTGTTAAGGTCATGATCGAATGCACCGCGTTGGCGTGACATGATGACAGAGAAGCTTGCACGTTCAGCCATCCAGCCGAAGAACCCGCTGCTCAATGTCTCGCGCAGCGCTAACCTGCCGCACGTACCCGGCATCCGCGCCGGCGACTACCTGTTTCTTTCAGGGATGGGGCCGATCGATCCGCGCACAGGCGGGCGCAGTCATGGGCCGATTGGCGAGCAGATTCGCACGACCCTGAACAATATAAAGCACCTGCTGGAATCCGCCGGCTCATCGCTGGAGCGCGTGGTGAGAGTGCATGTGGTTCTGGCGGATATCTCGCACATGGATGAGATGGACCGGGTGTATCGCGAATTCTTTCCGGTCAACCCACCAGCGCGCACTGCGTGGTCGATGCAGCTTCGGTTCGGCAACGGCTGCGAGATCGAGTGCGTAGCGCTCGTGAACTGATTACGCAAGACTGCACCGCAAAGATTATTCGAGCTACACTACGAATTCGCCACGGACAGGCTAGTGCGGCTTGTCGCGAGGACGGCGGCAACAATAAGAGGATACGGAATATGGACCTTGGTCTGAAGGGTAAATCGGTGCTGGTCACCGGCGCGAACCGGGGCATAGGCCTCGCGATCGCGCTGGCCTTCGCAGAGGAAGGTGCGAACGTCACCATCTGCGGCCGCGACAGAGCGGCACTCGCAGACGCGGAAGCGAAGATCGCGGCGAAGGGTGTGAAGGCGAAGGCCGTCGCGGTCGACCTGTTCACCGCCGCGGGATGTACGGGCGTAGTGCAGGCGGCGGTCGACGCATTTGGCAGGCTCGACGTGCTGGTCAACAACGCGTCGACTGCGATCAGCGGCAACATCGAGACGCTCGACGACGACGGGCTGATGGAACGGCTGAACGGAAAAACGCTGGCCTACATGCGCTGCTGCCGCGCTGCCCTGCTGCACCTGCGCAAGTCGTCGCCAAGCCGTGTCATCTGCATCGGCGGTTCCGCCGCGCGCCACGCCGGCGCCAACGCGCTACCCAGCGCGCTGGGCAATTCGGCGCTGGTCGCCTTCGTCAAGCAGTTCAGTACGACGGTGGCAGCCGAGGGCATTACGGCAAACATCATCCACCCGCCTTTCACCAAGACCGACCGCTACCCGGCGCGGCGCGCCGCCCGGGCAAAGCAACTCGGCATAAGCGAAGCGGAGGCCGAGGCGAGTTTCGCCGCCCAGTTCCCGATTGGCCGCATCGTCGAGCCATCGGACATCGCACCGATGGTGCTCTTCCTCGCATCGCCGCATGCATCGGCGATCACCGGCCAGAGCATTGCCATCGACGGCGGTGCGACGCCGGGCACGTATTACTAGTCAGCTGAAACGCAGAAGAGGTTCGCGATGATCGAGGAACGGGTACTGGAGAGGGACCCGCTGGTGCTGGATCGGCGGGCGCGCGAGCGCTACTTTGAGGACGGTTTCGTCACTGTGCCAGGCTACGTCGGCGCCGCGCGGCTCGATCGGCTCCGAGCGGTTGTCGCCGCCAAGGTCGAGGCGTCGCGGGCGCTCTCGGCCTCCGATGATCAGTTCGACCTGGCGCCGGATCACTCCGCCGCCAAGCCGAACATCCGCCGTCTATGCAAGGCCGTGGATCAGCATCCTGAACTGTGGGCGTTCGCGCAGGATCCGACGGTGGTCGATCTGGTCGCGGACGTGCTTGGCCCGGATGTGCGCTTCCACAGCTCGAAGCTGAATTTCAAGTGGTCGGACGGGGGTGACGCGGTGCACTGGCACCAGGACATCCAGGCGTGGCCGCACACCAGCTTCAGCGTGCTCACCTTCGGCGTCTACCTCGATGACACCAGCGCCGAGCAGGGTCCGCTCGTTGCGCTGCCGGGCACGCACCGCGGGCCGCTGTTCGAACAGTTCGACGACAGTGGCCGCTGGAGCGGAGCGCTTTCGGCGCGCGATGCAGCGACCCTGCCGACCGACCGGAACGTCGAAATGTGCGGGCCGGCCGGCACGGTGGTGCTGATCCACTGCCGCGTCGTACACGGCTCGGCCGTCAACTACTCGCCGCGCCTTCGTCCGCTGCTCTTAAACGTGTACTCCGCGGCCGACACGCTGCCGCTCACGCCGGCGCCGTCACCCACCAAGCGCACGGGCGTACTGGTGCGAGGCGAGGAGCCCTTGCACGTCCACATGGAGCCGTATCCGGCGCGCCTACCACCGCGCTGGGATCAGGTCGGCTATCGCTCGATCTTCGCCGCTCAGAGCGCGGCGCAGCCAGTGACGATGGACTGAGGGTGGTAGACGGAGGAAACACATGAACTACGGCGTTGCGATTTTCTTTACGGATTATTCGATTGGGCCGGTCGAGATCGGCGCCGCGCTCGAGGCGCGCGGCTTTGAAAGCCTTTGGGCGCCGGAGCACAGCCACATTCCGCTGACCCGCAAATCGCCCTACCCGCAAGGCGGCGAGCTTCCGAAGAAATACTACGATGTGATGGACCCCTTCGTAACGCTTGCGGCGGCTGCCGCGGTGACAAAGAAGCTTAAGGTCGGCACCGGCATCTGCCTCGTCGTGCAGCGTGATCCCATCCAGACCGCGAAGTCGGTGGCGAGCCTTGACCAAATCTCCAAGGGCCGCTTCCTCTTTGGCATCGGCGCCGGTTGGAACGAGGACGAGATGGCTAACCACGGCACCAGCGATTTCAAGGGCCGCTTCAAGCTGATGGAGGAACGCGTGCGCGCCATGCGCGAGATCTGGACTAGGCCAAAGCCCGAGTTCAACGGGACCCACGTCAAGTTCGGCCCTCTGATGATGTGGCCGAAGCCGATACAAAAGCCGCTGCCGGTCATCGTCGGCGGCATGTATCCGCACGGTGCGAGGCGCGCCGTCGCGTTCGGCGACGGGTGGATTCCGCACGCAACACGTCCCGAATATGGGGGGAACGACGTCCTTGAGCACCTGCCGGCGTTTCGTGAGATGGCAAAAGCGGCCGGGCGCGATCCGGCGGCAATCCCGATTACGACGTTCAACCCGCCTGCCGAACCCGATACCCTGAAACGCTACCGGGATGCCGGCATCAATCGCGTCGTCTTCTCCATTGCCTCGGAGGACAAGGACAAGACACTCGCCACGCTCGACAAACTGGCGGCCGCGATGCGGCAGGCGGGCTGATTATCTACTCCCCGAGGTTGCGACGCGCGAAAATGTGCGGTCCGATTTCGGAAACCTGGCGCGCGCCAACATAGCCGAAGGACCGCTCCATTTCATCTGAAAGTATCTTGATCGCCCTCGCGGCGCCCGCCTGCCCGCCGCATGCCGTGCCGTAAAGCGTCGCCCTGCCGACCAACACCATCCTGGCGCCGAGGCCCAATGCTTTGACGATGTCACTGCCGCGGCGGATGCCGCTGTCGAGTATGACAGTGCAGCGGTCGCCGACCGCCTCCACGATCTCCGGCAGTATGTCTATGGTCGCTATGGCGCTGTCGAAGGCGCGTCCACCGTGATTCGACACAATCACGCCATCGGCGCCGGCATCGACGGCGGCCCTCGCCTGATCACCGCTCAGTATGCTCTTGACGATGAGTTTGCGCGGCCAGAAGTCGCGGAATTTCCGAATGTGTTCCCAGGTCATCGCCTGGAATGCCTTCGGACGCGTGCGTTTCTTGCCGTCGAGGATCGTATGGCGGTAGCGCTCGGGAAAATTGGCGTTGGTGGGCATGCCTTCGTTCATGAGGTACTTGCGCATCACGCGCCACATCCAGCCGGGATGCATCATCATGTCCACCGTCGCCGTAACGTTGGGCTTGAACGGAAAGGAGTAGCCATTGCGCTCGTTGTGCTCGCGCCCACGGCCCGGCGCGTTGTCAATCGTAACCACCAGAGCTTCCCAACCCAGGTCGCGCGCACGCGTGACCATTTCGTAGTTGCCCTCCTGATCCTCCCAGGGATAAAGCTGGAACCACTTGCGTGCATCGGGCACCGCCTTCGTGACTTCCTCCATCGAGGTCAGCGCGCCCATGGCCAGCGTAACAGGAATGCCCGCCGCGGCAGCGGCCCTCGCTAGTTCCACCTCGCCTTGATACCACATCAGCCCGGCGCTGCCCGTCGGCGCGATCCCAAAAGGCAGGTTGATGCGCTTGCCGAAGATCTCGGTGCCAAGGTCACGCATTGACCAATCGTTGAGAAAGCGCGTGCGCAGTTTGATGCGCTGAAACGCCGCCCGGTTTTCCTCGAGCGAAATCCCGTCCTCAGTGCCCTTGTCGACGTACTCGAAGATCCCTTTGGGCAGGCGGCGCTCGGCAACCTCGCGCAGATCAAAAATGTTGTAGCAGTGATCAAGGTTTGTCATCGTATCGCCCTCCAGTTGTTTGGCTGCTGTTATCCCCGGCACTGCATCAATTGAGTAAAGTTCAGCGCTTCAGGCTCATACCACGTTGGACAAGCAGCAATTCTCAATTTAAAACCTGTAGTCGTAGTGTAGTGGATTTTCCCTCGGGTTGACGGCTCGCTGGGTTATGCCAGCAATTCTCAATTTAAAACTTGGGGCTTAAAACTTGGGACTCACTGAGGCACAGTCCGGGTCATTGTTCAGCGTAACGCGCTGATCGCTTGGCGGACTTGCCGGGGGCTGGCTTTTTCCGCCGGTCTCTGCTATAAAGTGATCCATG
>CAMBCF010000173.1 GCA_945864585.1 Bordetella parapertussis | reverse complement strand
ACGAACGCTTGGCCGAGGCCTCTACTGCGGCGCTGACCATCGTGGTGGTTGGACTGATACCACTGATTGCATTGTCGCGGATGATTCTGGATCCGCATAGGGTGGCGGGGAAGGTTAAGCCAGCGTAGGCCGCAATAAGCGCAGCGCATCGCACTGAATGGGTCGTCAGACGGCCATGCGGCGCAGTAGTGGCCTATGCATACGTGAGTTCCCACTGGCGGGCGCGCGTTGTAAATTCATGAACATGGTCGGGCCAATCGTGCAGCGTCGCCGGATCGAAGTCAGCTCCGTTGGGCCACACTAGCGTGTGAAACTCCAGGTCAAGTTGAACTCGATTGAATAACGACAGGTCGCGTAACGGCCCGAAAAGCTGACCCGCTAAAACCGGCTCGAAGTTGATGATCTGCTCGGTTCCGTCGTCAAACTGGACATGTAAGGTATACGGGGCGTTGATCTGAAAGCCCTGCACACGACAGATAGGGTGAATCATGTTGTTCTCCTCACAACGGCGCAATGGGCAGCGACACTTGTCCTGATTGGAGCAACTGCCAGTCAGCCAACAACTCAACTTCGTGCAATTCAGCCCACGCCTCCACAAGGCGCCGCTGACGGCGTGGCAACGAGCCTGCCATTAATTCGATGGGTGATAAAGTATATATTGCCACGTCGTCGCCATATAGGCATGGAAATGCGACCTGTGGTGCTGGCCACCTGTCTCCACAAACATGCGGATGATGATTCCATAGAAGCGACTCAGTTCCGGCACATCATTATCCTATCATGCTTTCAGTAGCGCTGTTCGCGGCTGGGTGAGGTGGTTTATACGCTTTCACGGCCCGCGCCACCCATGCGATCCCGCGTAGCAAGGGTGCGCAACGCGCACGTGGACACGAAACACGGTGCGCCGTGCACACGCAGTGCGGTTACGCTGGGACCGCTTGCTACGACACCGGCGGTCAAGAGCGCACCACCCGCCCAAGAATAGGAAATTTCGGGTCAGTATAGCCGGGCGTGGAGCTGTGCCCGGCAGCGACCAAACTATCGATCAGCACTTCATCCTCCTCCTCAAACTTGTGATCGAGGGCGCCGAGGTACTCGCTCCACTGCTGCTCGGTGCGCGGTCCGGCGAGCACTGCGGTCACCAGCCGGTTGTTGAGCACCCAGTTGAGTGCGAACTGGCCTGCCGTCATGCCGCGCTTTTCGGCGTGGGCCTTGATGCGCTGCGCATGCATCAGCGATTGTTCGCGAAATTCGGATTCCAGCAGGCGCCGGTCGCTGCGTCCGGCGCGCGTATCGCTTGCCGGCTTGCCTCCCGGCAGGTACTTGCGGGTGAGCACGCCGCGCGCGAGCGGGCTCTACGGCACGATGCCCATGCCGTAGTACGCGCATGCCGGAAACATCTCGACTTCGCCGCTGCGATTCATCGCGTTGTAGACCGGCTGCAACACGATGGGCTGCGGCACCCCCATTCTGCGGCAGGTATTGACGACTTCGGCAATGCGCCAGCCATCAAAATTACTGAGCCCGAAGTAGCGCATCTTGCCGGCGCGGATGAAATCGCCGATGGTGCTGACGGTTTCTTCCAGCGGCGTTTCGAGGTCGTCTCGGTGCAGGTAGTAGATGTCGATGTAATCGGTGGTGAGGCGCTTGAGACCGGCATCCAGTTCGAAAGTCATCCACTTGCGGCCGCCGCCGCCCGAATTCAGATCGGCAGGGATGGTTGCATTCTGCACCTTGGTCGCGAGCACCCAGCGCTCGCGGTGCTTCGCGATGAGCTTGCCGACCATGCGCTCGGAGCCGCCCTTGGCGTAGCTGTCGGCGGTGTCGATGAAATTGATGCCGACACTGAGCGCCGAATCAACGATGCGTCCCGCGACTGTCTCGTCGGTCTGCTCGCCAAACATCATGGTGCCGATACAGATGGGCGATACCTTTAATCCACTGTTGCCGAGCCGGCGGTATTCCATTGCTTCGCTCCTCCCGTTAGGTTGCAGCATCGTTTTGGGCTGCAGATAAACGCCGACCAATCAAGGGCGGAATTATCCGCGGATATGCACGCACAAAACAGAGCCCACGCAAAACACCAAGGGTAGGGTGCAATGCTCCGCTTCAAGTGTGCCCTTGTCCCATTGCGCCGTATGTAATTCGCGTTCGGCGCAATGGGATTGCGCCCTACGGGTACTCCCATACCTTTCGTGCCGCATGCCACTGTCCCATGCTCAGACAGGCTCGCACACCACCAGGTTTTCGCCCTCAAGCATCGGCCCCCGGGTTGCCGATGGTTCGGTGAATTGGCGCGTCAGGGCCATTTCCACTATCCTGAATCGATGGGCTGCAAGAAAGTCCTGCATGGCTAGTGGCTCAAATGCCGACATGAAAGGTTCATTGCGCCATGCCAGCCAGCATTCGATTAACCAGCTATGCGGCCGGAAACCCGAGCCGCCATCCAGCCATTTCGTCATGAAGCTGAATGACACAGGCCCGCCGCGCCCGGCGCCACTTGCGCCGAGGTGCGCGGGTCGCTGGCGAGCAGTATCGTGCTGGCGGCAATCACCTTGGCGGTGTTGCTCGCCTGCGCCGGTTTCATCCTGCGGCGCTGGCATAGGCAGCGAAGGCATCCCGGTAATGCGTATACTAGGTGCTGCTGAATAACTCGTGCGGATCGTAGCGCTTTTTCAGGCTGAGCCACTCGCGGAATCGCGGATAGCAGGCTTCGACCTGGGCCGCCGATGCGTAATGATGGTAGGTCAGAAAGAAACTGCCACCCAACCCATTGCTGGCATCAATCAGTGCGCGAAAAGTATCGGCGGTCTGCCGTAAACCGGAATCGGTGTGCGGCGTTCTAAGGTTGAAAATGACACAGGCGAAATCGGCTTTCGCCCACGGTAGAAATGAATCCGTGTCGCGCATGATCGCGCGGATAGTGCCGTAAATCACTTCGGTACGAAACCGCCGGAACACGCCGCGTGCCTGCTGCATGAAGGTCAGCAATTGATCGCGCGGCACATAGTGTTCGCCTATCACCAGCGTTTCCTTCACCGCGGGTGCGGCATCCGCAGCGCGCGTGGTTTTGAGAAAATCCGCATAACTCGGAATATAAGTGCTGAGCTGTATGGTATCGGACCAATAGTGATTGCCGTCGGTGCTCAGGTAATGCTGGGAATAGAGCCGAAACGCTTGTTGCCTGTCATCATGAGCAAGCTTGAGCAACTTTAGCCACGTATCGGGTGCCAGATCGGCCGTTGCAGCAGAGGTTGTCTCCGCTGTGGTGACAGGCTTGTGCCAGGCAAACACGCCGCGCCGCAAAAATCCCTCGTCCTGGGTGTCTATCACGAACTGAAAGTCGCCATACAGGCACCCTTCGCACGCGCGCCGGAATACCGCATTCATCGCGTCGTCCAGATCGATGATATCGACCACGCGTTTGACGCGCTGCCGGGGTGTCAGGCGCAGCGTTGCAGAGTAAATAATGCCAAACAAGCCATAGCCGCCGATGACCAGCGAAAACAGTTCGGCATTTTGGTTGCGGCTGCACACGAGCGACTCGCCCAGCGCATTCACCAGCGTGAGGTCTTCGATGTCGGCGCCCATCGGCTGCATTAACAAACCACGGCCGTGCGCGTTGGCCGAGATAGAGCCGCCGAGACTGACCGCATCCACGCCGGTCTGCTTTTGCCGGATACTCCAGCTCCCGCCGGGCCCATGCGCCATGTTATGACTGGCAGCGATGATCTTAGGCCAGTCGGCGCCGGCTTCCATGTGCAGCAAGCCGTGAGCCGGATCAGCGTCCAGCACCAGATCCAATGCGCTCATGTCGATGTGCAGTGAATCGGCCGCAAACTGCTGGCCTCCCATCGCGTGGCGCCCGCCTGCAACAGAAATAGACAAGCTTTCCGCGCGCGCGCGCCTGATACTGGCCTGCAGCTCAGGCAAGGACTGTGGGCGCGCAATCTGCGCGACCTCCGTGGCATTCAGTTGAGAATGTACGTCGTTTAAAACAGGAGGCATGTGGCGGAGGCGCTCTTAACGTCCACGCCCACCGGCGCGCGCCGATAGACGTTCGATCTGACACGGCGTTTCGTGCGCTTTCGCGTGGGGCGTGTTGTTAGCAGTTACCATGCCATTGCACCTGAAACTGCCCATTCCACCGGCGTTCAAGATTACTGATTCGATCTCGAAAGTGCCGATGCATTGATGGTGTCCGGACGACGAGGAAGAAACAGACATAGGCCGTTCGAAAAGTGCACACTGACACATGACCCAATGCCTGAGAGATTTCAGAAGCGCGACGTCGCACGTAGGACTGACGTTCCTCGCGCGGAAAGTGTTGATAGATTAAGAGGGCGCAATCGGCGGATAAGAACTCAGGAACCTCAGCCCAGTAGAGGTATTTTTGTGATCGCCTGCGTCCGAATGGGACTGACGGGATTTCGAGCCCGTTGTCAGGATCGAAGAACAAGAGATCCACACCGCGAAGCGCTGCTTTTGCGCTTACAAAATATGTGATTCGGCTTTCGCGATCATCGTGGAGAATGGGCGCAAAGAACTTGGCGCGTGGCAGAATGCCTGATTCCTTGACCAAGGATACTTCACGACGTTTATGTTCGTGGACGATTTGACGCATGGCGTCAAAAGCTTTCGCATCCAAGTCTCTCCACTGGCGAGGCTTATCCAGATAGTCTAGGAACCGTCCGTCAGTTCGACCATCGTCAGGCGTCAACATCCAGCACACGCCCGGCTTGAGTTCGTCCTCCCCGGTGAGAGCGCGAATCAGACCGTATTTTCGGAAATCGTTAATGTCACCGACGTATTGATTCTTCACGGTCTTGGTAACGGCTAACTCAAAGTTGGCGTTTTGTACGACGCTTTGCAAAACACCAAAAAGCTGCGCCTATACCTGTTGCAGTTCAAAATATTCAATTGAATCAAACGTTTCGTCAAAAATAAGTAAGTCCTAAATCGAAAATACAAATACCCCCAGTTTCTGCTGCTCCCCGATTGCTCGATCAAATCTGCGATCAGGTGCGGCGGCAGTACTACAGCATAGGTACAGAGGACGTGCATGTCTACTGGCCGAGTGGTTTATGCGCCTTCGCGGCTTGTGTTCCTGCTACGCTGCGTGTAAATCCCATACGGCGCAATGGGACAAGGGCACACTTGAAGCGGAGCATTGCGCCGTTCCACAGTAGTTGGTTGGTGCGCATCGCGCACCATTCTCCGGCGGTTGCGTGTGCGCTATGCGCCCCTGACATTCTGTTGTAGGTTGGCGCTGAGCTTGCGAAGCCCAACACAGCGCAATGCCATCGATCCCGCATTGCGCATATTTCGCGTCGTGCCGTTGTGTTGGGCTTCATTTTATTCAGCGCAACCCCGGATCAAGTCCGGGGCAGGCTCTACTCAGTGCATTTGTCCGTATATTGTCGGAATCGAATCATACAAAGGTGCGCAACGCGCACGCGTACACTAAAATCCGCGCATGCCTTCCCCGGAAAAGCGCAATGCGCATCGCGACATCGTACTGCTGGTCGATGCAGAAACCGGGCGTCGCGCGGCCAATGGCGCCTTTATCGTAGACGCGGGCAGTGTGGAATCGCAGGTGTTGCGCGTGCTCAGGCTGCAACATCGCCGCGTCGCCGTCGTCCCCTACGACCCCGATACCGATGTCACGATTGCGGAGTTGCGCGCATTCAGTCCGCGGCTGGTGTTCAATCTTACCGAGTGGATAGACGGTGATCGCAGCCGCGATCACGTTATTACTGGCCTGCTTGAAAAATTGGATTTGCCTTATACCGGCACAGCAGGTGACGGCCTGCGTCTTGCCCGCGACAAGGCGCGGGCAAAGGCGGTCGTTGCAGCATTGGGCGTGGAGACGCCCAGACACCACGCGGTGGGCCTGCTCGGCAGCGCGCGCGCGCCTTTTCCGTTATTCGTGAAGCCTCACTATGGCGATGGGTCCGATGCAATCAGCGGCGCTGCGCTGGTAAAAACGCGCGGCGAACTGCGCGCCCGCCTCGGCACCTTGCGCACCCGCAAGCTGGGGCCGGTACTGTGTGAGGAATACATCGAAGGCCGCGATCTTTTTGTGGCATTGCTGGGCAATAAGCCGCAGGTTTTGCCGCCGCTGGAACTGGTGGTGGGACGGCAGGGCCGGGGCGCGCCGCGATTTGCGACACGGCGGTTAAAGCATGATGACGCCTATAAGAGACGTTGGCAGGTGAGTTACCGCAAGGCGCGCCTGCCACAGGCCGTCATGAACGAGATACGCCGTTCGAGTCAGCGCATTTTTCATGCGCTCAAGCTGCGTGACTACGCGCGTATCGACTACCGCCTGACAGCAGATAACCGCTTGGTTTTTATCGAGGTCAATCCCAACCCGGATTTGGGACGCCATACCTTTGGGCGTGAGCAATGTTTTGCGGGGGTGGATTACGCTGATTTGATTCGGCGCATTGTGGCGGCGGCGCGGGGACGCTAGCGGAAATTGTAGCGTGCGCTATGCGCACGTAATCAAGGGTGATTGTCGTGCGCGCAGCGCACGCTACTTGCCGGTGAAATTTGGCTTGCGCTTCTCGCCAAACGCGCGCACGCCCTCGAGCCGGTCTTCGGTGACGACGGTACGGTTGTAGGCTTCGATTTCGATCGCCAGCCCGGTGCGTAAATCAACATCCAGCCCGCGGCGTATCGCGGTCTTGGCCTGACGCAGCGCTACCGGAGCGCTGGCGCAAATGGCGTTTGCGGCTTCCAGTGCGGCGGGCATCAGTGCCGCCGGTTCGAACACGCGGTTCACCATGCCCCATTCGTAGCCTTCCTGCGCGGTGAACGCCTTGCCCATCAGGATCAATTCCTTGGCGCGCCGTTCACCCACTGCGCGCGGCAGGTTCTGTGTGCCGCCGCAGCCGGGCAATATGCCCAGCGTGGTTTCCGGCAGCGCAAAGCGCGC